>CAYGGL010000070.1:5795-11652 GCA_964349215.1 uncultured Acidimicrobiaceae bacterium | reverse complement strand
GGCCCGGGCCAAGCAGGTTTCAAAAGATCAGCCAAAGGTCACCTTTGCTGATGTGGCAGGGGCGGCCGAAGCGGTTGAAGAGTTGCAAGAAATCAAAGACTTCCTTCAGGCACCGGCGAAGTTCCAAGCAATGGGAGCCAAGATTCCAAAGGGTGTCTTACTGTTCGGCCCCCCAGGAACGGGAAAGACATTGTTGGCCCGAGCGGTTGCAGGCGAAGCAGGGGTTCCATTTTTTTCAATCTCAGGTTCAGATTTCGTAGAAATGTTCGTCGGCGTTGGTGCCAGTAGAGTTCGTGACCTTTTCGAACAGGCAAAAGCGGCAAGTCCCGCGATTATTTTCGTTGATGAAATAGATGCCGTTGGTCGCCACCGCGGTTCTGGCATGGGTGGTGGACACGACGAACGTGAGCAAACGCTTAACCAGCTTCTTGTCGAGATGGATGGTTTCGACGCCCAGACCGGGGTCATCTTGATCGCTGCAACCAACCGTCCCGACATCCTCGACCCTGCTCTCTTGCGCCCAGGTCGATTTGATCGCCAGATAGTTGTTGATCTTCCTGACCGAATTGGTCGTCGCGCGATTCTTGATGTTCATGGTGCGGGGAAACCGCTTGCCACAGATATTGACCTCAATGTGATTGCTGGTCGTACTCCTGGATTTACCGGAGCTGACCTGGCCAACCTAATGAACGAAGCGGCATTGCTAGCTGCTCGAAGGGCCAAGACATCAATCACGATGTCAGAGATGGAAGAGGCTATTGACCGCGTCATTGCCGGACCAGAGCGTAAGTCAAAGGCGATGAGCGACGAAGAGAAGAAGGTAATTGCCTATCACGAGGCAGGTCATGCACTTGTGGGCCATCTTCTTCCAAACGCAGACCCCATCCATAAAGTTTCGATTATCGCCAGAGGTCGTGCGCTTGGTTGGACGTTGTCATTGCCGACTGAAGATCGCCATCTTCAAGCTCGTTCGCAGCTTGAAGACGAATTGGCAGTGCTTCTTGGAGGCCGAACTGCTGAAGAGATTGTGTTCTCTGATCCAACAACGGGAGCAAGCAACGACATAGAGCGTGCCACCGAGATGGCAAGAGCGATGGTCACCGAATACGGAATGACAGAGGCCGTTGGACTCCAGCGAATTGGAAAGCGATCTGGAAACCCATTTCTTGGACGCGAGAACAACCAAATAAGTGACCATTCAGAAGAGATAGCAGGCGTTGTTGACGGCGAGGTCCGTCGCTTGATTGACGAGGCACATGGCACTGCAACCGAAATATTGACCCTTCATCGTGATGTGCTCGACAAATTGGCCGAAGCTCTCGTTGAGCGTGAGACCCTTGATGTTCCAGAATTGCTTGAAATCTTTGGTTCGGCTCCTTCATGGGGCTCATCGCCACCTCAGTCACGAGTTGTTGATGACACAGATGACGGGCAAGTCGTGACTGAACAAGCGGAAAAGGTCAGGGCAGCTGCTCCTCGTAGACGTCGTAGCAGCCCTCGCCCTGCTACATCGTGAGTGAGATCTCGGCTGGGGAGAGAAGCCAAGACAATGACACTGTTGACAATGAAACTGTTGACGGACCTCGAATTGAAAGAGCCGTTCGAGAGATCCTCCTAGCCATTGGTGAAGACCCAGATCGTGATGGACTCGAAGAGACTCCTAAGCGTGTAGCTCGTATGTACAAAGAAGTTGTCGGTGGCCTACACGAATCTCCCGATCATCATCTTCAGGTCACATTTGATGCGCACCACGACGAGATGATTATGGTTCGAGATATCCCACTGTTCTCTCTTTGCGAACATCACCTGGTGCCATTTATTGGTCATGCACACGTTGCATATATTCCAGGTAAAGACGGCCGGATTACCGGTTTATCAAAGTTGGCCCGTCTGGTAGATGCTTACGCTAAACGCCTTCAGGTTCAAGAGCGTCTTACGGCACAAATTGCCGATGAAGTTGAGCGCACTCTTGAGCCAAGAGGCGCTCTCGTTGTAATTGAAGCTGAGCATCTCTGCATGTCTATGCGGGGAGTCCGCAAACCTGGCTCGAGTACGGTCACTTCGGCTATGCGTGGACTGTTCAGAGAAAATGTCGCAACTCGAAATGAAGCCCTGCAATTTATTTATCGAGGCACTCGATGAGCACACTTAGAACCCCACTGGTTATGGGGGTTCTAAATGTGACCCCCGATTCATTCTTTGACGGTGGCCGCTATTTCGATGCTGAGGCGGCGACAGCCCGGGGTATGCAAATGATTGCTGAAGGGGTTGACATTGTCGACGTGGGGGGCGAGTCGACTCGTCCTGGTGCCGATGTTGTCAGCGCAGAAGAAGAGTGTCGTAGAGTGCTGCCTGTTATTAAGGCACTGAGTCCTCATGTTCGAGTTTCAATAGATACCTCGAAGGAATTAGTCGCAAAAGCCGCCATTGACAATGGGGCAACTCTAGTCAATGACGTAACAGCTTCACTCTCAAAGCTCGCAGCATCAGAAAGGGTTGGATGGGTTGCAATGCATATGCAAGGTAATCCCAGGACGATGCAAAAAGACCCGCATTACACTGACGCGGTGGCCGAGGTTTTAGAGGAACTGATAGTGCGCGCCAACAAGGCTACCGAAGAAGGCGTTTCTGAAGTTTGGATCGATCCAGGAATTGGGTTTGGCAAAACTTTTGACCACAATCTCAGTTTGCTTGGGGCGCTCGATCAATTTGTAGAGACTGGGTTTCCTGTGATGATTGGAGTCAGCAGAAAACAGTTTTTGGGGACTCTCGTTGGGGGTTCTGGGCCCGAAGAACGAATGGATGCTTCGGTGACCAGTGCTGTTTGGGCAGCTACTCAAGGAATTGGGATGGTAAGAGTGCATGATGTTGCACAAACAGTGATGGCTATGCGTTTGATAGGGGAGGAGGTTTCGCCATGAAGGGAAAATGGGCTCAAGGAATTGCTCCACGCAATTTTGCATGGGTTATCAAAGGCCAGTTCGCTGTGAGTGAACGCCCCGGTGGTTACGGCGCCAGTCACCGTCGAGTTCGTCGCCAAGAAGAGATCATTTGGCTTCGTGAACAAGGTTTCAGTCGTGTCGTCAGCCTCTTGACTTCTCCGCACAACCTTCACATCTACGACGAAATGGATATCGCGTGGGTCCACGTTCCATTTGGTCGCCACGATGACGCCGCCCAGATGCTTGCTCAGCTTTTGCCCGAACTTCGCCGCCTTTTGGCCAACGGCGAGCGGATCCTGATGCATCAAGACGCAGTGGAAGACACTTTGCAAGGTGTGATTGGTGCTTATTTACTTTATGCAGGGCTAGCTCCCGATGAGCCACGTGGGGTAGAGATGGCCGAGCTATTGCTCTCTCGTCCATTGTCATCATCTGGAAGAGAACTGGTCACCCTGGCTGGGCAACTATCTGCAGACTTATGAGTGATCCGATGAGCGATCCCCTAAGAGATCGGATCGAACTGCGTGGTTTGAGAGTGCTTGGTATATGTGGGGTGTTGTCAGAAGAGCAGGTTAGAGTTCAGCCGCTGGAGATCGATCTTGATGTTGGATTCGATCAAGTCCCAGCGGCTAAAAACGACGATTTGGTTCACACAGTTGACTACGGGGCTTTATGCGACGCTGTGTGCGAAGCCGTCACTTCTAAGCCTTCTGCATTATTGGAACATCTGGCGCACCGTTTAGCTGAAGTTGTTTTTAACATTGATGAGCGAATCGATTGGGCAACGGTTGCAGTTCGAAAATTACGACCACCAGTTCCTCATGATTTGAACACGGCCGGCGTGAGGATCACCCGCAAGAGATGAGGGCGTTCCTTTCTTTGGGATCGAACCTCGGTGATCGTTTGGCAAACCTTCGAGGAGCAATCGCCGCCCTTCCCGATGTGGTTGGAGTGTCTCAGATCTATGAGACCGATCCTGTTGGCGGGCCTGAGCAAGGGCCATATCTGAACCTGGTTGTAGAGCTGGATACCCAACTTTCTCCCCAAGATTTGTTGAGCTTGGCGCAGAGTTGCGAAGAGGCAGCCGGACGAGTGCGTTCTGAGCGTTGGGGTCCTCGTACCTTGGACGTTGACATCTTGTTGGTAGGCGATCTCGTGGTTGAACAAAACGATCTTCAAGTTCCTCATCCCCGCATGTGGCAGCGTCGATTTGTATTAGCTCCCCTTAGAGACCTGGCCCCAGAATTGGTGTCGGCCGAGGCCCTCGAGACCGCAGAAGGCGACGTGAGACCCTGCGGACCTCCCTCAGGTGTTGCGACATCCGATCAATGAGTTGTCACAATCACGGTTAACCGACCCAGGTGCCGACCTCGGTACCTTCCTCGATCGGCTCGTCAGGTTCGAGGAGCGCACGGTGCTCAGCAGCGTACGAGTCGACCAGGATCTCCACGGCGTCGTGTGGTTTATCCCCTGGCTCGAAGCCTTCGCCACGAGACGCTGGCACTGAGCACGTCATCGACGGCGGCCTGTTGGCGGGCATCTCGATGTTCGGGAGTTGAGCACGAAAGTGCATTGAGGGTCGGGCCGGTGGGGCGTTAGCCAAGGGGATCGAAGGTATTTCAATCAGCGGGGGCCCCAGATTGCAGCGATCGGAAGCGCGTAGATTCGATCATCAAACTTGATCGGGCTCGGTCCCGTGTGGAGAACGATTCCAGCCACAAAACGATCACCCAGGCGATCGCGCAACCAGCGCAGATGCCGAGCATCCTCATCTGTTGGCGCCGCCGCCGCCTTGACCTCGATCGCGACAACTGAGCCGTCCGCTGATTCGATGATCAGATCAATCTCGTGATCACCATTGTCAAGTCTCAGATGATTGATGGTCAGTCGTCGATTGGCGCTCTCTGTCTCTGGACGGAGCTGTGACAAGACGAAAGTGTCGATTACGCGCCCAAGTAGATCGCCATTGCGAAGAACCGCCTTTGCATCTACACCCAGCAGGGGACCGATCAGCGCTGCATCAGTGAGGTAACGCTTCGGTGATCGCGTCAGCCGGTTAAGCTGGTTCGAATGCCAGGCGGGTATGCGTTCAGTTACAAAGAGGAGTTCGAGTACGCTGTCGTAGGAGACGGCAGCCATCCGCCCGACTCCAGCAGCGTCGTACAGTGTCTTGTGCTGAGGAACGCCAGCAGTAGCTATGGCGAGAGCTGATAGGTACCGGCGAAGACGTACAGGGTCGCGATGCTCGTCTGCCAAGACTGCGTCCTGACTGACTATTTGTTCGACGTAGCTGGCAAGCCACTTACGACGGATCGTCTCCGATGGCTGAAGTGCCACTTCGGGATAGGTACCGCGAAGGGCCATATCGATGTAGCCCCTCAAGCTTGGTGCATTGAGAGGTGGCTGTAGTTCGGCGACCTTCCCTTCGAATATAAAGTCAAAGAAGTTCGGTGTATCTGTGTGTCCGATCAGTTCTCTTTCGCTCAAACCCCACTCGGTGACGCGTACGACTCGGCCTGTCGCCGCCCAGGTAGCTTCGAGAAGTTCTGCGCGCACCGACCCGGTCAAGAGATACTTAGCGTCGATGCCGTCGTCGATTGCTCGTTTAACTGCCCCGAGTATCCCAGGGACTAATTGCCATTCATCGAGTAGAACGGGAGGGTCCAGGCTGCGCAGTATGTCGTCGGCGTCTGCGCGGAACGGGGCGGCATCTCGTTCTCGATCGAGTCGGACGATTGTGGACGCTAACCGTCGGGCACTGGTTGTCTTTCCGGCAGCGCGAGGGCCGACAATCATCACGGCTGGAAGGTTCTCGAGCAGGTCAGCAATCGTAGAATCGACCAGTCGTGGAAGGTATTTGGGAGTTCCCATGATTATATAATAGCGTTTTACGCACTCTTTTAACAGCGTTTTAC
>CAYGGL010000070.1:0-5695 GCA_964349215.1 uncultured Acidimicrobiaceae bacterium | reverse complement strand
GAGCTGTCTGCCCGATTGGAGAACAAGCGCGCCGAAGGTTTGAGCGTAGGACTGGTTCCCACTATGGGGGCGTTGCATGCCGGTCACGCAAGCCTTATTTCAAGGGCAAGAAATGAATGTGATGTGGTGTGTGTGACGATCTTTGTCAACCCGCTGCAATTTGGACCAAATGAAGACTTCGACTCTTATCCACGCTCATTGGAGGCTGATTTAAGAGTGGCAGCCGAAGCCGGCGCAACCATTGCCTTTACCCCATCTGTAGAGGAAATGTATCCGGGCGATCAGTGCACCAACGTTCATGTCTCAGGTTTAACTGAAGTGCTTGATGGAATCGCCCGACCCGGCCATTTTGACGGAGTGGCGACTGTGGTAGCAAAGCTTTTTGCAATGGCCGGAACATGTCGCGCCTATTTCGGAGAAAAGGATTTTCAACAGCTTGCAGTGGTCAGACGGATGGCAGCGGATCTTTCTTTTCCCGTCGAGATTGTCGGTTGCCAAACTGCGCGTGATCACGACGGGGTCGCGCTTTCCAGCCGCAACGCATACCTGAGTACTAAAGAGCGCGAAGCGGCCCCTGTCCTTATAAAGGCACTTAGAGCCGGGGCAAAAGCTATCGACCAAGGTCAGAAAGATTCGGCCAAGATTCGAGAGGTGATGGTCGCCACAATTGAGGCCGAGCCGCTTGCGAGATTTGATCAGGCAGAGGTCGTAGATCCTCATACTTTGCGTACTCCCGAAAGGGTTGATGGTGAGGTCGCTCTACTTGTGGCAGCGCACATCGGCCCAGCTAGACTGATAGACAACATAAGGGTCTAGACAGCGAGAGATTCTTGGCCCATTATGTGAGTGTCTGCACTTATACGACAGGCCCTTATTAACTCTTTGGGGGTGACCAGCGATGGCATCCACCGATTCGGAGGAAACAGACGTGCGTCGCCGAATGATGAAGTCGAAGATACATCGTGCCACCGTAACGGGCGCCGATCTCAACTATGTCGGGTCAATATCGCTTGACACCAGTCTCATGGAGCTTGCTGATATCCATGAGTTCGAACAGGTCCATGTGCTCGACATAGACAATGGTGCCCGTTTCGAAACCTACGCAATCGCCGGCGAGCCGGGCCAGGTCTGTCTTAACGGTGCCGCCGCAAGATTGGTTCAACCAGGTGACCGGGTAATCGTCATCACCTATGGCGAGTATGAAGATGCTGAACTTGAGGACTTCCATCCTTTGGTTGTCCACGTCGATACCGCTAACCGTGCAGTGGGTGAAAAGCTCGCACGCAAGCTGACCCCTGACCCTCGTCGTTATTCAGAAATCGAGGCTGAGGTTCATGCCGAGTTGGCAACTATGGATGCCGAGTTACGAATTCTTGGAGATCCAAGGCCCGAGAACGAGGTGTTGTGACGGAGTCTTCGACTTCGTTGTCTGACGCCACCTCATTTCTACAACCGCTTGATCTTTTGGTCCTGGGAAGCGGAGTAGCTGGTCTTACGTCGGCCGTGTACAGCGCGACGGACCTGGGGGCTCGTGTAGGAGTTCTCACAAAGGCTGAGTTGCACCAAGCCACTACCCGTTGGGCTCAAGGTGGCGTGGCGGCCGTCTTGTCCTCTGATGAAGATTCGACTGACATGCATCTCGCCGACACTCTTGCCGCCGGTGCGGGCTTATGTAATGTCGAAGCCGTACGAGTGCTCGTAGACGAGGGACCAGGACGGGTTAATGACCTGATTGCTTTGGGGGCAGTGTTCGACACTGACAAGCATGGCGATCTGTTGCTGGCTCGTGAAGGCGGTCATTCGAGACCAAGAATCGTCCATGCCGGGGGTGCTGCGACTGGTGTAGAAATTGAACGGGCACTTGTTGATGCCGTTCGAGCTACCGCTGCTGTTGTGCTTGAGGGTTGGTATGCAATCGATCTGTTGATAGAAAACGGTCGATGTGTTGGCATAACTGCTCTTGATGATTCAAAACAGCGCCAAGTACTGAGAGCCAGACACACGTTATTGGCTACTGGTGGTGCCGGTCAGCTCTATAGCGTTACCACAAACCCTGTTGAAGCGACAGGTGATGGCATTGCTATGGCATTGCGTTCTGGAGTTGCGGTGGCTGATATTGAGTTCATGCAGTTTCATCCCACCGCCCTTCACCACCCAGCCATGCCGCGTCCGCTGTTGTCTGAGGCTTTGCGAGGACATGGCGCAATCTTGCGTGACATCAATGGAGATCGCTTTATAGATGAACTCTCCACTCGCGACCAGGTGAGTAGGGCAATGACCATGCGGATGCAAGACCAACATGTAGACCATCTATGGCTTGATGCAACAGGTCTCGAAAACTTCTATGAGCGGTTCCCGACCCTTGGAGCCTCATTGCATGATGTTGGGCTTGACCCTACGACCGAGTGGCTCCCCATAGCCCCGGCTGCTCATTATCTATGCGGTGGAGTACTAACAGATCTCGATGGGGCAACGAGTCTTCCTGGTTTGTGGGCGTGTGGCGAAGTGGCATGTGTTGGAGTTCACGGGGCTAATCGTCTTGCCTCCAACTCACTACTTGAAGGAATGGTCTTTGGGGCAAGGGTGATCGAAGCCATTGATCGGGGGAAAGATCGGGCTGAACCAACCGGAGTGATGGCAGAACTTGAAACAACGGCAACTGTTGTTGAGAGCAATCAGCCAAAGACTTCCAACCTTGGCATTGACTCGGCGAAACTTCGTTCTTCGGTGCAACAGGCTATGACCACGGGCGCAGGGGTTGTCCGTAGTGCAGAGTCCCTTGAGGAAACTGCAGAAGCTATTTACCTGCCTGACTCTCAAGAGAGCGCCCAAGATTATGAGACTGCAAATCTTGCAACAATCGCTTCAGCTCTGGTGAGTTCTGCATTGGCACGTTCCGAGAGCCGTGGGAACCACTGGCGTAGTGACTTTCCTGACCTTGACCCTTCGCTGACACGTCGGCTTGTCCACTGCAAGGATCGTTAAGTGGTAAATCCAGATGCTTGGCATGCAGCGCCTCCACCGATAACAGCGGTACGCGAAGTAGTGACGCGTGCATTGGCCGAAGACACCGAACCTCTGGGAGATGTAACTGCGGCTTTATTGCCCGCAGGCGTAGAAGCTGATGCCTGGTTTGTGGCTCGCCGAGATGGGGTGCTTGCGGGCAGACTTTGCGCAGAGGAAGTCATACGACAAGTTGATGGCTCCATTGAGGTGACATGGGTGGCCGACGATGGCGATCGTCTTGTGCAGGGTCAAAAGATTGCGACCCTCAAAGGGCCGTTGGCTTCGATACTTACAGCAGAGCGCACGGCATTGAATTTGTTGAGCCACCTTTCTGGGGTCGCAACGCTGACAGCCAAATATGTAGAAGCAGTTGATGGTCGTGTTCAGATTTGGGACACGCGCAAGACCACTCCGGGTTTACGTGCACTTGAGAAAGCAGCGGTTCGTGCAGGGGGTGGCGTCAATCATCGCGGCAACCTCAGTGAATGGGTGATGTTGAAAGATAATCATTTAGCCATGCTTGGCATTACCGAGGCGGTGGAGAGAGCTCGTCGCATGTGGCCTGGGCGTACGGTTCAAGTGGAAGCTGACAACTTTGATCAGCTCAAAGAAGCGATTGGCGCGGATGTCGATATTGTCCTGTTGGACAATATGACTCCAGAAGAGGTCCGTCGCTGTGTAGCCGAGCGAGGTGACGCTCGCCATCCCCTCCTTGAGGTATCCGGAGGGATAAGCATGGAGACGGTGCTCGATTATGCGTCAACGGGTGTAGATCTGATCTCGATCGGGGCTCTAACGCATTCGGCTCCTGTGCTTGATATTGCACTTGATATCCCATTTGATATCGATGTTGATCAGATCCATACCAAATCTTAAGCGAGGTAGAGATCGTGTTGTTGGTAGTCGATGTTGGAAATACCCAGACAGTGATTGGTTTATATGAGTCAGATGACTCCGTTGAATTAACTGACCACTGGCGTATTGCGACCAGCGCGGAGCGAACCGCTGATGAGTATGGGTTGATGTTCGAGCAGTTCTTGGCGCAGCGAGGCCTGGTTCTTGAAGATGCAATCAGTGGTTTGGCGATTGCATCAGTGGTGCCAAGAGTGACTGCCACATTGAGACGTATGTCGTCTCGTTATCTTGGCTTTGAGCCTTTAGTTGTCGGCCCGGGAGTTCGCACAGGCATGCCGATTCTTTATGAGAATCCTAAAGAAGTCGGAGCAGACCGCATTGCCGATGCTGTTGCTGCATACGATCTCTACGGTGGCCCGACAATCGTGGTTGATTTTGGAACCGCTACAACTGTTGAGGTTATTTCTGGCGAGGGCGAGTACATGGGTGGTGCGATAGCGCCTGGTATTGAGATAAGCCTTGACGCTCTCTATACCCGTGCGGCGGGATTGCGTCGTGTCGAACTTGCCGAACCGCCTAAAAGCGTTATCGGGCGCAACACAACTGAGTCGATTCAAGCCGGGGCGGTCTATGGAGCGGTTGCAATGGTCGATGGTTTGTGTCAGCGAGTAAAAGATGAACTGGGCCCATGCAAGGTGATATCAACGGGTGGTCTCGGCAGCCTTATCGCACCACTGTCATCGTCCATAGACCAGCATGAGCCGTGGCTCATGCTCCATGGGTTGCGTCTTATTTACCGTAAGAACATTCTTGAGGCATCGTGAACCCTCCATATCGTTTTGATCCCACCGCCACTGCAGCATCGCTTCACGAGAAGTTTGCCGGTTTGGAGCCGGCTCAGGAAACGGGCGCAGTAGTTACCGTTTCCGGGCGCATGATGTTGCGGCGAGTGCAAGGCAAGCTGGCCTTTGCAACCTTGCAAGACAGCACCGCTCGCATACAGCTGTTTGCCCCTGCTGCTTCGACTCCGCGCTTTGATGAGTTTTGTGATGGTTCGCTTGGTGATTGGCTTGGTGTTACCGGCCAAGTTGTTACAACCAAGCGAGGAGAGCTGAGCATCAAGGTCGAAGACTGGGTGCTCTTGGCTAAAGCCCGTCGTCCCTTTCCTGATAAGTGGCATGGAATAACCGACCCCGACACTCGGTATCGACAGCGCTATGTCGATTTGTGGGTGAGTGACGAGGAGCGAGCGATTTTGCGTGCCCGCAGCACGATCGTTTCATCCATGCGGCGTTGGCTTGACGATCGAGACTTCATTGAGGTCGAGACTCCGGTTTTTCATCCCATTCCCGGAGGGGCTCTGGCCAAGCCGTTTACTACGCATCACAATGCACTCGATCTAGACCTCTTTTTGCGAATTGCTCCAGAGCTGTATCTAAAGCGTCTCGTTGTCGGAGGCTTCGAGCGGGTTTATGAGATCGCCCGAGTGTTTCGCAACGAAGGTCTTTCCCCACGTCACAACCCTGAGTTCACGATGATCGAGCTTTACCAGGCCTATGCCGATTACAGCGACATGATGGTGCTGATCGAAGAGTTGGTTGCTCATCTTGCTTATGAAATTCATGGGACGACTGTGTTGAGCTATCCCGATCGTGACGGCTCTGCGCGTGAGCTTGATCTAACCCCACCATGGCGTCGAGCGACGCTAGTTGAGTTAGTTCAAGAACACGCGGGAGTGAAGGTAGATCTCGAAACCCCAATTGATGAACTACGAAAGGTATGTAGCGATCACGGAATGAAGATCGAGCAAAGTTGGGGACCGGGCAAACTGTTG
>CAYGGL010000069.1:0-11939 GCA_964349215.1 uncultured Acidimicrobiaceae bacterium | reverse complement strand
TCCATGAGTATGGCGAACTTCAAGTCTTGCGGCTTCAAGCCAGGTTGATTCACCATTGGCCCAGATCAGATCAGGCGAATTGGCGCCAACCAAGTGGCCCCCTTTGACAAAGACAACCTTGGGACCGAGGTCGGCAATGCGGCGGGCTGCTTCGATCATCGAGTCTCGGTCTTCTACAGCAATGCCTGATAACGCAGCAGCTTCGGGAAGGTTTGGCGTTACCACTGTCGCCAGAGGCAAGAGTCGATTTTTCATTACCTCAATAGCGTCGTCACTCAACAGCTTGGCTCCGTGTTTTGAGACCAAAACCGGGTCGACCACCAAAGGTATTTGGCCAAGATCACCAAGTGCCTCAGACACACACTCAACCAACTCGGCTGATCCCAACATTCCACACTTGGCAGCATCGAAACCAATGTCATCTGCAACAGCAGAAATCTGTGATCGAACAATCGAAGGGCTCAAAAGGACCACGTCATGAACGCCGATCGTATTTTGTGCCGTGACGGCTACTACTGCACAGGTTCCCCAGACTCCATGGGCTTCGAAGGTCTTCAGATCAGCAACTACGCCTGCCCCGCCACCGGAATCTGTTCCGGCAATAGTGATTGCCACCGGTGGGCGACGCCTCAATGCATGTGACGAGTCATGTGACGGCCGATTCACCATTGATGCTCCCACCCTCCCATTGGCAAATCGTGTTCTCCCAAACGGTATGTTCCAACTGAATCTGTGCAACGGCCAATGAATATTGGCCTAGGTAGCTCAGCTGATTTGAACTCTTCTTCCAAACGATCCGGATCAGAACAGGCAATCAACAACTCGTAATCATCTCCGCCAAAGAGGGCGTCTTCATCGGTCGCTCCTGATGCAACCGCAAGATCATCAATAACCACCCCCACTCCCGAAGCATCTGCCATTCGCCTCAGGTCTATGGCCAAACCGTCAGAGATATCCATCATCGCCGTAGCTGACCCGTGGCGAGCAGCTATTCCGTGAACCATCCGAGGCACCGGTCGACGATGTGCATTTATTGCCCAATCAATATTGGTTTCTTCTGAAAGTGATGCTTGCGCTCCCAGGTATCTTGAATGCAAGGCCCCCGAACGTAAGGCTCTCAAGCCGGCTGAGGCTGATCCCAGGGGTTCGGTCACAAATAAGGAATCGCCAGGTCGTGCCCCGCTTCGCAACACTGGAGGTGGACCCTCGTCACCTACGGTGCCGGTAATAGCAACAGTGATAACCAAGGTTGGACCACCCGATAGATCTCCTCCCACAATGGGACACTCAAAGGCCTGCATCGCTTCTTCCAGACCCTCATACAAACCGTCTAAATCGGCCTCTCTACCTTGAGGAACCACCACCGTAACGAGACAGTGGAGTGCTCGCCCTCCCATCGCGGCAATGTCACTCAAGTTCACTGCCAACGCCTTCCAGCCCATATCTGAAGGCTCAGTAAGCGAAAAATCCGCATGTACTCCTTCAACTAAGGTGTCAGCCGCCAACAACAAAACTCCAGATGGCGCTTCAACCACAGCGGCATCGTCGCCTATCCAAACTTCACCCTGCGAAGCACTGGGTAGCCGGCGGGCCAAATTCGCAATCCAGCCCGACTCGCTGCTCAGGGCCGGCCTCCGATACTCTCCACTAACGCATAGTAAACCAGAAGGGGCTCAACCATGGACGGTCTCATAAAACAAGGCGTCGTCAAGTCCTACGATCCGAATACGCAACAAGGGACAATTATGTGCGACAGCGATCTGCTTGACTACGAACTCGCCCCTTCGGCGCTTGTTGGGTCAATATTTAGGATGCTTCGTCAAGGTCAGCGAGTCGTATTCAATCTCGATGCCGATGGTCTTGCATCAAAAATTCGAATGGGCTCAGAAGTCGACATGGGAACTCCTGGTTTCAGTAAAACATAAAATGAGACGAAACCTTCTTAAGAAGGGTAATAGTCAATTGACACACAAGAAGGAAGTACTCAAGCAAGCAGGAAGTGCGCTGTCCAGGGGGGAAGAAACGTATTCGGGAATCACTACCCTTAGATATAAGGAGTATGCATGAGCACCAAGCAACCAACTACCAATGTCAAACTCCTTTCTTGGGTAGAGGAAATGGCAACACTTTGTCAGCCAGACCAAATCGAGTGGTGCGATGGGTCTGATCTCGAATACCAACGAATGTGCTCGTCAATGGTGGAAGCTGGGACCTTTATAAAGCTGGACGACAAGATGCGTCCCAATAGCTTTCTGGCTCGCTCAGACCCCGGCGATGTCGCCCGAGTCGAGGACCGCACCTTTATTTGTTCAGCCGATGAACAAGATGCAGGTGTAACCAACAACTGGTGTGATCCGGTTGAAATGCGTTCAACTCTTAAGGATCTTTTTGCTGGATCCATGAAGGGTCGCACCATGTATGTGATCCCCTTCTCCATGGGTCCGCTGGGTTCAGATATTTCCCACATTGGCGTTGAGATAACAGACTCGCCATATGTCGTAGTCAGTATGAAGATAATGACCCGTATGGGTTCTGCTGTACTCGACGAGTTGGGCGACGGTGAGTTTGTTCCCTGTCTCCACTCCGTGGGCGCACCTCTTGAAGATGGCCAAAGCGACGTTCCATGGCCATGCAACGCTGACAACAAGTACATCGTGCATTTCCCGGAGTCCAGAGAAATTTGGTCATTCGGATCTGGTTATGGCGGCAACGCCCTATTAGGCAAAAAATGTTTTGCTCTGCGCATAGCCTCATCAATGGCAAGAGACGAGGGCTGGCTCGCTGAGCATATGCTCATTCTCGGAGTTACCCCTCCAAATGGACCAAAGCGCTATATAGCAGCGGCATTTCCATCAGCTTGTGGGAAAACCAATATGGCAATGATGATCCCCACGATCCCGGGCTGGAAAATCGAAACCGTTGGAGACGACATCGCCTGGATGAAATTCGGCGAAGACGGTCAGCTGTATGCCATAAACCCTGAAGCTGGCTTCTTTGGAGTTGCACCTGGAACGTCAGAACAGACAAACCCAAACGCTCTAACCACTCTTCACAAAGACTGCATCTTTACCAACTGTGCGCAGACCCCTGATGGTGACGTCTGGTGGGAGGGCCTTTCTGAGGACGTGCCGGCCAATTTGATTGACTGGCGTGGCCAACCCTGGACGCCCGAGACCGGTTCACCTGCGGCTCATCCAAACGCACGATTTACTGTTCCAGCTAAGCAATGTCCCTCAATTGCGCCCGAATGGGAAGACCCACGAGGAGTACCGATTTCGGCAATCTTGTTCGGGGGCCGTCGGGCCACGACAATTCCTCTCGTAACCGAAGCCTTGTCATGGCGACATGGAGTTTTCCTCGGATCGATAATGAGTTCGGAAAAAACCGCTGCAGCCGCTGGAACAGTGGGCGAAGTGCGATTCGACCCCTTTGCAATGCGTCCTTTCCTCGGCTACAACGTGGGCGATTATTTCACCCATTGGCTGAGCATAGGAGAAACCGAGGGAGCCAAACTCCCCAAGATGTACTGGGTCAATTGGTTCCGTAAAGATCAAGAGGGCAAGTTCTTGTGGCCTGGCTATGGCGAGAATTCCCGAGTAATTAAGTGGGTAGTTGAGCGCGTTGACAACACAGCCAAAGCTGTGGAAACCGCCATTGGTCTCGTACCGGCAGATGGAGCCCTAGATCTTGATGGCCTCGGACTCACCCAGAGCCAGACTTCAAAAATTCTTGCTGTCAATGAAGATGAGTGGCGCGACGAATTGACTTTGATCGAAGCGCATTTCGCCGAGATTGGCAATAGCGTGCCACCCGAACTCCAAGACGAATTACATTTGCTGGAAAAAAGGCTGGCCAACTAGATCCACTGTCAGATCAGGTTGTGCCTTGCCTTCCGGCGATGAGTCGAAAACCTCGTTGTACAACTGAGCGGACGGTTCCCAAAAGAATGGTCAGGTCTAACAAGAGTGACCAATTCTCAACGTAAAAAAGATCAAGGCGTCTGTATGCGTGAAAGGCAGGATTATCCCTTGCTTCGAGCTGCCATAGACCTGTTACGCCAGGTTTAACCTGGAGACGATCAAGAAGCTCTTCATCGAATTGAGCAACCTCATCAGGCAAAGCGGGCCGAGGCCCCACCATGCTCATGCTCCCTTGCAAAACATTTATCAACTGCGGTAGTTCGTCGAGACTCGAGGCCCTAAGGATGCGACCTACTTTGGTGACTCGAGGATCAACTCCCTCTGCCTTGAACAGTGGGCCACTTCGTTGGTTATGTCTTTGAAGGTTCTTTAACTGTGATTCGGCATTTACCTCCATCGTGCGAAACTTGTAGACCGTGATCTCTTTTCCATCTTGACCAACCCTCACTTGACGGAAAATAACTGGCCCTTCTCCGCCAAGCACCTTGATCGCTAAGGCAGAGGCTAAAAAGAACGGAGAGCCAACGATCATTGCCCCCGACGCTGCCACTAGATCAAGACCTCTCTTGATCACTGCTTGGCCTCGTGTCAATGAATATGGCTCGATATAAAACAGGGGCTCGCGGGCAATGGGCAAAGCCCTTATGCGCCGATAGTCGAGTCCGGCAAGACCGGTTGAGAAATGGACATGGAGATTTTGCAACTGAGCCGAGCGAACAATGTCGTTCACTTCAGAGGAATTTAATGCCGTTGCTGCCATGACAATTCCTGACGCACCGACCCGACAAGCAGCCTTTGTCGCATCTTCCAATGAACCCAGCCGTGGAAGAACCATGAGTGTTTCATCGCCTTTGGCTCCGACAAACCCCACGGGTTTGTAGCCCATCTCCGGGTGAACAAAAAACAATTCAGTTAAGCGCCTCGCCTCTTCATCACCACCGACCACAACGATTGGGCGCATGAAGCGTCCCTTTAATCGAGCGGCTTGCAACCAATGGCCAAATTGACCACGGGCTACTACCAGCATCCAAAGCGACAATGTGGCGCCCATTACTACTCTGAAGAAAGAGGCTCCCTCTCCGAACCATTGATCGAAACCGTAAGCAACTAGCAAGACCACCATGGTGAGCCTCACCAGCCTCGTCACCTCGTCGGCGCGCACGCTAGACACTCGTGCCAAATAGAGTTTTTGCCAATTGGCAAGGATGATCGTTACGCCCGACATCGCTAGAGCCGATAGTCCGGCGTGTGTCCAAGACCCCTGATCAAAAAAACGAACCCATATGGCTTCAGCTATCAGCCAAGCTGCAAATGAGGCAACAAAGTCAATGAAAACAAGGCGCCGTCGAAGATTTGCCGGTTCTTTTTCGCCTTCTTGCATTTGAACAGAGTATGGCCTTATGCCATGGGAGACGACGATGCTATGGGGCGCCAAGGTTAGGGAGTCAATCTATGAATTGTGCGGAAGACCCATCTGCTCACACTGATTGGCGAGGGTCTTGATCTCTTGCTGATAGGACCGAAGATCAATAACACCGGCCTCAAATTCGAGATGCGTCTCCAAAAATGCCATTTCGACCAAATTATTTACGAGCTGAGCAAACAAACGCTCGACCAACTCCGAGTTGTCGCGCACCAGATAGATCGTGGCAAAAAGGTCATCGATCTGTTGGTTTACTTGGTCATGTATATCTTGCGCTCCCATTACCTGGATTCCTTCGCCATTAAGCTGCACATCACCTCTTAGGGTTCGGATACGATGTGGCCACTATCACTTAAGGGAGGCCCCGTGGTCAGTGCCTATATTTTGATTCAAACCGAAGTTGGAAAAGCAGCAAGCGTTGCTCAGGCAGTGGATGTAATTGAAGGTGTGGTCTCGTGCGAGGATGTGACCGGTCCTTACGACGTCATTGCCAAGGCAGAAGCCAAGACTCTTGATGACCTTGGCAAGATGGTCGTTAGCAAAGTCCAACTAATCGACGGCATCACTCGTACCCTTACCTGTACGGTCGTCAACCTCTAGCAGAGCCAGACCTATGCAACGCCCTTGAGCATCGCTCTAATCCCAAGTCCCATCAGGAAAAGTCCGCCTAGCCCGTAGAGCAAATAAATCCTGTGCTCCAGTTGCTGGCGATACGAATAGATGATGCCAACAGCAATGATGGCTACGAATCCATAGAACATATGAAAGGGGGCGGGTTCTATTCCTTCGCCCGCGGTTAACGCCACGCCCATGAATACTTGGACGAATATTGATAATTCTGCGACCAGGGTGAACCACCACAGTGCTCTTGTTCGAAGTGCCGGCAGCCGGATTGCGCCTAGTGACCACAACCCAGCTAATCCATTGCCAATTATGACTATCCAAGCCCATCCGGTATGGATGTCACTTAAAATTAACGCTGAGAACATTCGATGATCATGGCCTCTACCTCGGCTCCATGCGAGTTTGGCTCGACTGCTCTTCAATTCACAGACTTCGAAAGGGCCTGATGAGTAAGGAAGCATGCTTACTATGTGACTGGATTTCTGTAGAACCTCCCGGTGGGTGGTTACTAGACGATCAATATTTCGTCATGGGCGTTGCGCCTGATTTCGAAGTCCCCGGCTGGTACTTCTTAGCCATGCGTAGACATGGAGAAGGGCCGATGTCGATGTCTCCCGCTGAAGCCGGCGCCTACGGACCAACTCTCGTCAGTTGCACTGCCGCTGTAAAAGAAGCAACTGGTGCAGAGCGGGTGTACGTAATCGCTTATGGCGAGCTATATCCCCATTGGCACTGCCTGATATCACCCAGGGGCGCCGACATACCCGCAGAGCTGCGAGGACCTGCCCTGTTCAGTGGCAGGTCTCAGCTGATAGATATACAGCTGTCTATAGAGGTGGCTGAGATCACCCGAAAAATACTTCGGCGACATCGTGAAACAGATATGGGTCAACCGTCTTAAGCCCCCGAACCTCTTCCAGCGGGACTCGAACAACTTTGTCACAACGGATAGCGACCATCTCACCAAATCCACCTTCGTGAACAGCATCAATTGCGGCGATACCAAATCGGGTTGAAAGCACTCGGTCATAAGCCGAAGGAGTGCCGCCTCTTTGGATATGGCCCAAAATGGTGACTCGAGTCTCGAAACCCGTACGTTTCTCAATCTCAGGAGCCAGCACGTTTGCTATGCCACCCAAACGGATATGGCCGAACTCGTCAACCCCATATTCAGCCATTTCAAGAGTCCCAGGCTTGGGAAGTGCGCCCTCGGCGACTACAACGATCGAGGCGAATCGACCTTTCTGATGGCGCTGCGTCAAAGCAGCGCATACGTCCTCCAGATCAAATGGTTCCTCTGGGATGAGGATCTCTGCCGCTCCGCCTGCAATCCCTGCGTATAGGGCGATGTGACCCGCATGACGACCCATGACCTCTACTACCATTACTCGGTCATGTGATTCAGCTGTGGTGTGTAGACGGTCAATGGCTTCTGTGGCTATCTGAACTGCCGTATGGAAGCCAAAGGTAATTTCCGTGGCTGGAATATCGTTATCGATCGTTTTCGGCACTCCGACCACTGGTACTCCTGCCGCTGCCATCTCTCTGGTGATTCCCATAGTTCCTTCACCACCAATGGAAATAATGGCGTCGATGCTAAGTTCCTCGATCGTCGTCTGGCATCTCTCGAATCCGCCATCTAGGTTGAAGGGGTTGGCTCGAGACGTGCCAATGATCGTCCCACCCCTAGGGAGGGTCCCGCGAAGTCGTTCTATATTAAGAGGCACATGTCGTTGCTCGATAACTCCTTGCCATCCGTCAAGAAATCCCACGAAGCGATCGCCGTATACGCGTTCTCCTTTGCGGACCACGGCGCGAATAACGGCATTAAGGCCCGGGCAATCGCCTCCTCCGGTCAGGATTCCAACTTTCATCAAGGGTCAAGCCTCCATGCTCATGGGAGTTATTCATGATCCTAGCGACCAAGCGTACGGTGAGTGTCGCATTGTGTCTTGGCATCTTGGCCTTGAACATTTCTCTACCTGTTCACGCTCAGACAAATGAGGCATCTATCGAAGAGCTGCGAGCCAAGCGCAAGGAGCTATTAAGTCGCATCGCAGTACTTACAGATGGCGCCGAGGCAGCACAGGCTCGCTTTGTCAATGCACAGCTTCGACTTGCCGATGCAAACAGTCAGGTTAAGTGGGCTAAAGACAAGCTCGCTGATCACGCCGTGGGTTCCTATATAAAGATGATCAACGGCGAAGGAAGAGGCGGAGAGACGCTGGCACGTGAGCGTATTTGGAATGAAATCGTTGGCAAGGTAGATGACACAATCCTTGACCGTCTAGTTGAAGCCAAGCGAGAAGCCGAAGCAGAAAACCGCAGGGCTGAATATGAGGCTGGGGCGTCTCGTGAGGCTTCGCAAGAAGTAAATTCGATTCGACAAGAGCTTGAAAAGACAATTGCTCAACAAGAAAACCAGGATCTGGCAGACGAAGCAAAGCGCAACGCTAAAGCTCGACAATCTGCCTTTGAGGCACAAGCGAGAGATCGTGAAGCGGCTTTGCGTGCAGGTCTCGATTTAGGAAATCGCCATCGTCGAGCAACTGAAGAACAAGCCAGACTTCTGACGGCTTACCCCTTTGGGGTCGTCGAGGGACTCCCACCTAGATTCACTCGTACCGGAGAAACCTTTGAGGGTTCGGCCTCTTGGTATGGACCAGGTTTTGATGGAAGGCCGACGGCAAGCGGCGCAATCTTTGATCAAGAAGCATGGACTGTTGCTCATCGAGATCTTCCATTTGGGACGATCTTGCTCATCACGCATGGCACTACAACTGTGATGGCACTGGTCAATGACCGGGGCCCTTACGTTGATGGAAGGGTTCTTGACCTAAGCCATGGAGTGGCCAATGCCCTGGGAACAGTGCGGGCAGGAGTTGCAAGTGTTCAAGTTGATATAGCCCTTCCTCCCGACGAGTAATAATCATTCGACCTCAGGCCAGCGGACATCTGCCACCCGGGCGAGTACAGCAATCTGTCGGCGCTCTCTAGCCCTAAACGGTGGGCCCTTGCGTCCCAAAATGAGACTGATGTCTGCCTGAGAAAGGTGAGCCCAAGCGATGTCGTTTGGGCCGGCGGGGTCATGGCTGTTTGATAACCGTGTTCCCTCAGTGAAGGCGGCCAACCAACGAGGGGCCGGAGCATCGCCAACCCCGAACAGAATCTTGGCTGTGTCCAATGAATCATGGACAAGCGCTACAACCCATTCGGCACTGAAGTCGTCCATTGAGCGTGTTACCAAGGACTTGACCAACTCGTCTCGTGTTTTGGCACTTACCAATAGAGCGGCTGCTTCCAGAGCATCAAGTCGAGAGTCATGAACAACATTTTGTGCCGGACGTATATCTTCGACGGCGACCCCATCTACATCGGTAATTTCAGAGGTCAAGAGTTCGATTAATGAGCTATCCGGCAGCTCGATGACCAACTCGTCAATTGCCTGACCACCCTCGCGCTCCAGAATGTCTATCCCCACGACGTCTCCACCAACAGCACCAACGCGGCTGGCCACTTGCCCCAGCGCCCCTGGCCTATCGGGTAGCCAGACGCGAACGATGAAAGTCTCCATAAGTCGAGGCTAAGCCCAAAACATGAACACCATGTTTCATTTTTAAAAAGGTCATATATCAGGAAAAGTGGGTTAGTTTTCTTGACCAATCGGTCAAGAGATCGTAGGTTCCCGTCATGGAACGCCGCCTCACTAAGCGAGGAAACGAGCGACGACGCGAGCTGATGGACTTTGCAGCTGAGCGATTTGCCACTCGTGGTTATCACTCAACTTCGGTTACCGATATCGTCCAGGGGATCGGGGTCGGTAAGGGAGTTTTCTACTGGTACTTCTCGTCGAAAGACGAGTTATTTCTCGAAATATTAAGAGAGGCAATGGTCGATCTTCGCCGCGCCCAACAAGAGGCCATCGGCAATGAAGCAGATGCCGTTCACCGCATCGAGATCGGCATTCGTTCTTCACTCATGTGGTTAGATAAAAATCGTAATTTATTTGCACTCTTGGAATTTGCTGCAAACGAAGAACGCTTCGGCCCCGCTCTGCGACACGGACAAGAAATTGCAGTTCGCGATGTAGCCAAACAGGTCAAGATGGGAATGGACGAAGGCCGGATTAGACGCGGAAACCCTGAATTGTTGACCCATGCGATCTTGGGGGTAACCAACCAGATCACGCGGGTCTTTCTTCACGAACGGGGTGAGATGGGAAGCGACATCGTCGACGATGCTGTTGCTTTTTGTCTAGGTGGCATTTTGGGGCAGGACAAAATTCTGTCTTCTGCCCTACCCCATACAACAGTTCGCTAGATCTCAGGCCCTCTATCAGCCCACTTCTTTCTTAATGCCTATGCCTTTTATCTCGCCCGGTTTCTTCGCGGGATCAAACTTAACCAACGAAGAAATAACCTGCTTGAACTCTTCTGGAGTGAGGTCTGTATCGGCTTGAACGACAGTTCCGTCAATCACAAATTGGGCGAAAGTCCCATCTGAATCACTTCCAGATATGTATCCCTCGGTTGCCCGCCCTGGTGTGAACTCCTCTGAACCAATTCCACCATCGGGGTCATACCCTTCGCATTCACTTGAAAAGAGATAGAGATCCAGATATCCCCCCTCTGGATCATCGGGATTTCCATAACCTATTGATGCTTCAGGGCACCCTTCTGTAGTCTCTTCTGCGGATAGTACATCTGCATAGTCCAATAACCAACCAGCTGGAATTGCCGCTGGGACAAGTATTTCAGAGTCCTTGAATGAGTTCAGAGCTGCTTCGTTGATGCCTGGAGTCTCGTCCAGCTCATCTTCGCCAGGGGCATCGATGGTGACCTTGCCACCCCATTTCAATTTCAGGGTCGTCGTTGAATCTATCGAGTCACCTTTAAAACTGATGGTGTATCCAAGAAGCTTCCCGCTCTTTTCAACTCTCAATCCCATCGTTGCCATGTCTATCTTCGTTCCGCTTTGTTCGGGATCAGGAAAAACCTTCTTTGGATCAAGCTTTAGAACAAGAACATAGACAGACCCTTCCTTGACGAAACTTTTGGGAACTTGACCAACCTTTAGAAGATCAGCCATGTTCAGCGGTCCACCAGAAGTAGGATCATCCAGATCGAATACCGGCCCTCCCGTTTCAGGCTTAACAACGCCTGGTGGAAGTTCCAGCTTTGCCCACTGCTGGTCCTTTAGTTCACTGGTCTTTTGTGCGTTGCGCACATAGACGTCTTTGCCAACCACCAGAAACTCAGAAACTCCAAGGCCACCCATATCTAGCTTGGAATGAGAACGATCAGGAAAAGCTACCTCTCCCTCGGTCTTAAAACGTTGCACCGTGCTTGCACCTGTTTCACCACGGGGTTTATCGCCAGGATTCATGAAAAAATCGCCCGAGGTCTCATCTCGCCCTGTTCCCGTAAAGCTCAGTGTTTTTTGGGCTGCTACGAACTTATTCACGGAGGCGACTAGCTCTGCCGCTGTGGGGTCATCTTCAGCAGTTAAGAAATACGCAGCGCCCGCGCTTCCTGCGACAACGAGTAAAACTGCCAAGATAATTACGACAGTCTTGCCGCCCTTCTTGGGAGGCGAACCTGGCGGCTCAGAGGGAGTTGATGGCGGTTGCCATTGAGGCATTTCTAGCTCTGGCGAAAGATCGTTGCCCTCGTTCTCATCTGTCATAGACAACGAGCGTATCTATTGACCAGATACCAAATGGGGGATACTTATAGTTTCGTGAGTGCCCTTCGGAGGTTGCGAATTGCCTGGGTGGTCCGCTGCTCGTTTTCAATAAGAGCAAAACGGACGAAACCTTCGCCGCCTGGGCCAAAACCAACCCCGGGCGAGGTAGCCACATGGGCTTGGGTTACAAGATGGGACGCAAATTCAACCGAACCCATTTCTTGATAAGGACTCGGAATTGGTGCCCATAAAAACATCGTTCCCTTTGGAGGAGCTACATCCCACCC
>CAYGGL010000068.1:0-12136 GCA_964349215.1 uncultured Acidimicrobiaceae bacterium | reverse complement strand
GAAGATGGAACAATGGTTGTTGTGAGCGACTGCGCAACAATGATCGGTTCTGAGGTAGAGGTAACTATTACCTCAAGTATTCCGACTCCAAAAGGACGACTCTTTTTCGCCTCACTCAACACGTGAGCACATGGGCTGTCATTGTGGCAGCTGGACAAGGGACTCGATTCGGCGGGCTTAAACAATATGAGGTCATCAATGGCCGAAGAGTGTTGGACTGGTCGCTCGCAACTGCTCGATCATCGTGTGACCATGTGGTTTTGGTGGTGGCTCCCCAGCAATTAGACGTCGAAGAACCCGATGCCGATTTAGTCGTAGAGGGGGGAGCGACCCGCAGCGATTCTGTCAGGGCGGGACTTAGTGTTGTCCCAGCTGAAGCCGAGATAATCGTTGTACATGATGCCGCTCGTCCCTTTGCGACCACGGCACTGTTTAACGCTGTGATCGATGCAGTTCGAGCCGGAGCAGATGGAGCCGTTCCTGGTATTCCTGTTGTTGACACAATCAAGCGGGTCAATGTGGCCACTAATGAGATACTTGAGACCCTTGATCGCTCATCGCTTGTTGCAGTTCAAACTCCCCAGGCATTTGCTGCCTCGATATTGAGACAAGCTCACGACAAAGGCGGTGAGGCTACAGACGACGCTTCTTTGGTCGAACAATCTGGTGGCAAGATCGTTGTTGTAACCGGAGAATTGGAGAATCGAAAAGTGACCAATCGTCACGATCTTGAATTGCCATCTGGCACAAAACGATGAGAGTGGGTTTGGGCTTTGATGTTCATCCCTATAGCAACGACACCACGAGGTCTTTGATTCTTGGTGGCGTGGTATTCGATGGCGAACCTGCGCTGGCTGGTCATAGCGACGCCGATGTAATTGCTCATGCAATCACAGACGCTCTTTTAGGCGCAGCGGGTCTGGGTGATATCGGTAGTCATTTTCCAGATACCGACCCTGCCTTAAGTGGAGCAAAGAGTTTGACCCTATTGGAAAGAACAGTCGAGATGGTTCGCGAAGCCGGATTTGAGCCCGGCAACGTTGACTGTTCAGTCGTACTCGATGCGCCCAAGCTCGCCCCCCATCGCGACAAGATTCAAAGCGTCCTGAGCAAAGCCGTAGGCGCAGATGTGACGGTTAAGGCAAAGCGACCTGAAGGTTTGGGTGCGCTTGGCCGAGGTGAGGGAGTGGCCTGTTGGGCTGTTGCATTAATTGAGGAGCGTAAGTCTTGAATCGTCCCAAACGTCAGCCGGCCAAATCTAAACGGATCCCAAAGTCTGGGCCTGCGAAGCGGGGATCCGCCAAATTTAGCGCTCCCAAACAAGAGCCCAAACGAGATGGCAAACGGGGTGCCCCGAGAAGGGTCTCGCCGTCGGCTCCTCGTTCCTCGACTCGTGCCCAAAATCTCGATGGTCGCCAAGTTGAGGGGCGTCAAGCCGTTCGTGAGTTGTTGTTGGCGGGCACGCGAAGGGTCATAGATGTCTGGATTGCCGAAGATATTGAACAGTCAGCTGTCATCGGTGACATAACAGAACTTGCTACCGAGATGAAAGTCTCAATCAAGAGAGTCACGCGAGCTGCTCTTGAAGCAGAGGCACGTTCTGATGCTCCTCAAGGAGTATTGGCCCATGCTGCACCCATAGAGCCAGTTGACTTTGACACCTTGTGTACAAGGCCGGCTCTCAGTGGAAGCCCCCCATTCTTGATCGCACTCGATGGTGTCACCGATCCACAAAATCTTGGAGCACTGATGCGTTCGGCAGCATGTGCCGGCGTTACCGGAGTAGTACTGCCACGTCATCGAGCAGCTCATGTGACCCCAACGGTAACCAAAGCAAGTGCCGGAGCTGTTGAGCACTTGCCTATGACATTGGTGAGTGGTCTGCCGGCGGCAATGACTGCGGCAAAGGATCTTGGGGTTTGGATCGTCGGCCTTGATGCAGATGGTGATGTCAACCTTTTTGATCTGCCAGTGGGCAACGACCCCGTGATGCTTGTTCTGGGTGCCGAAGGAAAGGGTTTGGGTCGCCTCACGCGAGCTCGGTGCGACATAGTGGTTTCGATTCCGCTTTGGGGTGCTATCTCATCGCTCAACGTAGGAGTCGCTGGAGCACTGGCATGCTACGAAGTGGCCAGGCATCGATCTGGGCGGTAACTAGTCAATTTGAGCCAAAATATTTTGTATCAGACCAAAAAATAATTGCTCAAATAGTCATAATTGGTACATAGTGTTACATATTTCCGTGATTTTGTTGCGCAAAGTGGTTGACACGGGCCTGCTAATTAGTTACTACTAACTAGTAACCCTCCGTACACTTTCAGTGCGGGTGGGCCCCACGTCACACTCAACTCCCCACCCAGGAGCCCATATTGAACGTTCGATTTGGTAGTGCCGCAGTACTCAACGAACTATCCGATGATGAGTTGGCCACATTTGCCCAACTGGGTGATTCTTTGGCTCAAGAAACTCTCATAGAGCGTTATCGCCGATTTGCCCGAGCAAAGGCCCGTGGTTACTTCCTCGTCGGCGGAGATGCCGATGACATTGAACAAGAGGCGCTTATCGGTCTCTACAAAGCTGTGCGGGACTATCAGACTGATCGTCTGGCGTCATTTCGTGGATTTGCCGAACTGTGCATCACTCGCCAAATCATCACTGCCATAAAGACGGCAACACGTTTCAAGCATCGCCCTCTTAACCAATACATTTCGATTTCTGGTAGCCCTACAGGCGATGATGAACAACATGAACATGGTGTTGAAGATCTTCTCAACGACCACCATGCTCCCGATCCGGTTGAGCAGGTAATTTCAGGCGAGCGCATGGGAGCCATGCGCGACGCATTGACCGATGTGCTTTCTGGTCTTGAGATCGATGTTCTCAATCTTTATGTCGCCGGTCGGAGTTATCAAGAGATCGGCGATCATCTCGGACGCCACGTTAAGTCCATCGACAATGCTCTACAGCGCATTAAACGCAAGATCGATAACCATCTTACGGTCAGGGATCAGGCTGACATACAGATGGAACTCGAGATGAGCGACGTCATCGTTCTTCCCTAAGACGTTCTCCCCTAAGACGTTCGAGCCCAAGGTCGGATTCGAACCGACGACCTGACGCTTACAAGGCGCCTGCTCTGACCAACTGAGCTACTCGGGCTGATAATGCTTCAGCTTATTGCCTGGTAGCTCCTCACCTTTCTTTAAGGGAATAGACAAATACTTTTTTCTCTCGGCCTTTAGAGTAAACCTAAGGGACAAAGGCTAAGGTGCCTGAAAGTAGACGAGAAGGAGATGGATTTGTCAAGGCCATCAGAGGGACAGGTCACGTTAGGTGATTTAAAAGCTTCCCTTCCTTTGGTGGAAGGAACTTTGGGCGATTCTGCAATTGATATCACGTCGCTTCGTCGTGACACTGGATTAATCACATATGACCCAGGTTTTGCAAACACTGGTTCTTGTAGTTCGGCAATCACCTTTCTCGATGGTGAAAAAGGCGTGCTCCTTTATCGGGGATATCCAGTTGAACAACTTGCCAATCATGGCTCGTTTTTGGAGACTTCTTATCTCTTGATTCATGGAGAGCTTCCATCGCGCGATGAACTCTCCAGTTTCTCAAAGAGCATTCGCCGTCACACAATGTTGCATGAAGATGTAAAACGCTTCTTTGACGGTTTCCCCAAAGATGCACACCCAATGGCGATGCTTTCCTCAGTGGTAAGTGCACTTTCTACGTTCTATCAAGATTGTCTCGACCCTTTCGATGAACAACAGATCGAAGTTTCGACCTATCGGCTGCTCGCAAAGATGCCGACGATTGCCGCTTACTCTTACAAAAAATCCATAGGCCAACCGTTTCTTTATCCGGATAACTCACTTGATTTGATTGAGAACTTTCTGCGGATGATGTTTGCAGTGCCGGCCGAGGATTATGAGCTTGACCCGGTCGTAGTAGATGCTCTCAAGAAGCTGCTGATATTGCATGCAGATCACGAACAGAACTGCTCAACTTCAACCGTACGAATGGTTGGTTCAAGCCATGCCAACCTCTTTGCTTCTGTATCGGCTGGTATTGATGCTCTTTGGGGTCCATTGCATGGCGGTGCTAATCAGGCCGTTATCGAAATGCTTGAAGCCATTCGAGATGATGGTGGAGACGTCAAGAAGTTTGTCAACTCAGCGAAAGCACATGATTCTCGTGTCCGACTTATGGGATTTGGCCATCGTGTCTATAAGACGCATGACCCGCGCGCCCAAGTTATCAAGAATGCCGCTTCAGACGTGCTCGCAAAGTTGGGTCGTGAAGATGAACTGTTGACTCTGGCACTCGAACTTGAAGAAGCAGCCAGGGCCGACGACTACTTCATTGAGCGAAATCTTTACCCGAACGTGGATTTTTATTCTGGCTTGATCTATAGGGCCATGGGGTTTCCTACGAGCATGTTCACCGTGCTGTTTGCCATAGGTCGTCTGCCTGGTTGGATCGCACACTGGAAAGAAATGTTGGTGACTGAAAGCCCAATCGGACGCCCCCGTCAAGTTTATGTGGGCGCTCCTCGCCGTGATTACCTTGAGTTCACTGAGCGCTGATTCTCATTAAATATGTAGGGGTGCTTGCATCGCGTAGAGCCTGAGGTCAGGCTTACATCGATGGCATTATCGACTCGTGACACCAAAATCCTAGATCTTGAACGCACATGGTGGCTCTCTACAAGCTCGAAGCAGGTAGCAATACGTGAACAACTGGGATTGTCCTCAACTCGCTATTATCAAGTTCTCCGTGAGTTAATCGACTCTCCTGAAGCAATGGCGTATGACCCACTAGTTGTCTCCAGGTGGCGTCGAAGGCGTAGGGTGAGCCGGCGTGCTCATTTTGAGGGCCGTTCTGCAGGAAGTCCGAGGTAATCGTGAGCAGAGGTCAACATTCGATGCAGGGCGATTCATTTCGTCGATCGGCGGGCAGCTTGATGTTGCGCGGCATACTCCTAATCGTCACGGTAGTCATGGCTGGCATCTTGATACTCAACCTTGCGGGCGACGAACAGAAATTTGAGTCAACCCCATCGCCAAGTCAGACAACTACCACCACTTCTGATCCCAATACACCAGGTGCAACAAATTCGACAGTAGTGACACCGACAGTGGCACCTGCGGTACCGGCGTCCACCACGGTTCTTATTACAAACGGGTCAGACGTTAAGGGGGCTGCCAGGAAGGCCACTGACCTGATCGCAGCCTCGGGGTTTGTAGTCGGCAACCCAATTGACGCAAAGGCTAATGTGACAACCTCAGAGATATATTTCTTAACTGGCTTCGAAGCTATGGCAAAACAGGTTGGGACCAAGCTGGGTATTCCTGCGGCCCCAAAGGCAATGCCAACTCCTCCGCCAAATGAACTTTCTGGGTCTCAGGTTCTCGTAATTCTCGGCCCAGATGTTGCACCAAAGTTTGGACCGACTCCGTAAGGACCCGTCCCAAAGGGCTGAAATTCAATCAATCCTTTCGGTTTCCGATTCAATACGCACTTTCATGGTGCCACTTGCCGGGTTTCCTCCGACAGGCTTTGGTGGCGATATCAAAAGCTGATAGTCACCGATAGTTGTGGATGCGGCTGAACGTACTGATCCGTTGTCTAGAAAATGGGTTGCTTCATAGTAGGTGGTCTGAGTTCCATCCAACTGAACCTTGCCGGCAGGCAAAAGCCCATTGGCGGCCGATCGAGTGGTCTGCAGGTTGAGGGTTGCCGTTGAAGAAACTCGAGCAACGTCTTTGGTGTCGACCACTCCTAGCTCGACGAGACGGCCCTTAATATTTATGTCCGCCGGATGGGCTGATCCTGGCAAAGTTATTGATCTGCGAAGATCCCAGGTGTCGCCAGAGCGCAGCAGGCGATTCGGTGGCGCACCCATAGCTGCTGGGAAGATTTCTGGAAGTCCGAGTGAGGTGGTTCCTGAAGCGTCTGGGTTGGTTGGGGATTCAGATTCAACGGCGACAGGATGACCTGAGCGATCGAAGCGAACGATGAAAGTTCTGTCGGCTTTTTCAGACTCTTTCACCACAACCTTTACCCGAACATTTTCATCAGATTTCTCTTTGGCCTTGGCGTCGGGTCCAAGAGGTTGCGGTCCAAGAATCGTGTGCTGCGTTACCAGAACAACCTTGTCATGTCCTTCTCGAGGTGCCTCATTGCCTATCTGAATCGTGGTATCTGTCTCAACGGTGATGCGATAGGTCGAGGTCATTCCCACTGTTGGTCGAAATGTAAGCCTCACAGTGTCTTCATCACAGCCAGATAAAAAAACAAGACCAACCAATGTGGCGACAATGCAGCAGGCAAGTCTTGTGACGCTTCTCATCTTGCCCGAGGGTAGCGTCGGCCGAGCCCTAATGTACGAATATGAAACTCGAGGCGGCACTGACTCTGTTGTGTGAGGAACCTAGATCAACGGCAGTGTTGACAGATTTTGATGGCACTCTCGCTCCACTTGTCGATGATCCAAAAGATGCCAGACCCCTGCAGGATGCAATCGAAGTCCTTTCGAACCTGGTAACCAGATGTGCTCTGGTAGGAGTGGTCTCGGGGCGTCCTGTCACTTTTTTAGCCACCCATTTGGAAATTCCCGGCCTTTGGCTATCTGGGCTTTATGGCCTCGAGTCGATGCAAGACGGAGAGATCATTGTGGTACCCGAGGCTCTTGGGTGGAGGGAAGTAGTAAATGAAGTCGTGCACGCCGCCATCGAAGCTTTGCCCGGTCTTTTAGTAGAAGACAAAGGGATATCAATGACCGTCCATTTTAGGACTGCGCCTGAGCGAGAGACGGAAGTTCGCAACTGGGTTAAAGAAATTGCGATCAGTTCTGGCCTTGAGATGAGAGACGCAAAGGCGTCGATTGAGCTTCATCCACCGATTGCGGGCGATAAAGGTTCGGTTATTGAGGAGAAGATACTTGGGTTGCCAGGTATCAAGACCGTATGTTTCTTGGGGGACGACCGTGGTGACCTACCCGCATTCGCGGGCCTGTCACGTCTCAGTGATCAAGGATTGAGGACGATTCGCGTTGGGGTCCAGACTCCTGAAACTCCAGCTTTACTCTTAAATCAGGCTGACATTCTCGTTGAGGGCCCAACGGGGGCACTTGAATTCTTGCGTGAGTTAACTACTCAGTGATGGCGGCATTGATTTGGTCTTGGAACCAGTCATCTGGGGTGCGTGCACTGGCACGCTCTCTTAGTGCCTGAGCATGTTGCTTGCGATCAGAAGTGTTCATTGACAACGCGTTGTGTAAAACATTCGATGTTCCGACTATGTCAAAGGGATTGACACCCAGAGCTACACCACCGAGTTCGTCCCAGGCGCCGGTGGTACGGCTTAAAGCCAGTACCCCGTCGTTCTGGTTCGCTAATGGACCCTCTTTTGCTACAAGGTTTAGTCCATCGCGTATTGGGTTTACCAACAAAACGTCGTAGCGACTCAGCGCTGCAATTGAGCGCGGATAGTTATTTGAAGCTTCATAGATAATGGGAGTCCAGCTTTGAGTTTTCCATCTCTCGTTAATTCTTCTGACAAGCCCCTCTACCTCGAGGCTGTAAGCCTGGTATTCGATTATTCCTTCACGTGATGGATAAACGCATGCAACGAATACCACGTTGTCGCGCCACTCAGGTTTTGTTTCGAGTAGCTCTTCATACGCGAGAAAGCCGCGCAAAAGATTCTTTGACAGTTCGATTCGATCGACTCGAACTATTACCTTACGAGTACCTACACGGTCATTGAGTTCCTTGAGAGCTTCCTTGCATTCAGGCGTATCTAGAGTTGCGTCTATTTCTCTGGAATCTGTAGCTGCGGGGGCCACAAAAGTTTTGGGAGAAGAACCAACGGTGGCAATAGCGCACTCCTCAAATGCGCTAGCCCAGCGTTGCGCGTGAAAGCCGCATGCGCTGAAGCCATTGAGTCCACTCATGAGTTCAAGAGAGACTGTCTCAGGCAACATGGCGAGTTCATCTGCTCTGCAAAATGGCGTGTGATGAAAATAGATGGTGGCTATATCAGCTCTCTTTGCAGAAACCTCCTTTCCTACAAGTGACAGGTGATAATCATGTACAAGCACCAGTGCATTTTCGGGGGCTTGTTCAACGAGTGCTTGAGAAAAGGTTGAGTTGACTTTCTTGAATAACTCCCATGCCGCATGCCAGTGGCGATCATATCGAGGCCGGCGAGTTGCATCAAAGAGTCCGTGGTTGAGAAACCAGAGTGTTCCATTTGAAATGGTGTTGTAGTAGGCAGAGTAGGTGTCCGGCTCGATGTCCAAGAGACGCAATCTGAAACCTTCTGCTTCAACGACCCCACTAGCTGCGACCTGACTGTCAGCTTTCGAGGTAGCGGCAGCAAGCCACATGGAGTCGGTATTGATAATCGCATTTCCAATAGCCGAAGCGAGTCCCCCACCGGCTCGCTTTGCAATGGGTGTTTCGTTGTTCACAAAACTGAACGTCACTGGCCCTCTGTTGGAGGCAACGACGATTGGTCGAGTTGGACTTTGTGCTTCTGAGGGCTTCATCACTAAAGAAACCGTAGTCATGATGGCGCCGCGGACATATAACGGGCACCATTAGTCGATGAATGTAGTTGCTGTCCCTGACAAATTTCGCAGTACAGCAACGGCTCGTGAAGTCGCGGACGCCATTTGTCGGGCTGCGACAGATGAAGGCTCCACATGTCAGGCCATTCCGGTTGCTGATGGTGGAGAAGGTTTGTTGGAAGTTTTGGGGGGAGGAAATAGAACCACCTCGGTGTCAGGTCCACTTGGTGACCAAGTCATTGCCTCATGGCGCTGCAATAAACAAACCGCTGTTGTTGAAATGGCTCAAGCATCAGGACTGAGCCTCATTGGCGGTCCGGAAAATAACGACCCAGTGGCGGCGAGTTCTTTTGGAACTGGCGAGTTAATTTCCAGTGCAATTGATGCGGGGTGCAGACGAATTGTCGTTGGAGTAGGGGGTTCTGCCTCAACCGACGGTGGTCTGGGGGCGATTCGCGCGTTGGAACCGCTTAACAGAATGCGTGGAGTTGATTTGGTGGTTGCATGCGATGTTCGCACCTATTTCATTGATGCGGCGAGTGTTTTTGCTCCACAAAAAGGAGCATCAGCGGCTCAGGTTCGACTACTTCAACGTCGCTTGGAACGCTTGGTCCAGGTTTACGACCAGAACTATGGGCTAGACGTTTCGAGCCTTTCCGGCGCAGGCGCAGGAGGGGGTTTGGCAGGAGGCCTGGCAGCAATCGGGGGCCAACTCCTCAGTGGATTTGATGTGGTCGCGGACGAACTTGAGCTTCATGAACATCTAGAAGAGGCCGACTTGGTTGTAACCGGTGAGGGGTTTTTGGACGAGCAGTCATTTGAAGGAAAGGTTGTGGGGGGAGTCATTGAACTTGCAGGGCAATCAAAAGTACCCGTGTTGGTAATAGTCGGAGAGGTCGTCAAAGACCTGTCTTTGCCTGCGCATGTCTCGAAACAATCCACTTCGAAACCAAAGGTTCAGATTGTTTCTCTGGTGGAACAATTCGGGCGAGAAAAAGCAATGTCTGAGACTCTTGATTGTGTTGAAGCAATCGTCAAGGCGCACCTGGTCCTAAAACGATAGACCTGAGCCGCCGATTGTCATTACGCTGGCGTTAGTGAATGACCAAATTCGACTTGCTGGACAGTGGGCATGGGCCGTAGTCGGTTTGGCTTTCCTAGTCATGATCCTGGCTTTGGTGGCATGGACCATTCGAGCTGTTTGGCCACCGCTGGTTTTCGCAGGTGTAGTCATCTATTTACTCAACCCTGTTGTAACCAGGCTTCAAGAACGGCATATTCCACGTGTGTTGGGCACGGCTCTTTGCTACGTACTGGTGCTCGCTGTCGTAGTTTTGTTGGGCCTCTTGGTTGCACCTATTGCCGCAAGCCAGGCTTCGGACTTGGCTGATGAATGGCCGTCGCTCAGGGAAGATGTTGAGCGATGGATTGATGACATGGCACTCAACACTGATGATTGGATCATCAATACCCCAACCGTTGAAGAAATCAGACAAGAGTTTACTCAAGATTCAGGATCGCTGAGCGAGAATATAAGTCGCATCAGGAATGTTGGCGGAAAGATCTTGCATGGCGCAATAATCGTCCTTCTCGGTCCCATCATCGCTTTCTATCTTCTGGTTGATCTCCAGCGACTTAAGAAGACCGCTAGATCTCTCATTCCTTCCAATCGTCATGATGAAGTTGAACTTGTTATTGGGCGACTCAACAGGGCACTCGGAGGTTTTATGCGAGGTCAATTGTTGGTTGCGCTCATTGTGGGCGTGATGGTTTCGATAGGTCTGGCGGTAATTGGACTTGAGTTCTGGTTGATTGTGGGGATGATTGCAGGTATTGCAAATATTGTCCCGCTAGTCGGCCCTTGGGTAGGGGGTGTTCCGGCTTTAGTTATTGCATTAAGCGTCGGTGATGCAAGGCAAGCTTTTTGGGTTGTCGTCGTGATGGTTGGGGCCCAGCAGATTGATAACCATCTCATCAGTCCCATGATCATGCAACGCACGGTTAAGTTGCATCCGGCAGGGGTGATTCTTGCTCTGATAGCTGGTGGTTCTATCGGTGGAATCTTTGGGCTTTTCTTAGCAGTCCCGACTCTTGCAGTACTAAAGATTCTTATCGGTCACCTTTGGAGAACGTATGTCCTCAACGAGCCGATTCAAGAAATCTTGGACCGCACAGAAGCTGATGACGCACTACCTGGAACGGGTGTGGTGGCCGACATTTTCGATCGGGAGAGTTTGGATTATCCCTAAGGGCTCGCCAATGCCCTTAGCTTGCCCTTCTGCAGTAAGTCGGGACAGTCTCAAGCGGAGGGCGTTGTCCGTCATCGACGGTCACCGGAGCCATTCCTGGGCGCACCAAGACACTTGGCCAAGAGGGCATCGAAATGTCTGATCTTGAAAGTGCAGTTCGCAAGATAGCCAACGACTGAGGAGAGAGTTCATTGAGCGGACGGTTTCTATGAATTCGTTTTCCAAGATCGACCTGAGCCATAGCGTCGAGGCCACTTAACTGGGCGAGGTCAATTAAAAGGCCGAGATCAACGCCATATCCTTGTTCGAAGGGAACTGTCTCAAGCAAAGATCGTCGTCCTGCATACTCACCCGCCAGCGGCTGTACGTAGGAAGAAAGATGTGGAAAAAGCATCGAAACCAATGGGCGGGCCATCAGCTCGGTAACACGACCACCTTGTTCTTGGCTCGTGACAATTGGCCGGTCATAAAATCCTTTGACGAAGTCAATGTCATCGTGGATAAGCAGAGGTCCCAAAAGTCCGGTTATGAATGCTGGATTGAAATCACAGATGTCAGCGTCACACCAAACAACCAGATCGCCCTGACAAGCTGCAAGAGATTTCCAAAGAGCTTCGCCTTTTCCGGTTCCCAGCCCGCACTCGGGCAAAATATCGTTGGCGGCGACTACGACAGCGCCCGCCCGCTTGGCCTGAAGAGCGGTTTCATCAGTAGAGCCGTCGTCAATTACGAGAACTTCATCTACCAAAGGAACACGCTCGATGAGTTTTTGGACGATTGTTGAAACTACGTCTCCGACGGTCGCCTCTTCATTTTTAGCCGGTATGCATACAGAGATCGTCTGGTCGCGGCGGGCAATGAGGAGATCATCAATATCGAATTCCTCATGAGAGAAAGTCCGAATTGCCAGAGAAGTCATTCTTAGATGCTCACCGGCTTCGACCAACTTCGCAAGGCGGCCCTACTAATTCCTAGGTATAAGGCCACAATTTTGCAATTTTGCCGACTGCTTAGTTGCGATCTGTCTGTTGAGGTGGTTTGCTAGTAGCACTCGACTATCGAGAGTGCTAGCTCTGCTAATCCGGTACCCAGGGAGGGAACCTACTATGGCCAAACTCATCGCTTTTGACACAGAGGCTCGACGCGGCTTGGAGAGTGGAATGAACCAGCTCGCCGACGCTGTTCGTGTAACTCTTGGACCCAAGGGTCGCAACGTCGTTCTGGACAAGAAATGGGGTTCACCCACCATCACAAACGATGGTGTCTCCATCGCCAAAGACATAGAACTCGACGATCCCTACGAGAGGAT
>CAYGGL010000067.1:0-12348 GCA_964349215.1 uncultured Acidimicrobiaceae bacterium | reverse complement strand
GGTGTAACTGGCGAACAGCTCAAGACTGCTTTCTTGCGAGCGGTGACTCCCAAGCCGGTTCCACGCGTCGATTTACGTCACATGACAATGATTAGATCAACTGTCTCTGATGCGGTGGCCGAGCTGATAGATGAACTGCCCAAGCTCAAGCGCATTTCCTTCCGTCGATTGACGGGAGAATTGGTCGAACGCATGGAGGTAATTGTCAGATTCCTTGCGATATTGGAACTCTTTAAACAGGGATTGGTCGATCTCGAACAAGCTGCGACTTTCGGAGACATCGACGTCGTCTGGCAAGGTGATGACGTCGATCTGACTGATGGGTTAGTTGATCTGACCACCCATGCACTTGCCGGCATTGATTCTTATGAGGGATGAACATGGACTTTGATCAAAGCCCTTCACCAGAAGCCGGCCGTGCTCTAGAGGCCATTCTCATGGTCGCCGACGAACCCGTACCTGTCGATTTATTGGCACAGCTGTTGGAGCTTGTCCCGGTAAAGGTTGAAGAGCTCTGTGTCGAACTCAGCGTTCGTTGCGAGGAAGAAAAGCGTGGCTTTGTCCTTGCAAAAGTTGCAGGGGGGTATCGCTTTCAAAGCGCACCAGATCTGTCGGGCTACGTTGAACGATTTGTGCTCGAGGGTCAGTCATCTCGTCTATCTGCAGCGGCACTGGAGACTCTGGCAATCGTTGCCTATAAGCAACCAATTTCTCGCACGCAGGTTGCATCAATTCGTGGAGTAAATGTTGATGGCGTTATGCGCACCTTGCAACAACGTGGCTATATCGCAGAAGTTGGTAGAGACGAAGGCCCCGGCCAAGCGTTGATGTTTGGAACTACCATGACATTTCTAGAATGGCTTGGGTTGAACTCGCTGGAAAATCTTCCCCCTCTGGCAGAGTTTGTTCCGGGACCAGAAGTAGTAGAAGCCCTTGAAGAAGGCTTGAAATGGGATGATGTGTCTAATCATGAGCCTTCCTGATGACGAAAGTCTTCCTGACGGTGAGCGTTTGCAAAAGGTGTTGTCGCGTGCGGGGTTTGGCTCGCGAAGGGTATGTGACGAACTAATCGAACAAGGTCGCGTAAGCGTTAACGGCGTGATGGCAAACCCAGGATGCAGAGTTTCGATCGAAACCAGCAAGATAGAAGTTGATGGAGTTCCGGTATCTGTGCTCGATGGGCTCGTCTATTACCTATTGAATAAACCCGTTGGTGTCATTTCCACCGCAGATGACCCACAGGGACGAAGCACTGTTGTCGATCTAGTTCCTTCTGAGCCAAGAGTTCATCCGGTAGGACGACTCGATTTAGACACCGAGGGTCTTTTGTTATTGACAAACGATGGTGATCTCACTTTCCGCCTGACGCACCCGAGCTTTGGCATTGAAAAGGAGTACCTCGCACAAGTTCGTGGCACTCCAACTCGGGCAGCTCTTCGCCGGCTCCGAGAGGGCGTTGAACTAGAAGATGGTCTTACCAGTCCGGCGAAGGCCTCATTACAGCCACCAAATTTGTTGACCATCACCATTCACGAGGGGCGCAATCGTCAAGTAAGACGCATGTGCGAGTCGGTGGGTTATCCGGTGGAGCGTCTTGTTAGAACTCGAATTGGCCCAATCACTGATCGCCGTTTAGCGCCGGGATCATGGCGTATGTTGACTCAAGGCGAACTCCGCTCGCTTGAGTGTGCCGCTGCCGAGGCAAGGTAGCATCTCGACGTGGCCGATGCATTGCGTGCGCTTCGTGGCGCTACAACCGTAGATAACGATCTCGACGAAGAGATTGACGAACGTGTCACCACGTTGTTGCTAACAATGCTTGAGCGCAACAACGTCGACCATGACAACTTGGTGAGCATAATTTTCACTGCCACTGACGACATCCACTCAAAATTTCCTGCTGCAGCTGCGCGTTCAATTGGACTCGGCGATGTTCCATTACTCTGCGCTCGTGAATTGGATATAGAAGGCGGAACTCCTCGTTGCATTCGAGTACTGATGCACCTGACAACTCCACTCGCACGTTCTGAGCTACGCCATGTCTATCTAGAGGGCGCAAAAGGTTTGCGTGATGACCTCCCAGGCTGATCCACAACGGCGAGCCTTAATCGTAGGGGTGGGCTTGATCGGCGGATCGATCGGCTTGGCTCTGCGATCAAAGGGTTGGCACGTTAGCGGTTATGACCATGACGAAAGCCGCACTACAAAAGGATTAGAACTCGGGGCATTAGATGCAGTCGGTATAGATCGTGACTCCGAGATCATTTTTGTTGCCACTCCGGTTGGAGCGGTAGTAGATGCTATAAAGAACTTGCTGTCAGAAACAAAGGGCGTTGTTACCGACGTTGGAAGTGTGAAACAAGCAATTGTTTCGGAAGTTTCCAGTTCTAGATTTGTCGGAGGACACCCAATGGCCGGCAGTGAACAAGAAGGTGTAGATGGTGCTCACGCCGAGTTGTTCGCAGGCTCGGTTTGGGTCCTTACTCCTGTTGAGACAACAGATCCATCGGCTCATGCTCTTGTGAGATCTGTGGTGGGGCTATTTGATGCCGAAGTAGTCGAACTTGCACCCGAGCGTCACGATGCCTTGGTGGCAATGGTCTCTCACGTGCCCCACCTAACAGCGGCCTCTCTTATGTGCTTGGCGGCCGAGGGCGCTCAAGAGCATCGTGCTTTGCTTCGTCTGGCTGCTGGTGGCTTTCGAGACATGACACGTATTGCTTCAGGACATCCCGGAATATGGCCAGACATTTGTGTGGAAAATCGCGAGGCGATTGTCGACGTGTTGAAAAAAATGGAAGTCGAGCTTGCACACACTCGCTTGCTTGTTGAACAAGGCGACCGCTCGGGCATTCTCGAGATTCTTGAGCGAGCACGAGCCGCTCGTGTCAATCTTCCAGCTCGAGTCAGTCGTGTGGCTGAAATGACAGAAGTTCGCATTCCAGTTCCTGATCGACCTGGGGTTCTTGCAGAAGTCACGACATTGGCTTCCGAACTCGGTGTGGACATTGCCGACTTGGAGATTGCTCACTCAAGTGAGGGCGATTCTGGAGTGCTGATTCTTGTCGTACAAGCAGATTCGATCGAGCGGCTGAGGCCCGCTCTTTCTGGACGCGGTTACCACGTTTCGACTCGGAGTCTCATTTGAGCGCAACAAGTGAACAAAACCACATAACAGTTAGCGGAACATCTTCTCTAAGAGGAACAATCAAGGCGCCCGGCGATAAATCAGTTAGCCATCGAGCCCTTCTTCTCGCAGCGATTGCGAATGGGACTTCAACAGTGCGTGGGCTCTCAAGCGGTGAAGACGTATTGCACACTCGCTTGGCAATGGAGGCGATGGGTGTTGAGGTTCATGGTGACAAAATAATTGGTGGAAATCTCCACGAACCCGATCATGTAATCGACGTTGGCAACTCAGGTACCGGCATTCGTCTAATGTCGGGTTGGTGTGCGGCTCGTCCGTGGCTGACGGTACTGCAAGGCGACGATTCAATAGCTCGACGCCCGATGGATCGAGTAACTGAGCCGCTCAAATTGATGGGCGCAGCAATAGATGGGCGCGAGGATGGACGTTTCGCTCCAATAGTTGTTCGTGGTGGAAACCTGAAGGGTATTGATTACAAACTCAACGTTGCGAGTGCGCAGATTAAGGGAGCGATACTTCTTGCAGGCCTAAGTGCACAGGGCGAGACGGTAGTGCGTGAAGGCAGCGTCAGCCGCACTCACACTGAAGAGCTGCTTATTTTGGCGGGCGCGGACATAGAGGTGCAATCAGATCCGACTCCGGTGACAAGACTGAGACGCTCGACTCTTTCACCCTTTATTCTTGATGTTCCATGCGACCCTTCTCAGGCTGCATTCTGGATTGTCGGTGCATGCATTACTCCCGAGAGCGAAGTGACACTTGAAAATGTTTACGTTGGCCCTGCGCGTGCGGGTTTTATAGACGTGCTTCTTCGCATGGGTGCCAACATAGATGTGCATAAAAGAGTTGAGAACACAGTTGATATATGTGCACGTACCAGTGAGCTCAAAGCTACGTCAGTAGGTGGTGACGAGATCCCCGGTCTTATTGATGAGATTCCGATTCTCGCCGTGGCGGCTGCCTTTGCCGAGGGGACCACCATCTTCGTTGATGCAGCCGAACTACGGGTAAAAGAAAGTGACAGAGTTTCTACAACCGTAGCGATGCTTGAAGGTTTTGGTGTAGAGGTCGAAGCCAAACCAGACGGACTAGTAGTTCAAGGTATGCCGGCAGGTGGGTTGAGGCCAGGAGATATCGAATCGCATGGAGACCATCGAATCGCAATGAGTGCTGCAATTGCTGCACTGGCCACAAATGGGAAAACGGTCATTAATGGCTGGAGTGCGGTTGCTACAAGCTATCCAGGTTTTGAGGAGGATCTTAAAAGATGCGCGTCATAGCGATTGACGGCCCCGCAGGTTCAGGGAAATCTACGGTTGCCCGCTCTCTTGCACAACTATTAGATCTCGAATATCTCGACACTGGAGCGATGTACAGGGCCGTTGCATTTGCTGCGCTTCGTCAAGGAATCGATCCCTTGGAAAACGACAAGGTCGCGCAAATGATGGATGACATCGAAATCGAAGTAACTGCCGATTCGGTGATGGTTGACCGAGTTGATGCGACGATTGAGATTCGTGGCCCAGAGGTGACCAGAGCGGTAAGCGCTGTGGCTGCCAATGAAAGAGTAAGGCGCGAGCTTGTGGCACGCCAGCGAGCATGGGCACTGCAGCGAGGCGGAGGCGTGATTGAAGGACGCGATATCGGGACGGTTGTTTTCCCTGACGCAGAGCTCAAGGTTTATCTAACAGCGAGGCTTGATGTCCGCGCGGCACGTCGTCATAAAGAGGTTTCAGATATTGATTATGAAGAAGTGGTCGCAGACATGGCACGTCGCGACACGATTGACTCAACTCGTGACGTCGATCCATTGAAAGAGGCGCAAGGAGCAAGGATTATCGACACCAGCGACCGCAGTGTCGATGAAATCGTCGACGAGTTGATGGGCCTTATTAAATGAACGGACAAGAGTTAGAGCCAGCAAGAGAGCCAACTCGCTTTGAACTCGCTTTCTATAAATTCATACGAACGAGCGCAGTTGGCTTCTCTCGAGTTTTTTGGCGTCTCAAGGTCGAAGGCATAGACAACATTCCAAATGTTGGCTCGTTTATTTTGGCGCCCGTCCATCGATCGAATGTGGACAGTCTTGTTGTAGCAGCGGCAACCAAAAGACGCATGCGCTACATGGGCAAAAAAGAAATGTGGAAGTTCCGGCTCTCTGATTGGTTTTTCTCAACGATGGGGGGCATTCCAGTGGATCGGGGCACTCCTGATAGAGACGCATTGCGGGCGTGTGAAGAGGTGACGAAAGGAGGCGAGCCCCTTGTCATGTTTCCAGAAGGGACTCGTCGTTCAGGGGCTGTGATCGAAGATATTTTTGATGGGGTCGCTTTCGTCAGCGCACGAACTGGTGTGCCCATTGTCCCAGTGGGCATAGGCGGATCTGAGTCTGCAATGCCCAAAGGGGCAAAGATGATCCGTCCGGTTCGGATTCGCATGATAATTGGCCCGGCACTTTATCCGGAGAAGCCAACTGAGGGCGGAAGAGTTCCCCGCAGGGCGGTCCGCGAATTATCAGAGAGCCTGAAAAGCGAAATGCAACGCCTTTTCGATCAGGCCGAAGGGAGGCAAGAAAGCATGCAAGGAAATAAGAGAACAAGCGGGTGAGCGCTCATGGGTAGGGAATGGGACCACATCACCAAAGAATTGTCAGAATTCTGTCTTCGTCAGCACATATTTTTTGTTGCCACCGCACCCCAGGGAGATGGCCACGTCAATCTTTCGCCTAAGGGATATGAGAGCTTTCGCATTCTTGATCCCAATACGGTGGCTTATCTCGATTTAACCGGTAGTGGGGTTGAGACCATTGCTCACTTGCGCCAAAACGGGCGGATAACAATCATGTTCACCGCTTTTGACGGCCCTGCAAATATCGTTCGCCTTTATGGCAAGGGTGAAGTCTTGATGTCAGATACCGATGCTTATCAAAGCCTTTCCCAAGAGTTTGAAGATTTGCCTGGCGCACGGGCGATCATTCGCATAAATGTGCATCGCGTGTCGAGCTCATGCGGTTATGGAGTCCCACTTATGACCTACTCAGGCGATCGTAACCGCCTTAAGGAATGGGCAGAAGCTAAGACCGATGAAGAAATATCCGCCTATCAGGCTGATAACAACAAGCTAAGTATCGACGGACTTCCCGGTATTTAGCTCTGGTGGGCTCTAGCTCACGAGCGCAACGAAGCAAGTACAGTGCTTGCCGAAACATCGCGATCCGATGCAGCTGGGTCGGTGTTTTGGGCTCCCAAAGCAAATGTCGCCATGGTGGCAATGGCGTTCAGCAACTCTCGTAACTCACGAGGTGGTGGAAAATATTCATCTTCGGTTGTCAGCAATATTTCCTCTACGCCAAAACGTGGAGACAATCTTTCAATAATGGCCGCTACAACTTCTTCTGCTGCTGAGGCCCCGGCGGTAACTCCCACTGTTCCGACAAGGTCATCTGGTAGCTCGTCAGCTCCACTGACCCTCAAGACTCGTTTGGCCCCTGATTCGTTGGCCATCTTTCCCAGCGCGACTGTATTTGACGAGTTGGCAGATCCAATGACGACAACGGCATCACATCTTGGAACAATTTGAACCAAAGCTGATTGGCGATTGGTCGTGGCAAAACAAAGGTCACTACGCCCTGGCATCCACAGATCAGGGAAGCGTTGCTTTGCCGCATTCAAAACACCAGACCAGTCGTGATGACTCAATGTCGTCTGCGCAAGCAGAGCAACTGGTTTTTCAGGGTCAATAACAAGGTATGCAACATCATCTTCTGTTTCCACCAAGTAGGTGGCCTCAGGCGCCACCGCCATTGTCCCCACGGCTTCATCGTGACCTTCGTGACCAACGTAAAGAACAGCAAACCCTTTATTAGCACGAGTTTTTACCTCATGGTGCACCTTGGTGACCAGAGGGCAAACTGCGTTGACAACGTAGCCGCCTCTTGAACGCGCTGCGAGTACCACTTCGGGAGCAGACCCATGTGCTGAAAGCATCAATGGAGACCCGGAGGGAACTTCTGAGATGTCGTCTACGAAAATCACGCCAAGACTTCTGAAACGATCTACCACGAGTTGGTTGTGAACGATCTCGTGGTAGCAGTACACGGGTGGGTCAAATGCTCGAACCATCCAGGCCAGGGCTTTTATGGCCATTTCAACCCCGGCACAGAAACCGCGAGGGGCAGCCAATAGAACCTTGTCGACATCCATATGTAGACAGGCTATCTGTGGCTAACCTCGTTATATGGCTCGTGTTGCTGCGATTGGTATTGATTCAGCTGATTGGACCCTGGTTAAGAAGTTGATGGCCGCGGGGAAAATGCCAAATCTTGAACGTCTGGCAGCTAGTGGTGTCGAAATTCCCTTCCACAATGACATTGTTGGAAAACCGGAAGAGGCTTGGACAGGCTTTCTTTTTGGAGATGCACCGTATCGATCTGGATACTGGAGCAATCTGACCTTTGATCCCGCCACCTATCGTTCTTATCGCCAAGGCGTATTTACCGGAAAGCCATTTTATGCCACCACTAGTCATAAAAGATTGATCTTTGACGTACCAAAATCTGGCCTTGTCGCGGACATGGCCGGTATTCAGGCAACTTCTTGGGGGGCACATGCGGCCTCTTTCCCTCGAGCGTCTCAACCGGCTGGACTTATCAGAGAACTCGATGAGCTTTATGGCCCCCATCCAGCTTTTGAAAATGAGTATTACGACGGGTGGTACCAGTCTGATTACGTCGACCAACTTGGCGATGCCCTCGTTGATGGTTCGTCATTGAGATTAAAAGCGACACGTCATTTGCTTTCTCTTGAACCTGATTGGGATTTTTTCCTGACCGTATTGTCAGAGACCCATTCTGGTGGGCACCACTTTTGGCACGGTGTCGATGACCGCCATCTTTTGGCTCATGCGCCAACAGCAGACCAAGCAGGAAAGCGCATGATCGATGTCTATGAGTCTGCAGACTCGACCCTGGGAGGGATTATCGAATCACTTCCTTCTGACACTTCCATCGTGGTGTTTTCTGTTCATGGCATGAAGCCAAATGACTCTGATGTGGCCAATAACTTGCTGTTGCCAGAGTTGTTGCATCGTTACAGCGGCGGGGCGCCAATGCTAAAGGGTAGAGACCATGAGAAGTGGGCCAAGGAGGGGTACCCGGTGGTGTTGCCCGATCCTCGTCGCCGACTGCTCGCAACTGCCCGCGACACGATTGACTCCTCACCGATGTCTAGGTTGCGCCAGAAGGCAGTCTCTAGTTTCTTGCTTGATATTGAACGCTCATTTCGACGTATAAGTGGACGGCCCCCAGGGGATCGTCCGCCATGGAAGTCGGCTGAAGATTTACCGTCAGAAAGCGACGCATCTACCTTCGGGCCAGGTGGCGTCGAAGAGCCAGCTACTGACTACCCAAACTTGTGGTACCAACATGAGTGGCCTTCGATGAAGGCATTTTCTTTGCCTTCGTTTGGTGAGGGGCGCATACGGATCAATCTCAAAGGTCGTGAACGCGACGGAGTGATAGAGAAAAGCGACTATCGCAAGACCTGCGATGAGCTTGAGAAGCTTTTGAAGGAAACGGTTAACCCACGCACGGGGCGAAGTATTGCCGCACACGTAGAGCGCACTTACGAAAGCGATCCATATGACCCCCTTGGCCCAGATGGTGATTTGCTGATTATTTGGGATACCGGCGTTGATGCAGCTGCGCATCCGACACTTCGCACGATTGGGCCCTTTCCCATGTTGCGCATGAGTGAACACTCGAATGCCGGTTTCGCTTTCGTGTCATCTCCTGGGATGACACCCGGTAAGCGTGATCTACGTCCTACGGCAGAACTACCACCGATGATCATGTCGTTACTGAATGGAAACGCCGTCATTTAGAGTTCAGCGTTGTTGACGAGAACTAGTTGACGAGAACTATGAGGGTTTGACCCATGGGCATCTATCCTTAGGTCTATGCCTCTTCCATGCGTTGTCGCCGTCGCGCCTGGTTCGCCCGCTGAGCGGGCTGGTCTACGACTCGGTGATGAGGTCGTGGCGATTGGGGGCAGAGCACCTCGAGATGTGATTGATTGGCAACTCTGGGTTGATGAAGCCGACATCGAGTTAGACGTTCGCCGAGGTGGTCTCGACCAAACATTGATGGTCGCCAAGAGCGAGGGAGAACCTCTTGGGGCCGAGGTCCAGTCATCGTTGTTTGATCAGGTAAGGACATGCGACAACCATTGCGAGTTCTGTTTCATCTATCAGCTACCCCCAAAGATGAGAGAAAGTCTTTACCTAAAAGATGATGACTATCGCCTGAGTTTTCTATATGGAAACTTCACAACGCTGACTCGCTTTACCGAGGCTGACTTAGAGCGAGTTGTGACCGAAAGACTCAGCCCTCTACATGTAAGCATCCATGCCACCGACCCAGAGGTACGGGCTGAGATGCTTAGAAATCGCCGAGGGGCAACCAGTTTGCGATGGCTACGCGCACTGTTAGATCACGGCATCGAAGTGCATGGCCAAGTTGTTGTGTGCCCGGGTATTAATGATGGAAAAGTCCTAGACGACACACTGTGTGGGGTTCTTGACCAGTACCCAGAACTGTCTTCAATATGCATAGTGCCGCTTGGCTTGAGCCGCTATTCATCGGCGGACTCCATGCGTGCACACACCCTTGAAGAAGCACGCAAGGTGCTTGACACGGTTGAGTCCTGGCAGAACGTCTTTTATTCCCTGCTGGGTCGCCGCATGGTCTTTGCCGGCGACGAGTACTACTTGTTAGCCGAACGACCTTTTCCTGGGGTCGAAACATACGAAGGTTTTCCAATGCATGAAGATGGCGTGGGCATGGCCCGTGCATTCGAAGAAGAATTTATGGGAAACACTGACAAATCGATTGGTGTACAGAGTGGCTTTTTTTCTTGGGTAGATGGTGCGCCCGCTGAGGGTTATCGGGCGCCTCATGTTTCAACCACGGCTGTCTCTTCACCGGTTCAACTTCGAAAGCGAGACAAGCGTCCGGTTGGAATATTGACCGCAACATATGGAGCCATGGTGATATCACCACTTGTTGAGGGTTTGGATCGCAAAGACGTTCGTGTAATTGCGGTGGCAAACGATTTCTTTGGAGGGAATATCGGAGTTACCGGATTGATGGTTGGCGCAGACCTTGCTCGTACGTTGGCCGATGAACCTGAAGACCATCGCTACTTGTTGCCTGATGTGTGTCTCTCACAGGGGAGATTCCTTGATGGCATGACTCCTTCTGAGTTGCCCAGAGCAGTTGAGATCGTTTCAACCGATGGCATAGCCCTTCGCAGAGCATTGGAAAGATCAAATTGAGGGCTCGCCAACTTCCAATCGTGGCCATTGTCGGACGTCCAAATGTGGGTAAGTCGACTTTGTTGAACCGCGTGATTGGCAGACGCGAGGCAATTGTTGAAGAGCGCCCAGGGGTGACTCGCGATCGCAAAGAAGTCGATGCCAACTGGAACGGGCGCGAATTCATCATTGTTGACACAGGCGGCTGGATGCCCAAGGGTGATGCACTCGACGACAAGGTCAGTGGTCAGTCTGAACGAGCAGTGGAGGAGGCAGATGTCATCTTGTTTGTACTCGATGCATCAGTTGGCATCACCCCAGAAGATAGCAAGATGGCCAATATGTTGCGCGGCAAAGATCAACCTGTTCTGTTGGTCGCAAACAAAGTAGACAGCGAGCACCGTGAGCCAGAAATGTGGGAACTGGTAAAGCTCGGCGTGGGCGACCCTTGGCCGCTAAGCGCACTGCATGGAAGGGGGAGTGGAGATCTTCTTGATGAAGTCGTCAGACTTTTACCCGAAGTCCCTGAGGTAGATGGCACCAATGGCCTGGATGAAAGCGATCACCCAGTTGAGTTCGATGAGGGTGATGAGCAGGACCTAATTGAAGAAAAGATTCCTGCAGTAGCGATTGTCGGGCGTCCGAATGTCGGCAAGTCGACATTGTTCAACAAGCTCATCGGTGAAGAGCGAGCCGTGGTCCATGACATGCCGGGAACCACTCGAGACTCCGTCGATACTGTGGTCGAAACTGAGCACGGTCCGATTCGCTTTGTCGATACAGCGGGAATGCGCCGCAAGTCACGAATCGACAATGGTACTGAGTATTACTCCTTGGTCAGAGCATTACAGTCAATTGACCATGCCGACGTGGCTGTCTTGGTAATTGATGCAAACGAAGGCATCACCCACCAAGACCAACGTTTGGCAGAGCGAGTCGATCTGTCTGGTTGTCCTGTAGTCATCTTCATGAACAAGTGGGAAACCCTCGATGCAGAATCGAGAGAGGAAATCACATATCAGATTGGGCGAAAACTGCATTTCCTTGCTCAATCCCCAGTGCTCAAGGCAAGTGCTTTGACAGGCAAGGGCATGAACAAACTCATGCCTGCCCTTGTGCAAGCCATTGAGTCATACCATCGACGAGTGCCCACCAGGGCGCTTAACCAGGTTATTCAACGAGCCCAGGCTGCACATCCCTCTCCAACGGGTCGGGTACTTTATGCCACCCAAGGCGCCAGTGACCCGCCAACTTTCACTCTATTTTCGAATCGTGAGCTTCCGCCCACGTATCTTCGTTATCTCGAACGTTGCATAAGGGAGCATTTCGATATGGGAAACACGCCGCTCAAATTGCGGGTGCGTAAGCGTTCAGACTGACCAATGCCTTGGTGTGGCGACTGCAATCGATTTTGGAATCCCAACACTTTGTTGGCCGATGGATCGTGTCCAAATTGCGGAAGAGTGGTCGCCGAACCTGGAGAACCTCCGCCAACTCCAAAGGCTCCTTGGCATTTCAAGCTTTTGATAGGGGCTCTGGTGGTCTACCTCGGATGGCGGGTAATCGATGCCGCACAATGGGTATTTGAGCGCATCTAACCTCTTGGTTTCCAGAAGCCCCTGAGGTTTCGTTGTAACGAGGCCAAGCAGCTAGGGTGTCAAGGTCTCGGGCTGTGGCGCAGCTTGGTTAGCGCGTCGGTCTGGGGGACCGAAGGTCGCAGGTTCAAATCCTGTCAGCCCGACCATTGTGATGTCGCGAGACATCGAGGACAAACCGGACCTGCATCTATGGTCCGGTTTGTTTGTTTTTTCTGGGTCTTCCTCCCTCTCTGTCTTGTCACACCCCTGGCACAAGATACGAACATACGTTCTGATCCAAGGGAGAGTCTC
>CAYGGL010000066.1:0-12449 GCA_964349215.1 uncultured Acidimicrobiaceae bacterium | reverse complement strand
TTGAAGGCCTCAGGCGGCTTCGCTATACGAGTCCTCATCCAAAGGATCTGCGACCAGAGACGATTGAAGCCATGGCCGAGACTCCTGCAGTTTGCAATCACTTGCATTTGCCACTGCAGTCAGGAAGCGATCGAGTGTTAGCAGCAATGCATCGTGGATACACGGCTAAGCGTTATCTAGAAAAACTGAGTGCTGCTCGGAACAGTGTCGATGACTTGGCTGTGAGTACCGACATCATCGTTGGATTTCCAGGTGAGACAGAAGACGATTTTGAGCGCACCTTAGAAGTGGCAGCCGAGGCTGAGTACGACAGCGCTTATACGTTTATATATAGCCCCCGTCCTGGAACTGAAGCTGCAGAGCGTAGCGACCAGTTTGTGCCGAGCGAAGTTGTTGCCGACCGTTTTGATCGTTTGCGAGTAGTCGTTGAGAGGAGCGCGCTGGCCAAACACCTTGCAAGGATTGGACGCGTAGAAGAAGTACTGGTTGAAGGCCCAAGTAAAAAAGACCCGAATGTTCTGACCGGGCGCACCACTCAAAATAAGTTGGTGCACTTTCCTTCAACTTCTCCCTTGGCGCTGGGTTCATTTGTGAACGTGGTTGTCACCAGTGCTGCCCGTTTCCACCTTGGTGGCGAGTTGGTCGAAGTGACTGCTAGGCCGCGTCATAAAACTCGCATTCCAATTACATCTGTTTGATCGTGTCTCACTTTGTAATTGTCGGCCCTACTGCCTCTGGTAAGTCGGCGCTGGCTCACGAGTTGGCTCGTCGCAGCAATAGCGAGATCGAGATTGTCAGTGTTGATTCAATGCAGGTTTATAGAGGCATGGACATCGGCACGGCGAAGCCAAGTCTTCAAGATCAAGGCGAGATTCCATACCACATGATTGATCTCGTCGAACCCAGCGAAGAGTTTTCACTCGCGGCTTTCCAAGAGGCCGCCATCAAGACCATCAGCGATATTGAGACCCGTGGTCATAGGGCGCTTTTGGTCGGAGGAACGGGCCTATACGTCCAAGCGGTGGTAGATGGCCTTGAGGTTCCTGGACGTTATCCGCAAGTCAGAGAAGAACTTGAAGCCCAGCCCGACACATGGGGCTTGCATGCTTATTTGAGCGAACTCGACCCTTTGGGGGCCAGTCGCATGGAGCGAAGCAACAGGCGTCGCATCATTCGTGCGCTCGAGGTAACGATCGGCAGCGGCAGGCCATTTTCATCTTTTGGTCCTGGACTCGAGGCCTATCCAAAGAGCAAATTTCGCATGATTGGATTACGCCCTGATATCGAAGATCTTGATCGCAGTATTGAGAAGCGCTTTCGAAAGATGATTGAAGACGGTTTTGTCGACGAAGTGGCAGGCCTTTCGTCAGCTCCGGGCGGGTTGAGCCAAACGGCGAAACAGGCACTTGGCTATCGAGAGTTGATCAGCTATTTGTCAGCAGACATCTCCTTGGAAGAGGCAGGAGAAAAGACGAGGTTGCGTACTCGACAGTTCGCACGTCGCCAGCTTCGTTGGTTCCGCAGAGACCCTAGGATCAAATGGATAGTGCCCAAGGAATCGCAACAAAAAAACTCACTCGCCGAAGTGGAGCAAATATTGGAAGACTGGGCAGATGAGTAGCTCTATCCGCCTCACTAAACACCACGCTGTGGGTAATGATTTTCTGGTTTTGCTTGACTTCATGAACACTCATGGCGTTGGAGCTGAACAGGCGCAAGCGTGGTGCAACCGCAGAACTGGTGTTGGAGCCGATGGGCTGATCATCGTTACCTCGCCAGATTCAGCTACAGGTGCTGATGGTGATGTAGAGATGGTCCTATATAACGCAGACGGAAGCGTGGCCGAGATCAGCGGAAACGGCATTCGTTGTCTAGGCCAAGCCGTTGCGCTCTACAGAGGACTCTTTGAATTTGAACTGAAAGTTTTCACCGGCTCTGGCACCAGGACCCTTCAGATCAAGCCAGATGACGCTGACCACACGATGTTGGTATCTGTAGAGATGGGTCGGGCCGTTTCTCAAGGTGATGAAGCCGAGCTAGACCTTGTTGACGGTCGCCATACCAAAAGTCGCCACATCAAAAGTCTTACGGTGTCTATGGGTAACCCTCACTCAGTCTTTTTATTCGATGATGAGAACAATCGTGATCTGATTGCCGACTCTTTAAAAGCAGGCGATAGCAATGTTGAACTCGTTCTGGCGGGATCGAAACCTGACACGATCGCTATGCGCGTGATCGAAAGGGGAGTAGGCGAGACTCTCGCATGCGGATCTGGCGCATGCGCTGCTGCTTATGCTGCCCATGAGTGGGGCCTGGTTGGTACTCATGTGATTGTGGAAATGCCAGGCGGTGACGTCAGCGTCGATCTCGTTTCCCGAGAAAAAGGTACTGACGCGATTGTGTTGACCGGGCCAACCAAATTTGTCGCAACAGTTGAGATTCCGTGGCCCTGATCGAACGCTCCTTTCGGGAGCGCATCATACTTGTAGGGGTAGTAGTAGCCCCTTCAAATGAAGATGAAGTAAATGATCACCTCGATGAGTTGGAACTTCTGGTTGATACCGCAGGTGCAGACGTAGTCGCTCGAGTGATTCAGCGTCGTGACCGGCCGGATCCGGCAACTTTCATCGGTAAAGGCAAAGCCGAAGAGTTGTGCGAACTCTCATATGAAGTTGATGCAGACACGGTGGTTTTTGACGACGAACTGAGCCCTGCTCAGAGCCGCAATCTAGAAAAGATCCTCGGTAGAACTGCCATTGATCGCACGGCAGTGATCCTTGACATATTCGCCCAAAACGCTCGTACTCAAGAAGGTCGGGCCCAGGTCGAGCTCGCATTGTTGCGTTATCGGTTACCAAGGCTACGTGGAAGGGGAATTTCGTTTTCGCAACAAGCCGGTGGAATCGGAACCAGAGGTCCTGGTGAGACCCAACTGGAAGTCGATCGTCGTCGCCTGCTCAAGCGCATTACTGCCCTTGAAGCCGACCTCGCACGGCTGAGTTTGACTCGTCGCACACAACGCAAGGCGCGCATCAAAGGCCATCAACGCTCAGTCTCGCTTGTCGGATATACAAATGCGGGCAAATCGACTTTATTGAACCAACTTACGGGAGCAGGTGTCTTGGTCGAAGATCGATTATTCGCAACACTTGATCCACGGGTTCGACGACTCGATCTTCCTGGAGGCGAAGCAGTGCTTTTATCTGACACCGTGGGTTTTGTTCGCAAGCTTCCTCATCAATTAGTAGAGGCCTTCCGTTCCACCTTGGAGGTGGTGGCCGAGTCGGATCTGTTGGTGCATGTCGTCGATGCCTCGGCTGGAGATCCAGATTCTCAGATATCGGCAGTGCGTTTGGTTCTCTCGGAAATCGAAGCAGCACATGTTCCAGAACTGTTGGTTTTCAATAAGGTCGACGTTTCGATTAATGCCAAGCAACTTGTCGATCAACACCCGGGTTCGATTGCTATTTCCGCATTAACCGGCCAAGGCATAGACGAGTTTCTACGCACGTTGGCAGACAGGTTGCGAGAACTCGATACTGTTGTCGAAATGCTTATTCCCTACACGCGCGGAGATGTGTTGGCGGCTCTTCATCGTGAGGGTGAGGTACTCGTTGAGGAACACGAAAACGACGCAATGAGGGTGCGGGCGCGTGTCGATGACGCCACAGCTAGTCGATATCGGGAGTACCTGATTTTATGACTCAGTCTGGTTTTGTTCCTCCCGCATATCCGTACGATCGACTGGCTCCCTTGGCCGTTCTCGCTCAAGAACACGAAGGGGGAGTTGTTGATCTTTCGATCGGGACACCATGTGATCCGCCTGCCCCAAGTGTGCTTGTCGCAATTGCAGAGTCGGGATCAGAGCGCGGTTATCCACCGTCTGTTGGGGCACCTTTCTTGCGAGAGGCAGCCCAAGGCTGGATGCGTAGGCGCCTGGGCATAGAAATAGATTCTTCTGACATCGCAGCATGTGTTGGCACCAAAGAGTTTGTTGCCGGGGTTCCGCACTGGCTGCGCCTTCGTGATCCGAGTCGTGACACCATTTTATATCCGGCAGTGAGTTATCCGAGCTATGCCATGGGTGCGACGTTGGCGCAGTGTCGTGCTGTTGCAGTACAAGTCGATGAGAAATGGCGAATTGATTTATCGACGATCGATCCAGATGATGCAAAGCGAGCCCTTTGTCTTTGGGTTAACACCCCTGGCAATCCAGCGGGGGGCCTTGATGACTTGGAGGCCGTGGCGAACTGGGGCCGTGAAAATGATGTGATCATTTTGTCAGACGAGTGTTATGCCGAGTTCACCTGGGATGGGCCGCGCCGAAGCATCTTGGCTCACGGAACACAAGGTTTGTTGGCGGTTCATTCTGTTTCGAAGCGTTCAAACCTTGCCGGTCTTCGAGTCGGATTTTACGCGGGTGACTCAGAACTGGTGGGCTACTTATCTGAGCTTCGTAAACATGCAGGACTAATGGTTCCCGGGCCGGCTCAATATGGAGCAGCAGCGGCTTTGAATGATGACGACCATGTCGAGGTCCAAATTGGCAGATACCGCAGACGTCTCGAGAGGGCTCGCCATATTTTGAGTGAGGCTTTCGGTATCAAGGCCGAGATGCCCGGCGGAGGGCTTTATCTTTGGTTTGCCGCCCCCGATGGCGACGCCTGGTCCTTTACAGAACGCCTTGCAGTCGAGGGGGGATGTTTGGTGACTCCAGGAGAGTTCTTCGGTCCAGATGGCGTTGGATATGTTCGCCTTGCTGTGGTTGCTCTTGATACCCGCTTAGACCTGGTTGCTCATCGTCTCGGAGTAGTTTGAGCTAAACACTCGCTATCCTCCTTGCATGGCTGACCTATCTGCACAAATAGAAGAACTGTGGCAAAACCGTGACTCATTGCTGCCTGGCGACCAGAAAACGGGCAAAGTGATTCATGAGGCGATCGAACTACTCGATAGTGGTAAGGCTCGGGTCGCAGAGATAGATGGAACGAGCGGCGAAGTCGTTGTTCATCACTGGCTCAAACAAGCGATCTTGTTATTCTTCCGCCATTCAGAGATGGCAACTATGGAAGTCGGACCATTTGAGTTTGCCGACAAGATTCCTCTAAAAAAAGGTTTCGAAGCTGCCGGGGTGCGAGTGGTTCCCGGTGGATCTGCGCGCTACGGATCATTTTTGGATCGAGGGGTCGTGTTGATGCCCAGCTATGTGAACATCGGCGCTCGGGTTGGGGCAAATACGATGGTGGATACATGGGCAACCGTTGGATCGTGTGCTCAAGTCGGAGCAAACGTGCACCTCTCGGGTGGAGTGGGTATTGGTGGCGTATTAGAACCACCTCAGGCGGCTCCGGTAATCATTGAGGACGATGCCTTGATTGGTAGTCGCTGCATGGTGGTGGAAGGTGCTCGCGTTGGTCAAGGAGCAGTCCTTGGAGCGGGCATGATTTTGTCTGCGTCTGTGCCTGTGATTGACGCAAGTACAGGTGAGGAAATTTCTCGCGGCGTTGTTCCACCTTGGTGTGTTGCTGTTACTGCAATGCGCGCTCGTAGTTTCAGCGGAGGAGAATTCGGTCTTCCATGTGCGCTTGTCATCAAACGACTGAACGAGGGCGAGCGTCACGACAAAGCTCAACTTGAAGACGTACTTCGAACCCATGGCTCTTCGGTGTGAATGACTTACTGGCGCTCACGGCCGAGTTGGTCGATATCGCTTCACCGAGTGGGCAAGAGGCGGCCTTAGCCGACCACGTCGAATCGGTTTTGAGCCCAATACCTTGGTTGCAAGTTGATCGTCATGGAGACAACGTCGTTGCTCGAACTAATTTGGGGCGTTCGCAGCGATTGATTTTGGCCGGCCACTTGGACACTGTTGTTGCTCAGGGTAACGAACGTTCAAGAGTCGATGGTGACACGCTATGGGGTCTTGGTTCATCTGATATGAAAAGTGGTCTGGCAGTCTTTCTTGATCTTGCGATGACAGTTGCCGAGCCATCAGTAGATGTCACTTATGTGTTCTATTCATGTGAGGAAGTCGAGCAATCAAGAAGCGGTCTTGGCCAATTGTTTTCTGAGAGACCGGACTTGTTGGTAGGTGATGCAGCCATTCTCGGCGAACCAACTGGGGGAGTTGTTGAGGCTGGATGTCAGGGGACCTTGCGCATAGCCATTACTTTGGCTGGACGTTGTGCCCATACCGCTCGCCCGTGGATGGGTGTAAATGCCATTCATCGTCTGGGGTATTTACTCGCCAAAGTTGGAGCATATGAAGGCCGACGCCCGGTAATTGACGGATGCGAGTTTCGTGAAGCACTACAAGCGGTTCATGTCGAAGGAGGGGTTGCGGGCAACGTGGTTCCTGATCGGGCAATAGTTACGTTGAACCATCGATTTGCTCCAGACCGCAACGGCGACGTTGCGCTTGCGGCTGTGCTTGATCTATTGGGTGATGCAATTGGACCCGATGACGAGATTGTGATTGTTGACCAAGTAGATGGGTCGCTTCCGGGACTTTCGCATCCACTAATTTCTCGCCTCATTCAACGTGGTGATGAATTAGGACCATTAGAAGTGCGATCAAAACTCGGATGGACCGATGTCGCCAGATTCGCTTCTCATGGCATAGCCGCATGCAACTTCGGGCCAGGTGATCCGACCTTGGCTCATGCGCCCGACGAGAGAGTCGAAAAGGCTAGCCTTGAGGCGGTTCATCGCGTACTCGCTTCGTTACTGCAATCCCCAGCCAGCTAAAGACTAGCTAACTAAAGACCATTTCCACATAGATTCACAGGAGGACACATGTCAGCATCGATTGGCCAACAAGCTCCGGACTTCACACTTCGTTCGACGCAAGGCGAGATTACTCTTTCTCAATTCCAAGGCGACAAGGCAGTTGCAGTGGTCTTCTATCCATTCACATTTACCTCGGTGTGCGAGGGTGAGCTTTGTGCCCTGAGAGATGACCTTTCCATATTTGAAAGTGAAGGAGTACAAGTTCTGGCTATCTCTTGTGATGCAGCCCCAGCGCAAAAATTATGGGGCGAGCAAAACGGTTGGACCTTCCCCGTGCTTTCTGATTTTTGGCCGCATGGCGCAGTTGCACAGACTTATGGGGTTTTCAACGACAAACTAGGTTGTGCCAATCGAGCCACCTTCTTGGTCGACACATCAGGAAAGATTGTTGACAGCTTCGACACTCCCGATCTTGGTACTGCTCGAACGATGGATCGCTATAAAGAAGCTCTGGCCAAGCTTTAGTCAACTTGGCTTAAAGTCAACTCCCTTCTAATTCAGAGTTTGCGCATAACGGTTACTACCTTGCCGTATATCTGCACATCTTCTGGCGAGAAATGCATTGGCTCGAGACTTGAATTGGCCGGCAACAACACGACCTCACCATTTTGTTTGGTGAAGGTCTTGACAGTGGCTTCGTCACCAGGAATTCCTGCAACGACGATCTCTCCATTTTCAGCCGTGTTTTGTTGCCGCACGACTACAAAATCTCTATCGAGAATGCCTGCTTCGATCATTGAATCGCCCCGCACCCTCAGCATAAAGAGCGTGCCTTCTCCGGTAAGGTCAGCAGGCATCGGTAGAATTTCTTCGATATTTTCTTGTGCAAGCACATCTGTTCCGGCGGCTACATCGCCAACAAGGGGCACATGATTTACGGGGCGTCTATCAACGGCAGCACCCGAAGAAGGGTCATAACGAACCTCAAGCGCTCGGGGCTTGCTGGGGTCGCGGACTAAAAATCCCATCCTTTGCAAAGACCCGAGGTGGGCGTGAACGGTAGAAGGCGAAGTCAACCCCACGGCCTCTCCTATTTCACGCACTGATGGGGGATAGCCGCGCTGTTGTTGTTCGGTGAGGATGAACGTCAATATCGCTCTTTGGCGATCGGTGAGAACCTCTTCTGCTGTATCTCGCTCTACTACATCTCGTGCAGCCATATTCCGTGCAGCCATATTCCGTTCCCTTCGTTACTCGAACATGTGTTCTTGTAGAAGATAGCCAAGCCCGGGCACCTATGCAAACATTTGTTCGATGAATAGTTGACATCGAACAGGCGTTCGTGTTTAGTAGGTAAAGAACATACGTTCGTGATCAGATCGAATCTTTATCTATATGAAAGGACGCACTATGTCGGCTCTTGCTTATGCACCGGTTCCATCTAGTTCTTATGCCTCCGGTCAATCTCAGCCGCAATATCGAGCTAACCGGTATCCGCCATTGCGATTGGTAGGCAATAGCGTCCGCTCAGGCTCTTCGCGCACCAGCTCTTTACGGCTTTGTCTTCGCCGCATGCTCGCAGTTCTTCTGGTCGTTTGCGCTTTGTTTGTACTTAAGGCAACCGGCGCATTTGTGATTGAACAGCTGAACGTAACTTCAGCCTCGGATGTTTCCGGTAGCGAATTTTCATCTGAGGGGTCTGTCTTGATTGTTGAGCCTGGGCAAACTTATTGGTCCATTGCCAGATCCCTCAATGTCGATGGTGACATCAGGGATACAGCCGACTCATTGAGGGATTCCAATGGGGGCCGACCACTTAAGGTCGGGGACCGATTGATCATTGATGTTGGCTACCGGCAATAAAAAATGATCGGATCTGATTCCGTTGTTGGCCCAACACGCAGTACGGTCATGGGTTGTGCGGTGTTTAGCGTGTTCTGCAACCGAAGACAAGGTGATCGATTCTCGCCTGACCGACGAGGGAACCGCAATAAGAAGACGTCGAGAATGTCTTGCGTGTGGGCGTCGAACGACTACCTTCGAACGCTGCGAGGATGTGTTGATGGTCGTGAAGCGCTCGGGAAGCCATGTCCCGTTCGAACGAGCAAAAATTGTTCACGGGGTTTTGGCAGCAACAAAGAACCGTCCTGTTTCGAGCGCCCAAGTAAACGAGCTTGCAGACGAGGTCTACGAGATGGCTCGGGCCGGCTCGGGCGAGATAACCACTCAAGCTATCGGTATAGCCGTCTTAGATCGCCTTCGTGTGCTCGACGAAGTGGCTTATATGCGCTTTGCGAGTGTTTACAAGGGCTTTGTCGACCTAACAGACTTCGAACGAGAAGTAGACATATTGATAAAAGAGACTGCCCCCAAATCTCATCCCTAGAAAATAAATATCTAACTGGGCTCTATCAGATACCGCATAAAGAGACTTCCCTGATCTTCCATGATCATGACGGGCTGAGCGCTGCGAGGTTCGAAAGACTTCGATTTGATGATGCTGTGGCCCTGGTCCCCTACGAGAATCGGCGAAAGAGTCAAGCAAAGTTCGTCCAAAAGATTCTCTTCGACAAGTTGGCCCAGCAGTGTTGGGCCTCCTTCGCAAAGAACCACCTTCTTATCTCGCAGTGCCAATTCTTTCAATGCGCTCGACAAGTCAACATGTTGATCACCAGTAACCAAAACCTCAGCGAACTGGCTGGCCTTGGTGCGAAGAGCCGGGTCTGCTTTCTCGCAAGTGATGATGAAAGGACGCACAGAATTTTCTGTAAAGAGTGGACTGTTCCAGTCGAAGCTGAGCTGATTCGATACGACTGCAATCGCTGGGCCATTGGCATTCTTGGTGGGTCCATAGTTCTCGACCTTCACAGTCGCGGCCCCAATCAAAACTATGTCGGCCAAACTCCGCAGAAAATGGAATATCTCTCTGTCTTTGGGGGAACTTAATGGACCGGACTTACCTTCGAAATTTCCTGCGCCATCAAGTGAAGAAACCATGTTTGCCATTACCCAAGGGCGCCCGGAATGTGCAAGTCGCTCTGTTCGATAAGCCGCATTGACGTCAATCTCTGTAGCGAAGGATGGAAAAATTTGTTTCATATTCGAGAGATTAGCGGCGCTGTTCCCAGGGCGGGGGTCGGCATTCATCCACAGAATATTGTGGAAATTTCCAGGTTGTAATGGGTTTGCTAGCTGCCACTTGGAGGAGCTGTTGATAACCAGGTGTATATCCACAACGATTTCCACAGATAGGGGAAGAAATACACAAGGTTTTACTTCTTTCAATCCACAGAGCACATCTCGTAGCGTGCAAACCAGTTCTAAATAAAAGTTTTCGGATTTCCTCCTGAGCAGGCTTTTCGCGCCGACAGGATGGTTGCATTAATGGAATTACGGTGATGTAATTGCTACTACATCTCGTGGCAAGATCTTTTCGAACCACAAGATCTTGTGGTTCGACTATTAGTATCAATGAAAGGGCGGTTCCCGATGGCGATGGCACCAGGAAAAGTAGGGATAGGGATTCAGAGATACTTCACTACCGATGGGGTCCATCCTTATGACCAGGTGACTTGGGAGCGCCGCGACAGTCGGATTTCCAACTATCGAAGCGGGGAAGTGGCTTTCGAACAACTCGGTGTAGAGGTGCCATCGACCTGGTCATTCAATGCCACCAATATTTTGGCTCAGAAGTATTTTCGTGGAACTCTCGGGACGCCTGAGCGGGAAACCTCTCTTCGGCAAGTAACAGATCGAGTCGTTGACACGATTGCCACATGGGGAATCCAAGATGGCTATTTCATCGATCAAGCCGAGGTAGATGCTTTCTCATCTGAGCTCAAGCACCTGATCATCACCCAAAAGGCAGCTTTCAATTCGCCGGTTTGGTTCAATATCGGCGTAAAAGGGGTTCCACAACAAGCTTCCGCATGTCAGCCCTATCACGCCCTGGTGAGTACTGTCGATGGACTCGTTCCAATTGGTGAGTTGGTCGAGACCGATGCCATTGGCACCAAGGTTTTCGATGGAAATGGCGTGACGAGTGTGGTGGCCACTAAGGCCAATGGGCGTAAGAACGTACTTAGAATCCACACCCGTTCTGGATATGCACTCGATGTAACAGCCGACCATTTGGTGTGGAGAGCAGAAGGCATTCACGACGGCGAGTTTGTTGAAGCCGGCAAGTTGCAAATTGGCGATCAGCTTGAATGGCATCGCACTGAGTCATGGGGTGCGGGTGAAATCAAGAGAGTGGAAGTTGCTGAAGCAGCATTAGCCGGCTGGCTGTCAACCGATGGACGTGTCGAGATTCATGAAGACGCCGGTGAAGCTGTTATCGAGGCGATGACTGTGACTGATGCCGAGTTGGCTTGGGTTAGCAATGCTTTAGATGTTGTGTTCCCAGATGAGCGATGCCATCAGGTATTTGGCGATCACCCGGCTCGAGTATCTGGTCCTGGAGTTGGTGAATTTGTTAAGCGTTGGGGGTTGAACGACACACGGGTACCCGAAGGAATCCGTGAGAATCGAGTTCCCAAGATTCTGTTCGACGCCCCTCTTCCTGTAGCCGTTGCCTATTTACGAAGCGTTTTTCAAGCAGATGGCTATGTGGCAGAGCGTCGGAGTCTCGCAGGGCAAGACCCATCAGTTTCTGTAGGCCTTGATCTTGACTCTGATGCATACGCACATGAACTGCAGTCATTGATGTTGCGCTTTGGAATCTTCTCGAGAGTGCGCCGTTCGCCCGCTCGAACTGCCAAGGGATCCGATAGATGGCGTCTTGCAATTCGTTCGCTGAGTGATCGTCGGCGCTTTGCTGATGAGATTGGCTTTCTCGACCCTGTCAAAGGTTCTGCGTTGCTGGCTTCTTTTGAACTTTTCGGGGTCAACACAGGTGACATCAAGTTGTTGGAAGTAGACCACATTGAAGAGCTCGGTGAGATGGAGGTCTATGACATACAAACTGAGTCTGGTGAGTATCTTTCCAACAATCTTCGGGTTCACAACTGCTTCATTCTCAGCGTGGAAGATTCGATGCAGTCGATTCTTAATTGGTATGTAGAAGAAGGAACGATCTTCAAGGGAGGTTCAGGAGCCGGCATCAACCTTTCGAGAATTCGTTCTTCAGAAGAGGTCCTCAAAGGTGGAGGCACCGCGTCTGGCCCAGTTAGTTTTATGCGTGGAGCAGACTCATCTGCCGGGACCATCAAGTCAGGTGGCAAAACTCGTCGTGCTGCCAAAATGGTCATTCTCGATATAGACCATCCAGACATCGAAGATTTTATTTGGTGCAAGGCACTTGAAGAGCGCAAAGCCCGAGTGTTGCGTGACGCCGGATTCGACATGGATCTCGATGGCAAAGACAACTATTCGTTACAGTATCAAAATGCCAATAATTCAGTGAGGGTGACCGATGAGTTCATGGAGGCGGTCATTGACGACGCCGATTGGCACCTAAGGGCAGTAATTGACGGCAGAATTCTTAAGACAGTCAAGGCCAGAGATCTAATGCGCCAGATTTCCAAGGCCACCTGGGAATGTGCAGATCCAGGCATGCAGTTTGATACCACGATCAACCGTTGGCATACAGCTGCAAACTCCGGACGCATTAATGGATCCAACCCTTGTTCGGAATATATGCATCTCGATAACTCGGCATGCAACCTGGCTTCTATCAACTTGCTGTCCTTTCTCGATCCGGAAACAGACAAGTTCGATGT
>CAYGGL010000065.1:0-12544 GCA_964349215.1 uncultured Acidimicrobiaceae bacterium | reverse complement strand
GGTTATGCCCCACCCCCGGGCGTACAACAGCCGGCACAGTGGCAAGGGCCCCCGCTGGCAGATTTTGGAAAACGAGTGCAAGCGGCGATTATCGACTGGTTTGGCCCAAACATTGTTGCGGTATTTGTTTCGATTGCCATCAGTTCATCCCTAGGAACCTTGCTATCACTCGCCGCCTTGGGATGGGGCCTCTACAACGCCTACCTGGCAGGCGAAAGTGGACAGAGTTTCGGGAAAAAACAGGCCGGGATCACCTTGGTCAAAGCTAGTGACGGCCAGTTCATTGGCGGGATGATGGGTATAGTGCGCTCGTTCGCCCACGTCGTTGACGGAATCATTTGTTATATCGGATTCCTATTCCCATTGTGGGACCCGAAAAAACAAACTCTTGCCGACAAGATAATGGGAACAGTGGTCATCGAGACCCCACAGGCCCGGTAGGAGCGGGAACTACTCGCTTGATACCTCTGGCGTAAGGGTTATCTGTATGAGGGTGGTGCTGCCATCGCCACTAGTAAAGGTGACCGCCACCTTGCCTTCTTTGGTGGGAACCTCAAGCATATAAAAGGCGGCGTCCTCCATATCCATGCTTGATTCGTCAGCGATGTCTATGCCTTTGTCAGCGAGGTCACCCTTGAACTTCTCGAAGACTTCTTTAGCGCTTCCGTCAACAGACATCTGAACGGATTTGCCCTCGGACGACTCTACATTGGTAATAACTTCTGCACCCTTTGGAATTGGAAGCTCATCTGAGGCCCAGGCAGGCAGGTCGCCACCTGTCTCAAATGTTCCCTCGCCATCTTTGCTTTTTATCTTTACCTTGCCGCCATCTGAGTCGATGTCAACATCGACATCGTCATTTGCACCATCGGCACTTTCTATGGCCTTTTCAGCTGCCTTTTCTGCGAGTTTTTCACCTGCATCATCGCCACACCCAGCCAAGGCTAAAGAAGCTACAACGCTGCCGGCGACCAAGAATTTTGTATTTTTCATTGTTGACTCCTTGTTTAGATAAACACCTTACCCATGACGGGCATCTTCTGTAGGGATAAGTCGTCTCGCGGCAAGAGCCTCGTCTACTCGTCGAACCGGGGTATTGCGAGGGGCTTGACTATCAGCCTCTGATGCGTTCTCGGCAATTGAGATCAACGCGTCTGCCAAGGCTTCCATGGTCTGTGGAGATTCTGTCTCGGTGGGCTCAATCATAAGAGCCTCATCGACAATCAGAGGGAAATAAACAGTTGGGGAATGGAAACCTTCTTCTATAAGACGCTTAGCCACATCGATCGCCTTTACGCCTGCACGCTTTTTCAAGTTGGTGGCAGAGACCACACACTCATGCATGTTGGGGCGATCAAATGGAATGTCGTAGTGGCCGCGCAAGCGATGGCGAATCCAGTTGGCATTCAGTACTGCAGCCTCCGCCACCTTGCGCAGGCCGTCTCCCCCATTGGCAATCAAATATGAATAGGCCCGAGCAAGTGCCAAAGCGTTGCCGTGCCATGAATGGACACGTCCGATTGAACGAGTTGGTGTGTGCCATCCGAACGATCCGTCTTCCAAACGCACAGGTCGTGGACCAGGCAAATAAGGAACCAAACGTTCAGAGACAGCGACTGGACCAGCACCTGGACCCCCTCCCCCATGAGGAACGGCAAAGGTCTTATGGAGATTCATATGCACTATGTCAAAGCCCATATCGCCTGGACGAGTAACGCCCAAAATGGCATTGAGATTGGCGCCGTCGTAGTACAAAAGCCCACCGACCTCATGGACCGCCGCCGCAATCTCTTCGATGTCTTCTTCAAAGAGTCCAAGGGTGTTGGGATTGGTCAACATGATTCCCGCAACATCTTCGTCAAGCACAGCCCTTAGAGCGTCGATGTCGACACAACCCCTGTCGTCACTCGGCACTGTCACCGTTTCGTAGCCACCCAGAGTTACAGATGCCGGATTGGTTCCGTGAGCCGAATCAGGAATGATCACTTTGGTACGTTGACGACCCTGGTCCTCATGCCAGGCTCGCATCAACAAAAGGCCGCACAATTCGCCGGCGGCTCCTGCCGGCGGCTGCAAGGTGGCTGCAACCATGCCAGTAGTTTCACAAAGTGATTCTTCGAGCGAAACCAATAGCTCAAGCCAACCTTGAATCAAAGAGACCGGAGCAGCCGGGTGCACGTTTGTTAACCCAGGTATCGAAGCAGCATCGTCGCAAAGCTTGGGGTTGTACTTCATGGTGCATGAACCCAGCGGATAAGCACCTAGGTCGACTGAATACTGGCGATGCGACAAACGTGTGAAATGAGCTACTAAATCTCGCTCAGACACCTCGGGCAGATCAACCGGCTTACCTGCAAGATACTCAGCAGGTACAAGTTCTTCGGCTCCCCAATCAGGAAGATCAGTCTTTCGGAATGACCATGCTTGTCGCCCTGGCGACGATAACGAAAAGATCGTGGGTTCCTCGTCACGACCGAGAAGCGGAATGCTCGTCGCCCGTCCTCCGGGAAAAGATTTATTCGACATTTATCTGATCACCTTTTCAAGAGCTTGGACATAAGCATCGATCTCGCTGCGGGTGCGGCGTTCGGTGGCTGTAACCAATAATCCGTTGCCGTACTCGCCGTCGTCATGGCCTGCACCGAGAGCAACGCCGGCCAGGAACCCTTCTTCTGCCATGCGTTCTATTACAAGCTCAGCATCGATTGGAAGACGCATAGCGAATTCACGAAGTGTTGGGGCTTTAGTTGCGAGTTCGATGCCATCGATCGCAGTAACCGACTCGCGCAGATATCGGGTCGCTCGAGCGCAGCGCAAGGAAAGTTCTCGCAGTCCTGATGTTCCCAGCCAAGAAAGCTGAATAGCACACACCACAGCTATGAGAGTCTGGTTGGTGCAGACATTCGATGACGCTTTCTCGCGACGAATGTCTTGTTCTCGGGTACGCAATGTCGTCACGTAGGCCCGTCGCCCATCTGCATCTTGGGTTTGACCGACAAGACGTCCAGGAAGACGGCGCACCAGATCTAGCTTGCAGGCAAAGAGTCCCAGGTATGGTCCGCCGAAAGAAAGTGGGGTTCCAAATGGCTGACCCTCTCCAACAACCACATCGGCGCCAAGCGAACCGGGTGAAGCCAACAGTCCCCCTGCCACCGGGTCCATAGCCACTACCAACAAAGCCCCAGCTTCATCAGCCACTGCCCGGGCCTTGGCTAGGTCTTCGATACAACCCAGGTAATTCGGATATTGCACAACAACGACACCTGGTGGCTCACCTTCGCCAGTTATTACACTCGGCCAAGCTGTCAGGCCACCGCTCAGGGGCACCTCTTGAAGATCGTGGCCAGTGCCTTTGGCCATCGTGCGAGCTGTTGCACGCCAAGTAGGGTTTATGCCTTGGCTCAGCCATACCCGTGAACGACCTGTCGCTGCGACGCCTAGATTGATTGCCTCAACCATCGCCGTTGCGCCGTCATAAAGCGATGCGTTCGCCACTTCAAGCCCAGCGAGTCTGGCGATCATGGTTTGGTATTCAAAGAGTGCTTGCAATACGCCTTGTGCAACTTCTGGCTGATAAGGCGTGTAGGCCGTTACAAACTCTGATCGAAATGCCACACGACGCACCGCCGCGGGAACCTCATGGTCGTATGCACCCCCACCTGCAAAACAAACAAGGTCGGGCCCACAAGCAACATTGGCATTCGATAGACGTTCAAACGCAACCGCCACATCGGGCTCAGAAAGACCGTCGTCGATGTTGAGGAAACGCCGTCCGCCCTCTCCCTCGCCTTGAGACAAAAGTCGTAACGATTCGGGTACGGCGTCAAAGAGCTCATCGACCGATGAAAGGCCCATAAAACTCAACATGTCAGCTATCTCTGCGTCGGTGTGGGGTATGAAGTTGCCCACGCTTACTCCTTCAATTTTTTTCTCAGGATGATTTCTTCGATGGGATAAACGGTGGCTTCACTACTTGACCCATAACCCGTTGGCCACGTTGGTCAACTTCTACCTTGTCACCGATCTTGATTTCTGGGTTTAGGAATCCAAGTGCGATGCCGCATTCAAGCACGGGCGAGAAGTTTCCACTTGTGAGCTCTCCAACTACGACATCGTCTTGAAGAACACTTTGGCCCTCTCTCGGTGGCCTGCGAGATTCGACCACAATCCCCCTCAGGTGCCTCGCCACGCCTAAATCTCTCTCGAGTTCAAGGGCCTTGCGCCCCCGAAATGTCGGCTTATCCCATGCGACTACCCAACCAAGACCTGCTTGGAGAGGAGTAATACCAGCACCCAGTTCATGACCATGAAGCGGAAGACCGGCCTCAAGACGCAAGGTGTCTCTGGCCCCCAGGCCGGCAGGAACAATCCCGGCTTCCAAGATGGCCTGCCACAGACCCGGAGCTGCCTCGGCGGGAACCGCTATCTCAACACCATCTTCGCCCGTGTAACCAGTACCGGCTACCCGACACGAGACACCGTTCCATGTGAAATCTCCAACATGGAAACGAGCTACTTCGGCGGCATCTGGCCAGATCTTTGATAACAAAGCGCGAGCCTTTGGACCCTGGACAGCGAGGATGGCGCGGGTAGAGGTGACATCCACCGCTTCAGTAGGCGCATTCTCTCGATCACTGACATCGTTCAATGCCCCAAGAACACCAGCGGTATTAGATGCATTGGGCATGACATCGAAAGTCTCATCGTCAACCCACCAAACGATTATGTCGTCGATAACTGAGCCGTCTGTTTCATCAAGCAAGTGGGTGTATTGCGCCCGCCCCGGATTGATGCGCCCAAGGTCATTGGTAAAAGCGTTCTGCAGCGCTGTAAAGGCGCCGGGTCGTGTGACTCGGACGGTTCCAAGATGGCTTACATCAAAGACGACTGCACTTGAGCGACAGGCTCGATGCTCGGAAAGCGTTCCATCGGGATAGGACAATGGCATTTCCCAGCCACCGAATGGAACAATCTTCGCCCCTAATAACTCGTGTTGTTCATGAAGAGGAGAACGAGGAAGGGACACACCAGGATCTTAGTGGCAATCTCTATTGGTCCATATTGGACGCTGTTATAAGGCAACAGTTAGATCTGTGGAGCCCTCGATCTGGGGTTTACGGAGTTGATGAAGTGCAGCGTCAACTTCACCCTTTAGCCCAGAAAGCGGAACGATGTTCAAAACGCCTTGGCCTTGGCGAAGGAGATCGACGATCTCTTCTCCAGTCTGCATTGAGATCGAACTGGTGCCGTTAATTACGAGATTTGCCGTGGCCAGGTCTTCGCCGAGGTTGTCTCGCAAATATTCAATCGCCCGGCGAGCTGACTGCAGTGCAACTCCCCCGTCCAAAAGGTTCTTGATGATCTTGAGTTCCAACAAGTCACGGTATGAGTAGCGTCGTTGGCTACCACTTCCATTGGCATCGGCGACTGATGGACGAATCAGATCAGTGCGCGCCCAATAATCAAGTTGGCGATATGTGATGCCCACGATCTTGCAAACCTGCGGGCCCCTATAACTATCTTCCACGCGGTACCTCTCGCTAATCATCTAATGCTTGGCTCCGAAGTAACACCCTACCCCAGGGGAACATAAAACATGCCTGAAATTACGTTGATGAACCTTACTAGGCCAATAAGTGTTGATTTACCACTCAAGTAGGCATTTTTAGTACAGTATCGACGCTCGCCAGCTGATCTGTGGTCCCAATTAATATCAAAACCTGCTCATGGGTCATAACTACGTCTGGGTCGGGATTGGTTGTAAAGGTTCCATCGCCATGACGTAAAGCAAGCACCAGCGCACCGGTTCTATCTCTAAGGTGTGAGTCTCGCAAACTGCAACCCACTAGTGGTGAGCCACGTGGAATAGTCACCTCGGCGAGGCGAAACTCCAAACTCCCGTCGTGCATTACAACGTCTAAGAATTCGGCGACATTTGGTTGGATGGTGAACGCTGCGATGCGAGCTCCGCCAATCTCTTGGGGGTTGACAACACGATTAGCGCCTGCACGTAAAAGTTTTGCCTCTGCGGAAGCCAGACGAGCCCGTGCAACTATGAAAAGGTCCTGATTAAGCGACCTACCCGAAAGCGTGACAAATAGATTGTCGGCGTCAGTTGTGAGTGCAGCAACCAAAGTGCTCGATCTGGTAATTCCCGCTTGACGCATCACTTCATCGTCGGTTGCATCACCCAAGACAAACGGATGTTTGAGATCAACGAGTCGTTCGGGATCACTGTCAACAATGACAACAGATCCTCCGTATCCGACAACTCGCTGGGCAACAGTTTTGCCCACTCTTCCCCAGCCGCAGATCACGACATGACCTGACATCTGTTCGATCTGGCGCTGCATGCGGCGTCTCCTCATGGTTTCGCTAAGACGTCCCTCGACCAAAGTTTCGAGGAGCACGCCGAATGTGTAAAGGGCAGATCCAACACCACCGAGAATCAAAACGATGGTAAATATCTGTGCTTGTGCATTGAAGGCTCGGAGTTCACGAAAACCGACCGTCGAAATAGTCGTAACAGTTTGATAAAGCGCGTCAAGTGGAGTAAATCCAAGCAGCAGGTACCCAATAGTTCCGAACACCACTACTGTGCCGAGTAAGCCCAGTCCCCGTATAACTCGAATCCAGGGATTAATCATGGGGAACGGGGCTGGTCAGCTTGCGAAATCTTCTGGATTCACGTCGTCGATGAAAGCACGAAACTCATCGACGATCTGGTCTTGTTCCTCTGGCTCTTCAGGCATTGGCGCTGCAGCGACATCGAGGACCGATTCTTCTACAAACACCGAAGCATTAACCCTCACAGCTAGTGCTATTGCGTCAGAAGGCCGGCTCGAAACCACATGTACTTGACCGCCATGTTCCATAATTATTTCTGCATAAAAAGTGCTTTCACGCAGATCAGTTATCACTATTCGATGGACCGTTACACCAATCTCATTGAGCACGTCGCGCAACAGATCATGGGTCATTGGTCGAGGCGTTGGAATGCCCTCCATTGCCAAAGCAATAGATTTGGCTTCTTCGGGGCCGATGTAGATAGGCAACACTCGGCGTTCGCCGCCAAGTTCGCGTAACAGCGCTACCGGATTATTAGCCGGCAGCTCAAGACGCACACCTAAAACCTCCATCTCGACCACATTCGAAACCCTATCGTTTCTTGGTGTTCTAAAGATGGAAATCGCTGATCTTTTCGTGATCAGCGAGATGGATCAGAACCTTCGATCACCGAACGCAAACCCTGGCGCAACAAGCTCGCTCGAAGGTTTTCACCTAAGCGAGCCATATCGCCAACTTTGTCAATAGCTTGGCGTCTCGATGCAGGGTTACGTTGCTTAATAAGAGGCAAGACCATCTGTTCGTAAAACCCGGCCTCGCGCTCGGCCGCTGTTTTATACATACGCAAGTGACGAGCCTCTACTCCGTGATCTGATAAATCCTTTGCGATCCTCGCCACCACCAGGGCCTCTTCGTCATAGACGACATGGCCACCCACCGCCTTGCCGGTCAAAATTCCATAACGCTCAAGTTCTTTGATCTGCTCACGAGACTGACCCGATGAATTCGAAAGTTCATCGAGACTGAACGTTGCAGAGGTCAAAGAAGTCAGAAGGGGGCCAAGCAAGTTTGTTGCCTCTGACGCGTTATCCTTTGGCACCTCTGGCTTTGGTTTAGCCTCAGACTTAATCGGTTCCGGCGTAGATTTCTTACCGTCAGGCTCAGGCTTAGTATCCTCAGCCTCATCAAGAGAGTTATGGATATCTGGAATTTCTTCTGAAGAGCCAAGCCTGTCCTTGATAATCTTCAAGGGAAGAAAGTGGTCACGCTGTTGCAAAAGCACCCAACGCAGGCGTTTGATGTCTTGCTCATAAAACTTGCGGTAGCCAGATGGAGTCCGTTCGGGATCAATTAGGCCTTGGCTTTCTAGAAAGCGGATCTTCGAAATGGTGACGTCAGGATATTCATCTTGAAGCAAATCGAGAACTTCACCAATTGATAAATGTTGCTCAGAATTAGGCTTATCACTCACGCTAAGCCACCCTCATGATGCGTTTCGTTCGGTATTGCAAACCAGAACCAGTTTGAAGCGACCAATCTGCAATTCGTCTCCATCGCTTAAGGGAGATTCTTCCACCCGTTCGCGGTTCAAGTAAGTGCCATTCAATGAGCCGACATCTTTGACCAAAAAAATGTTCTCAGCTCGTATCAACTCGGCATGGCGACGAGAAACCGTTATGTCGTCAAGAAAGACCCCGCTATCTGGGTGACGGCCAACCGTCGTGACTGGTTCGTCGAGCAAAAAGATCGACCCAGCACCTGGCCCACTTTTGATGATGAGCATTCCTGGAGCATCACCAAGCGCCTCTCGATCAATGACCCACTCATCTTTTACAGTGACTGCTCCTGAATCAGTGAGGTCAGAGTTAATAACATCGCCTTCGACGCGAGGAAGACTCAGCGTGTGATGGCGTTCACCGGCCAAGGCTTCTCCACAAGAAGAGCAAAAGTTTGCTCCCTCTTCGTTTTGATGTCCACATCTATCGCAGATCATCTCAAGCCCCCTGATTTCTTACTAGCTATTCCTCAACCAAAGCTCTATACGCTTTGGCATCAAGTAGAGAGTTAACCTCATCGACATTGTCCGGCCTGATGACACAAATCCACCCCTCACCATAGGGGTCCTCGTTCAAATGTTGTGGTTCATCAACAAGCTTGTCGTTTACGGCAATAACAGTTCCCGCTACTGGGGCATAAATATCAGAAACAGACTTGGTCGACTCAACCTCGCTGAAGCTCGCACCGGTGTCTACGACCGCATTTAGTGCGGGAAGCTGTATGAAGACGATGTCTCCAAGCGCATCTTGGGCGTAATCAGTGATGCCCATTCGAATGTCATCGCCTTGAAGCTGAACCCACTCATGATCTGACGAATAACGAAGCTCATTAGGAAAATCCATCACCGGACGTTATCTGATAGATGGGCGTTAGTGGCTACTCTGTGCCCGGACGAAGCAATTTGAGAATACGCTGGCCCTGGCCACGAGCCAAATCTTGGGCATTTTCTTCACAATCAGCCTCCGTCCACACATGTGTTGTCGGGTCTTCAGGATCAGGAATCGTGAGAATCCATCCTTGTTCCGTCAATTCTTTGACGCCATCAACAAGTACAAGCTCGCGTGTGGCGCCTTCCACCAATGAACGCATGATTGTTCCTTTGGCATGCCATGGCGTGTTGACAACTTCATGCGCCATATGAACTGGCTCGAGGGTGTTTACCACGCTTGAAAGTTTCACTTCGTTGCGGGCTAGCAATTCAAGCATCGACACGAAGGCGACCGTTGCGTCAAACGACGGAAGAAAGGAGGGGAAGATGAAACTCCCCCCCAGACCTGCGCCAAATACCATTCCTTGCCTGCTGGCGGTATCCATCAAAGCTGCCGTGCTCAGCTTGGTCCATACGACTTCAAGACCATGGCGCACAGCAAGGCGTTCGGCAGCCGAAGTGACAAGTATGGGAAGTGCTATGCGACTTCCAGCGACAGCGTTAAGACCTATTAGATGGATATACGAGAGCATCGCCTCGGTATCGCTGAGGATGTGGCCCTCGTCGTCTATCAAGGTGAGGTGCTCTCCCCCGGGATCAATTACCACCCCAAGCTGAGCACCCGATGAACGAACCAGCGTCCCAACATCAGCAGCGTGTGTGGCGGGGTCAAATGTAATTGCTTGGGCAGTTGATGCATAAGGGTTAACGGCGAGCACTTCGGCGCCAAGTTTCCCCAAAACATTTGGCATTACAAAAGCGGTGCTTCCGTATGAATAGTCAACAACTACCTTGAAGTGCTTCTCTCTTATCAAACGAAAATCAACTGCAGTCGTAACTGCAGTCGTGTAATGCTCGATTGCCCTGGGAGGGTAGCCAATGTCTCCGATGTCGCCAGGAAAAACTCGTCGAAAATCCTCTCGATAGAACAGCCGCTCAATTTTTCGGATCATCGCCTCAGACATGTCGAGGCCATCGACATCAAAGAAACGCAAGATCACAGATTGAGGATCTCCTTCGATCAGACGGATTGAGATTCCCCCTTGCGCTTGTTCTGATCGAACCTGAAATCTAGTTGTTGGAACTGGTGCAACTTCCAGGTCGTTTACATGGACGCCTGCAGCATTTAGTCCGGCCATAACTGAACGCTTCAACATACGAGCCGAACGACTCGCATCGCGAGAAGTCACAACCGTTGCGCCCTTTTGCAACGTGGTGGCATAGGCCATAGCCACACGCGTAGCAAGCTCCGGGGTTATGTCTACATTGGCCAATCCGGCAACACCATGTTCTACAAAGATCGAACGTGCGCCTTTACTTTCCCAAACGAGAGAAGCATTTACTACTGCTCCTGCCTCAACGGTTTTAAATGGGTAAACCTTGACTCCTGCGGTGACGACCGCCTGTTCGCCAATGAAACAGTCATCGCCAAGAACTGAGTCTTCGTCACAACTTGCACCAGAGCGAAGATCACATGAGCGGCCGATGACGGCCCCTCGAACACGTACGCCATTGCCCATATAGACACTGTCATGAATAACGGATCTCTCGATCTCGGCGTCTGAACCAACCATCACGTTGGATCCCAACACGGTATAAGAACCGAGACGAGCACCTGGCTCTACCTTTGTGTAATCACCGATGAGTGCCGGCCCGGTGATATTTGCGCCTGCATCGATGTCGACGCCTTCACCTATCCAAATGCCATCTTCAACCTGAAACCCGGGGATTTCTATGTCAACCTTGCCATCGAGCAGGTCACGATGGGCACGTGAATAAGCCTCGACCGTTCCGACATCTTCCCAGTACCCTTCGCATACGTATCCATACAGGGGCTTTTGTTGTTCGAGCAACTTTGGAAAAACGTCTGTAGAAAAATCCACCGGGCCACTTGGTGCAATGAAATCAAATATTTCGGGTTCAAGCATGAATATGCCGTTGTTAACCGTGTCGCTAAACACTTGGCCCCAAGTGGGCTTTTCCAAGAAACGTTCGATAGAGCCGTCATCTTTTGTAATGACGATTCCAAATTCAAGAGGATTTTCGACAGCGGTAAGACCAATAGTCGCAAGTGCGTCTCGCTCTTTATGAACCTCTGCAATTTTTGAAAGATCGATGTCAGTTAGCACATCGCCCGATATCACCAAAAAGGTATCGTCAAGTTCTTCCATTGCGTTTCTAACTGAACCCGCTGTTCCAAGTGGGGTTTCTTCAGTGGCATAAACCATGCGGACGTCGAACTCAGAACCATCTCCAAAATAAGTACGTATATGGTTGGCCAAAAACGCCACCGTGACGACAATGTCGTCATAACCATGCTTGTGCAAAAGTCGGACAATGTGTTCCATCATTGGCCTGTTGGCCAGTGGAATCATCGGCTTTGGTTGATTTGATGTCAGCGGACGCAGGCGAGTGCCTTCTCCGCCGGCCATGATGACTGCTTTCATGTTTTCTGCTTTTGTTCGGGTGACTCTTCTTGGATGCCGCGTTCTGCAAGAGCCTTCCTGGCCATAGGAACATAACCGGCAGCAGAGAAGTAGCTGATGGCCAAACCCGGAATCACAAACACCCAGGCCATGAACTCAGCGCCCCCAGACCATGACAAACCTGCGTGTCCTGCAAGAAACAACGGGTAGGCAAACATCAAGAGAAATGTTCCCGTTTTTCCCCACCAAGTGACATCAATTCGACGGACTCCTATCGCAGCAAGGACGACTGATGCCATTGCCACCAATGACTCACGGACAATTGACAGGACTGCAACAGCTCTTGGCAATGATCCATCTACCAACATTGCAATCACCCCAACGATGAACATGAGGCGATCTGCTGTTGGGTCAAGAACTTTTCCAAGAGCCGAAACTTGGTTGAACCTTCTGGCTATATATCCGTCAACCCAGTCGGTCGCACCCAGGGCTGCGAGCAGATACGCAGCATCCGCTCGCCTTTCTTCTATGACCAGTAGCCACCAAAAAAGCGGAATGCAAGCAAGTCGAGCCAAGGAGATCAAATTCGGAATGGTCAGAATCCGATCGTCGCCAACACTCGATTCTTCCGTCTGATCTGTCGGCGTCTGATCTGTTAGAGAGAGCTCAGCACGCTCATTGTTCATGGCTGGGAGTCTAGGGCCCCAGCTCCAACAATGGCCGAACCCCCCTGCGGCCGATGACCGTCATGTTTGTCGGCTGGTTAATGGTAGACTCATCGTATGAGTCCAAGGTCTACCACTTCGACTACCATTCGGGTGTCGAAAGCGGTGCGCGACGAGATCGGTGCGCTTGCCGCTTCTGAGCACATCACCCTTGACGAGATGCTCCACCGCCTCGCTCGCTCTGAACGGCAGCGACGAATTGGAGCCGAGCTCGCAGCGCATGAGCCGACCATCACCGAGCAAACCATCGTCGCCGCAGGACTCTCCACGGCGGAGCGGTATGCAGGCGGGTGACGTCATCACCGTCGACTTCGGAAACCCAAGTGGAAGCGGCCCGGGTT
>CAYGGL010000064.1:0-12628 GCA_964349215.1 uncultured Acidimicrobiaceae bacterium | reverse complement strand
CTTGCATTCCTATGGCCACCCGCCGGCAAAGGATTCGGTGGAAAAATCAACGTTGGAAAACTAGAAGACATTCTTTCGACTATTCGTGATACACGTAAGCCCTTCTATGTGCCTGAAGGCCGTTTTTATCTGAATCCATATCCGAAGGATTCAATTCAAAAGGCTGAAAATGTCTATTCTTCCTCCGTGCTGCCTGGCATGAAAGAAGGAGTACTCGCGCTTTATCAAAAGTGCGTTCATCTCGGATGCAAAGTGCCATGGTGTGAGACTTCTCAGTGGTTTGAGTGTCCGTGTCATGGCTCGCAATACAACCGTGTGGGAGAGAAAAAGGGTGGTCCCGCTCCTCGGGGACTTGACACTTTTGTGGTAACGGTTGAGGGCGGAGTCGTAACTGTTGACACCGGTGTCGCTATAAATGGTGTTCCGATCGGCACCAACACAACCGGCCAAGAAGCAGAAGGTCCTCACTGCACTACTGGAGGCGGTCACTGATGTTCATTGCAGCACAGACACAACAGACCGTGGGTATGGTGCTTGTCATATTGATGGTGGCGGCCTGGTTGGCATATGCACTGGTCAATTCTCGAAAGGGTTCCCCAGAAATTGGTGCCGAGATTGAGTTGGCGCCAAATCGCAAGACTTACTTCGATGACGACACTCTTGAGACTTCTCGTTTGATGAGGTTTCAACTTTCAGGAGTGGCAGCCCTTGTCATTATTTTCGTTGGTCTTCCCTTCTATTGGCTGGGCGAACCTGGACGTCAAGAAGGGGCCGTGGCCGATTTCAATGAAGTATTCGCAAGTCGTGGCGAAGGTCTTTTTGATTTAACAGAAAATGGTGGCTTCAACTGTGCAGGTTGCCATGGAGGCCTGGATGGTCGCGGGGGGGAGGTTACTTACACTTATACGGATCCAAAGACTGGCAAGCTTCGCCAAGTTCAGTGGAAGGCCCCATCGCTCAATGATGTGACTTTGCGCATGACCGATGAGCAAATTCTGTACGTCTTGACTTACGGACGGCCGTTTTCTCCGATGCCCGCTTGGGGAACGGAGGGCGGAGGCCCAATGACAGAGCAGCAGCTCCAAAATGTAATTTCTTATTTGCACAAGATAGAACTCACGCCAGAACAAGCCCGCAAGCAGTCCGAAGAGCTTGCGGCCAATGAGTTGGATGCTATAAAGGCTGCAGGTGAAGACAACCCTTCAGTAGGATCGGTTTTGTTCAATGCCAATTGTGCTCGTTGCCATACAGCCGGATATTCGTTTGGCGAAGCAGAAGAACCGGGAGGCGGCTTCTTTGGCCCTCCTCTTAGCAACGTATTAACTCAATTCCCCGATCGCCAAGACCATATAGATTTTGTCGCCGGCGACCCTGCTATTGGCGGAGTTAAGGCGGGATCGCGTTATGGATTAGGCGGTCAGAGCAGTGGAAAGATGCCTTACTTCGCAAACATATTGACGCCCGACCAGATAGCAGCAATTGTCGACTATGAGCGTGAGCTCGCTGCTGCCAAGACGGCTGGGAAAGGATAAGTAGATGCTCTCCACCATTCTTGCTATCACCGTCACATGGGACCCGACGATTCGAGGAATCCTCGTAGTTGTCGTAGGCGTTGGAGTCCTTTGCGGTTCTACCTATTTGTTGGTCGCGACCAACACTGGTTCACGTCTCGGGTTTCTAATCTCTGTTGCAGCGCTCTCGGCCTGGATGATGATTATGGGAATCATCTGGATGATTTATGCCATTGGCATGCAGGGGAGTCCTTCCCAGTGGAAAGTTAAAGAGGTTGTAGAAAGCAGATCGCCCAAAGATCTTTCTGTTGCCGCACTCGATGATGCCCATGATCTAAAAGATTGGAACGCTCTTCCTCCTGGAAACACCAAAAGAGGAGAAGCAGAAACCACTGCCAGCGAAGCACTGATCGAGGAAAACGGCCCTCTTAAGCAATTCGACGCCGCTTCCGATTTCTTGGTCCTAAGTGCTTATGACAAGGGTGGGAAAGATCCAGATGCGTTTGTAAATAAAATCGACATGATTCCCCTTCCGCATCCTCCTCACTACGCGATAGTTCAAGTACAAAAAGTCATTCCAGTGGTGATTCTGCAAGAGGGCGAAACTTGTGAGCCAGGGACTAAGTGCATCAACTTCGGTGAGGTTCCGCCAAGGCCTGAGAAAGATCCGACCGCTCCCATTATCTCAGTTGTGATGGAACGTGATTTGGGTTCAAAGCGTCTTCCACCTGCGGTGATTGCATTCACGTCAATGGTGATCTTTGCGGTTACCTGCAACGCCATGCACCGTCGCGACAAGGCACTTGCTGAGGCTCGTGGATAATTACCTCCCACTCGTCGTCATGCTCGTGCTGGCGGTGGTTTTTGTACTTGGAAGCCTCGTAACAACCAAGTTCTTGGCGCCCAGTCGCCCTACTGTGGCCAAGCAAGATCCTTACGAGTGTGGAATTGTTCCCAGTCGAGAGGCCCCACAGCGTTTCCCGGTTCGATTCTTTCTTGTTGCGATGATCTTCATCATCTTCGATATCGAGATCATTTTCTTGTATCCGTGGGCCGTATATCACCGCCAGTTAGGTGCATATGGTCTGTTTGAAATGCTTATTTTCTCGACAGCTGTCTTGGTTTCATTCCTTTACCTATTGAGCAAGGGCGCACTCGACTGGGGAACGGTCAAGAAGGTGTCTCGCCTTGTACCAATTCGGACATCTGAGAGTTCTATTCGCAGAGTTGGTTTAGAGGGCAGGCCCACCAGACAAGTCGACGATGAATCTAAGGTTGGCGCTGCATGAAGGTAGCTCACGAAGGATACGAAGGTTTTCAAGACAGCTTTATAACGGCTCGTCTCGATGATGTCGTCAGTTGGGCCAGGCGCAACAGTGTTTGGCCGGCAACCTTTGGCCTTGCTTGTTGTGCTATTGAAATGATGGCTTCTGGGGCCGCGCATAATGATCTTGCTCGATTTGGCATGGAGGTGTTCCGCGCCTCTCCTCGCCAGGCCGATCTGATGATCGTTGCCGGACGTGTTAGCCAAAAGATGGCCCCCGTGTTGCGTCAGATATATGACCAGATGATGGAGCCCAAATGGGTTATCTCAATGGGAGTTTGTGCATCGAGTGGTGGCATGTTTAACAACTACGCCATTGTCCAAGGTGTAGATCAGATCGTGCCCGTTGATGTCTATGCTCCAGGATGTCCTCCCGGACCTCAGACCCTTATGCATTCCATTGTCACATTGCATGGTCTAATCGGAGAAGGTGAGATCGCTCGTCGCAGGTCGGCATCTGGCACAGGTGCAGGAGTTCAGCTGGAGACGCTTGCTACATGAGCAATGTTGAATCTCGATATGGAGTGCCGACTACTTATTCTCACGGTCAAGCGGTTCTTCATTTAACAGCCGATCGTTACCTTGAAGTGGTTAAAGCACTTTTCGACGATGGCTTCTCCATGTGCATAGACCTGACGGCAGTCGACTTTTTGACGCACAGGGGCCGATCGCTTCCTGAAGAGATGACCCAGGAACGCTTTGAAGTAGTAGTTAATTTCCTCTCACTTGCTGCTCGTGAACGTATTCGCATACGCGTTCAGGTTTCAGAAAATGCACTGAGCTTGCCCTCATTGTTTCCGTTCTTTCCCGGGACCGAAGCAATGGAGCGTGAAGTGTTCGACATGTTCGGAATCACCTTTGAAGGCCACCCAGATCTAACCCGAATACTGATGCCAGAAGATTGGGAAGGCCATCCGTTGCGCAAGGACTATGACATGGGTCGTATACCTGTGCAGTTCAAGAGTGCTGCGAGTCAAAGATGAAGACTCATGATCATGGTGGTGCCGCAGACGCATTCGAAGGCGCTCAAGAACTCGGTGCACGAGAGGCCACTGCCGCCAACGAACTGTTGCGTGAGTCGGGCGCAGTTCTGAGGATGTCTGAAGCAGCAGTGGCTGATCTGGTAGGTCAGGTTTCAGAAGATGAGACCATGATCATAAACATGGGCCCTCAACATCCCAGTACTCATGGGGTTTTGAGGCTGATGCTTGAACTCGAGGGCGAGACGGTCTTGAGAAGTAAGCCAGTGATTGGTTATTTGCATACTGGCATGGAAAAAACTGGTGAGCAGCTCTCGTACGTTCAGGGCGGCACGAATGTAACTCGCATGGACTATGCCAGCCCCTTCTTTAACGAGTTGGTTTTCTCGCTGGCAACCGAAGCGCTGCTTGATGTCGAAATTCCTGCACGCGCTACATGGATTCGCATGTTGATGTCCGAGCTCAACCGCATCTCCTCTCATTGTTTGTTCATGGCGACAAACGGCATGGATCTTGGTGCGGTGTCGATGATGATTTACGGATGGCGTGAGCGCGAGTCATTGCTGGAGTTTTTTGAGAAGGTGACCGGCCTTCGGATGAACCACAATTACATCCGTCCAGGTGGAGTGGCAGCAGACCTTCCAGACGGTTGGCGTGATGATGTTCTTGCAATTCTTGAGGAACTTCCTCCTCGACTTGATGAATACGACGTCTTAATGACAGGCCAGCCAATTTGGCGGGAACGAACTCAAGGTTTGGGAGTAATGACTTCCGCAGAGGCCGTTGCTCTTGGAGTGACTGGGCCAATCTTGCGTTCTACCGGGTTGGCTTGGGACCTCCGTCGGACAATGCCATATCTTGCTTATGACCAGGTTGAGTTTGACGTAATTATTGGCACAACTGGCGATGTCTTCGATCGTTATGCGATTCGACTTAACGAGATTCGAGAGTCGATTCGTATCGTTCATCAAATTCTTGATCAGATGCCCAAAGGTGACTATCGGGTGCAAGATCCGAAGATCACCCCCCCTCCTCGAGCTCGTATAGATGAGTCAATGGAAGCGTTGATCCATCACTTCAAACTTTTCACTGAAGGATTCAAGGTTCCCGAAGGTGAGGTATACGTAGCGGTTGAGTCCCCTAGGGGTGAGTTGGGTTGTTACCTGGTATCAGACGGAAGCTCTAACCCTTATCGCATGCATATTCGAGGGCCTTCGTTTGTAAATTTGCAGTCTCTCCCTCACATGTTGCGTGGGGGAATGGTGGCAGACGCGATCGCCATAATCTCATCGGTTGATCCGATCATGGGAGAGGTTGATCGCTGATGGCTCGTCTGAACGCGAACAACATAAACCTTGCAAGAGAAATCATCGGGCGTTACCCACGACCTAAATCTGCATTGATTCCTCTATTGCACCTTGCTCAAGAACAAGACGGTTGGGTTAGCGATGATGCAATGGCCCATATTGCCGAGTTGTTGGATCTGACCCCATCTGAGGTTCTTGCAACTTGCAGCTTCTATGAGATGTTTAAACGCAAGCCAGTTGGCCGTTATGTGGTCAATATATGCACGAGCATCTCTTGTATGTTGCAAGGCGGCGATCAACTCTTGGAACATTGCGAGAAGTCACTGGGAATCGGCCCTGGCGAAACGACAGTTGACGGAGTCTTTAGTCTCAATGACGTTGAGTGCATCGCCGCTTGCACTGAAGCCCCGTGTTTGCAGGTCAATTACCGTTATTTTCATCGCATCACTAATGAAGAGGCCGACACTCTATTTGACGACCTGCGAGCCGGGCGACGCGAAGAAGATATACCGCCGCACGGAACGTTGACTCGGGTGCGTCAACAAGTTGATTCATCGAGATGGTCAGGTCATGGCGGAGTGGGTCTTCCAGAGGAGATTGGCTGATGACGGTTACTGATGTACCCAAGCTGATCACTGCTCGTTTTGACCAATCTGATGCGCACACCATCAGCGGCTATGAGACATCGGGTGGTTATACGGCTTTGCGCAAAGCTCTTTCTTTGTCGCCAGAGAGTGTTATAGCTGAAGTTAAGGCTGCGAACATCCAAGGTCGCGGCGGCGCAGGATTTCCAGCCGGCATCAAGTGGGGGTTTCTTCCACCCGATGTTGCTCCTCGCTATCTGGTTGTCAATGGTGACGAGAGCGAACCTGGAACATATAAAGATCGCTTATTGCTTGAGAGAGATCCTCATCAATTGATCGAGGGCGTTCTCATAGCGTCATATGCAATTGAAGCAAGCCAAGCATTCATTTACATCCGCGGCGAGATGCCATTTGCACACGAACGTGTTGCCAATGCTTTGAACGAGGCTTACGCAAAGGGCTATATAGGTCGTGACATCATGGGTTCGGGGTGGTCCCTTGATGTTGTGTTGCACTGGGGTGCAGGCGCTTACATCGTTGGTGAAGAGACAGCCCTTATCGAAAGTCTTGAAGGCAACCGTGGCATGCCACGTCTTAAGCCCCCTTTCTTTCCTGCAGTTAAAGGCCTCTACATGCAACCCACCATCGTGAACAATGTCGAGACTCTCTCGAATGTTCCCTGGATAATCAACAATGGTGGTGCGGCCTTTGCAGGTCTGGGAACCGAGGAGTCATCAGGAACTCGCATCTTCGCCCTATCAGGCCATGTTCGCAAGCCTGGTGTTTATGAGGTCGAGATGGGCAAGACAACCTTTCGTGACCTGATCGAAGCCCCTGTTTATGGTGGAGGAGTTCATCATGGACGGAGCTTGAAAGCCTTCATTCCCGGGGGTGCATCTGCCCCCTGGTTTTATGAAGAGCACCTCGACCTTCCTTTAAGCAAGCCTGCAGTAGACAAGGCCGGCTCAATGCTTGGTTCGGGAGCGGTAGTTGTCATGGACGAGACAACTTGTCCGGTGCGAGCAGCCCTGAGGGTCGTGCGCTTCTTTGCTCATGAATCTTGTGGCAAGTGCACGCCTTGTCGCGAGGGAACCAATTGGCTCGAGAAGATCATGCACAGAATCGAAGAGGGAACCGGTCGACTTGATGATTTGGATCTTTTGCTCGACGTCAGTGACAACTTGAGTCCTGGAATTACCTGGCCTCCTAAGCAAACAACGATCTGTCCTCTTGGACCATCTGCGGTATCACCGGTGGCTTCGTCTATCAGACGATTCCGCGATGAATATGTAGCCCATATCGACCATGGCGGGTGTACCTATGACTGATATTGCCTCGTCAGAGTCTGAGTCGGTAACCGGCGTCTCCATTACGTTGAACGGGCGCGCCATCCAGGCGCAACCTGGGGAACTGATCATCAACGCTGCCGAAAGAGCAGGGGTCTATATCCCGCGTTTTTGTTATCACCCACGCATGGAGCCTGTGGGCATGTGTCGAATGTGCATAGTCGAGGTTGATACCGGCCGAGGTCCAGCCCTACTTCCTTCATGCATGATTACGGTTTCAGAGGACATGGTTATCGAGACCGAGTCGCCTGTTACCAAGAAAGCTCAAGATGGGGTTCTGGAGTTTCTGCTCATAAATCATCCGCTTGATTGTCCTGTTTGTGACAAGGGTGGAGAGTGTCCTTTGCAAGATCAGACACTCGCGTTTGGTCCTGGCGAGAGTCGTTTTGTTGAAGAGAAGCGCCATTACGAAAAGCCCATTCCGATCAGCGACGTCGTCCAGCTTGATCGTGAGCGTTGTATCCTTTGCGACCGCTGCACACGCTTTGCACAAACAGTTGCCGGTGATCCGCTCATTTCGTTTGTGAATCGTGGGAATGCAACCGAAGTAAACACTTTCCCTGATCACCCTTTCTCTTCTTATTTCAGCGGAAATACGGTGCAGATCTGTCCAGTGGGAGCATTGACCGCAACTCCTTATCGTTTCAAGGCCCGCCCATGGGATCTCGATCAAGTCGAATCAACTTGTACGTCATGTTCGGTTGGGTGTCGGGTAGCTGTCGAGTCATCGTCTAACGAACTTGTTCGCTATCTGGGTGTAGATGTTGATCCAGTTAACTGGGGTTGGTTGTGCGACAAGGGACGTTTTGATTTTGAGGCCGTAAATGCTGAGAGCCGACTCGGGCGTCCGCTGGTACGCAGCGGCGACGATTTGGTAGATGCGTCGTGGTCAGAGGCAATGAAAAAAGCATCTGATGCTCTTAAGGGTGCGAAAGAACGTCACGGCTCATCGTCAATTGCTGTTATCGGCGGGGCTCGTCTTACCAATGAAGATGCATATGCCTGGTCAAAATTTGCTCGTAGCGTTTTGGGTACCGACTCAATCGACTCTCAACTCGGCGATGGTCTTCCAAGTGAGATCGTGTTGGGTTTAGAACGTGCGACTATTGATGAGGCTTGTGCCGGCGAAACTGTCGTTCTCCTATGTCCAGATATTAAAGAAGAACTTCCGGTTCTATACCTGCGCTTAAGAGACGCAGTGGTCAATAAGGGCCTGAAGATAATTGAGATCAGCGCCTCTGAAACGAGCATGACGCGTTACGCCACCGTCTCTCTTCGTTATCGTCCTGGTGAAGCTGATGTTCTTGTTCATCAGATGCTTGAGGGCTCAGGCGATGTTGATGTTCAGAGTGATTTGAGCCGTGCTCGCGCGTTGTTGGAAGTATCAAAACCGGTCTGTGTTATCGGGCGTCCTTCGCTAGCCGAGGCCAACGCGTCTGTTGTTCAAGCAGCTCTGCGTCTTAAGTCCCATGTATCAGGAATGCGATTTCTTTCAGCTTTGAGAAGATCGAATGTGCATGGGGCTCTCGATATGGGGATGACTCCTGGAATGTTGCCTGGGCGTATCTCTTTGGCCGAAGGACGCGAAGCATTCAGTGAGGCTTGGGGTGAACTTCCAGAAACAACCGGCTTGGACACGACTGCAATATTGCAGGCTGCGGCTGAGGGAAAAATCCAAGCTCTCGTATTGTTGGGAGCCGACCCACTTTCTGATTTCCCAGATCGCAACTTGGCTCGTCGTGCAATAGCGGGCGCTGGGTTTGTGCTGTCTATTGATTGTTTTGAAACCGACTCTGTCCGTCAAGCCGATGTCGTCTTGCCCGCTTCGGGATACGGGGAAAAAACAGGCACTACGACAAATATCGAGGGAAGAGTAAGTCGACTGAACCAGAAGGTCACTCCGCCGGGGACGGCGCGTCCTGATTGGATGATCGCAGCAGAACTGGCTGAGCGCATGGGCGCCAATCTTGGATTTGAGAACACGGAATCAATCTGGGATGAGATCGAAAGCCTTGCACCCTCTCACGCGGGAATAACCCGAGATCGACTTTCTTCTTCAGAAGGCCTGCAAGGCATTATTGCAAAGAGCGCCGACTCAAGAGTGACGACGACTTTAGATTCAGAACCAACAGCGACTATTCCAATAGATGGCTATTCTCTGCGTCTGATTTCTGGCCGCAAGCTTTATGACAATGGAACTATTCTTCAAAATGCTCCTTCCCTTGCACATTTGGCACCCGGCGAGATTCTGAGAGTCAACCCTTCAGACCTCGATCGTCTCGGAGTTTCGACCAATGATCGTGTTCGCATTGCATCAAGTCGAGGAGCAATCGTTGCACCGGTTAGCTCAGATAAAGGGGTAGAGCGAGGTACGGTCGTGCTTTCTTTCAATCAACCTGGGAGTGGTGCCGCAGATCTAATTGACGTTTCATTGCCAGTTACCGAGGTTCGTATAGAAACCGTAGGTCGTGGCGATCATGATCAAGATGGTGGACTCTGATGGGTGATCCACTCTTCAGCGGAGGAGTCGACTTTGGTGTAGTCGTAATGGTAGTCGTCAAGGTATTGGCGGGCTTTAGCTTCGTAATGGTCGGCGTCATTTTCATGATCTGGTTCGAGCGCAAAGTCATTGCTGATATGCAAAACCGCATTGGCCCCAATCGTGCCGGCAAGTGGGGCTTGCTGCAGACGATGGCAGATGGCATCAAACTTATTTTCAAAGAAGATCTGATACCCAATAAGGCCGACCGATTGGTATTTCGCCTGGCGCCTTATCTGTCGGTGGCTCCCGCATTTCTCACTTTCACCATCGTCCCTATAGGAGGCGTATTCGCTGGAGAAGATGGCACCATCGAGATTTTTGGTCACCGCACGTTTTTGCAAGTAGCCGATCCCCCCATTGGGGTTCTGTTCTTGTTGGCAATGTCGTCGGTTGCTGTATACGGCGTGATGTTGGCAGGCTGGTCATCAGGCTCGAAGTATCCTCTTCTCGGTTCGGTTCGAGCATCTGCACAAATGGTCAGCTACGAAGCCGCTCTTGGCTTGTCTGTGGTTGCAGTCGTGTTGTTGACTGGTTCTCTTTCAACTCATGACATCGTCAGTTCTCAATCGGGTAGTTACTTAGATTGGAATATTTGGCGAACAGGAGTCATTCCCTTTTTGGTCTTCTGCATTGCCGCAACCGCAGAACTCAATAGACCACCATTTGACTTGGTTGAAGCCGAACAAGAACTTGTTGGCGGTTTTCATACCGAGTATTCATCGATGCGATTTGGAATGTTCTACCTGGCTGAGTTCATGAACACCATCACCATGTCGGCGATCATCGTGACTCTCTTTCTGGGTGGACCGCATGGACCAGCGTTGTTTGGTCCGGAAATCATCTGGCCAACCTTTTGGTTCATGGCGAAGCTATTCGTGTTCTTGTTCATATTCGTCTGGCTTCGTGCAACACTTCCACGGTTCCGCTATGACCAATTGATGGACCTTGGATGGAAGCGTTTGATCCCTCTTTCACTGGCGTGGCTTCTCATCATCGGCGCTATTCGTATCGCGGAAGATGAGGGATGGAATCTAACGATCGTGATTTTGATTTCGCTGACTGCCTGTGTTCTTGGAGGACTTGCCCTATTTGGTTCGTCGCGTGCTGGTCAGATTCGCCGACGTGAAGAACTTAAAGAAAGAGCAAATATCTGATGGGATACTTTCAAGGCTTTCGTATCACCTTAAAAGAGATGTTCCGTCCTCGGGTTACGACTTCATATCCCGAAGAGTTACGACCTAAGCCTGAGCGAGCACATGGACGCCATGTTCTGAACCGCTACGAAGATGGCATGGAAAAATGCATTGGATGCGAACTTTGTGCAGGCGTATGTCCCGCTCAGTGCATTCATGTTCGAGGGGCGGACAATCCACCAGATGCCCCCGTTTCTCCCGGCGAGCGCTATGGATTTGTCTATGAGATCAACTATTTGCGCTGTATCCACTGCGACCTATGTGTAGAAGCTTGCCCAACTGAGGCCATAACCGAATCTAAACTGTTTGAGTTTTCTTTCACCAATCGCTCAGATGCCATCTATACAAAGCGTGAATTATTAGTTGGTGACGATGGCAAGGCACAACGTTTACCCTGGGAACTCTGGGGTGATGACGACGATGAGATAAACACCTCGGCCTGGATGCGCGCTACTGCATCGAGTGGAAATGCTGAGTATGAAGGTCGCGTGGCGTGGTCAGGTGAACTGGGATTTGGTGTCCGTCCTCCAGAAGCAGGCCAAGCTGTCGATGACGACTCTGATGACGACTCGAGTGGCGATCATGATGGCGACCATGGTCATGGGGGTGGCCACTGATGGACGTGCTCGTTTTCTTTATTGCCGGCACCATCGTGTTGGCTGGCGCTCTTGGTGTAGTTATGGCAGCCAACCCAGTTCACTCTGCTCTCATGTTGGTAATGACTCTGTTTGGAGTGGCAGTCATTTTTGTCATACAAGAGGCCCATTTCCTGGCGGCAGTGCAAGTGGTGGTTTACGCGGGCGCAATCGTTGTGTTGTTCTTGTTTGTCATCATGTTGCTTGGGGTTGATGTTGCCGAAGATGTAGCTATCGAACCTCTGGTTGGCCAACGGACAGGGGCGTTCATAGTGGCCTTCTTCTCTTTGGCCTTACTGTCTGCCCTTGCCGTACGCGCTTCACAGATCAGTTTGGGTGTGTCTTTAAGTGCCGAGCCACTCGAAGGTGAAGGTGGCAATCTCGTCCAGCTTGCTCGCGTGTTGTTCTCTGATTATCTCTTTGCGTTCGAAGCGACTTCGGTCTTGTTGGTAATTGCGGTTGTGGGTGCGGTGGTTTTGGCCAACCGCAGTGATTCGAGCCCTGAAGTCGATACTGATCAGGCCGATACTGATCAGGAGAGCATCTCATCATGAGTTGGCCGGCTGAAATAAACGATTCTTGGTACCTCTTACTTGCTGCCCTGCTCTTTACTATTGGGGCATATGGGCTATTGGTAAGGCGTAATCCTCTGGTCATGTTCATGTGCATCGAGCTAATGCTCAACGCTGTCAATCTGACTTTCGTTACCTTTTCGAAGATGCTCAACGACATCGGGGGTCAAGTCGTGGTTTTCTTCGTGCTAGTTGTTGCAGCAGCCGAAGTTGTAGTTGGCCTCGGCATCTTGGTGTCCATTTTGCGGAAACGTCCAAGTGCCAATATCGACGACATATCGGTCTTGAAGGGTTAAGGAATTCATGCTCAGCGCTGTGTGGTTAATCCCAACCTTTCCATTGCTCGGCTTTATTGCTCTTGTCGCTATAGGCCGGTATTTGCGCGGGCCACTGGCAGGCTGGTTAGCCACATCTGCCATGGCTGGTTCTTTTGGCGCAGCGGTAATCACCTTTGTGGGCTTACTAGGACGTTCTGAACATGAACGTGAGTTTGTCTTTCATCTCTTCTCATGGATTCCATCTGGAGATTTATCAGTCGATGTCGGCTTCTTGGTAGATCCTTTGTCCATAACGATGGCGCTGTTTGTAAGCGGTGTAGCGACGCTTATTCACATGTATTCGATTGGCTATATGC
>CAYGGL010000063.1:0-12641 GCA_964349215.1 uncultured Acidimicrobiaceae bacterium | reverse complement strand
ACCATCATCCTCGCCCGAGGCCTGCGCCTCGCGCCCGCCCCCGGACCAGGGGCTTACGCCCGCATCAGCCCGACCGCAGCGCCGGCAGCGGGAACCACCCGAAGAACAGCCGCATGAACGGCCTCCCTTCAGGAATCCCACGGCTTCAGCCGTGGGAGGACGTCAAAGATTGGCAAACCATTGAATCAGTTGAGGGAGACGACGGACGTAGGCGTTGTGGTTGGTGTCTTCAATCGCCGGACTACATCGACTATCACGACAACGAGTGGGGTCGGATCGTCTTCGACGATGTACGTATATACGAGAAGCTCTGCCTTGAGGGCTTTCAGTCAGGCCTCTCGTGGTTGACCATCTTGCGAAAACGTGAGAATTTTCGCCGCGCATTTTCTGGCTTCGACCCACAACGGGTTTGCTCATTTGGAGAAGAGGACATCACCAGGTTGATGACTGATAGTTCTATCGTGCGCCATCGAGGAAAGATCGAAGCAACTATCGCCAACGCACGAGCCACTATTGAAGTTCAAGCAAAGGTTGGCTCGTTGGCTTCGCTGGTTTGGTCATTTGAACCAGAGCGCAAAGCTCGCATGACCCCTCGGTTCTTGGGAGATCTGCCATCGATTACTCCCGAATCGACTGCCCTATCCAAAGCGCTGCGCCGCTATGGCTTTCGCTTTATCGGCCCAACCACCGCTTATGCCGCTATGCAATCGTTGGGCATGGTCAACGATCATCTACATGGATGCCACGTTCGCACACCTTGTGAAAATGATCGCCGAGCCGCACTCGTACCTCGTCCTTAGAGGGCTAATAAGTTCGGCAAGGTCACAGAGGTTAAACCAAGATCTGTAAGTTTCTCCAGCATGGGAGACAGTGCAGCGATTGTGTCGCTTCTATCTACGACTCTTCCCGGAGTATGACCACCATCGTGGGCCAAGATGATCGAACCGGGCATGACCCTGGCCGTTATCTGGTCAACGGCCTCTCTTGCCTCATATCGTTTCAGCCAACTATCGACAACGACATCCCAAAAGATTGTTTGATAGCCGTAGAGGTCAGAAATGACTCCAACTGCTTTACAGGTCTTGCCTCTGGGTGGACGAAATAGATTCGACTCAGGGGCTCCGGCTTCAAGCAGATCTCTCTTGCCATCATTTATTTCTTTCGTGATCTCTTCTGGGCTCAACCGGTCAAGCGATAGATGTGAATGTGTGTGGTTCGCAACTACATGGCCGCTTTCAACAATTCGACTTATCAGTTCGGGATAAGCAAGGGCATTGGTGCCTATTGCAAAGAACGTCGCCTTGGCGCCGTAGTGATCAAGTAGATCAAGCACCTTGGGGGTATATAAGGGGTCTGGCCCATCATCGAAGGTGAGCGCAACCAAGGGTTGGCTGGTCTCAACACGAAAGACTGCATTGGGCTGGGCTGCAAGCCTCTCAGCTTTTCGTCCCATATGAGGTTCAGCTTTGAGTCCGGCATTTGGGTTGGAACCCGAAGCAATTAGTTGGGTTCCGGCTTGTTCATCACGGCCAATGCGAAATGCTTCAGCGCCAACTACGACAGAAGCAAGGGCTCCACATATGAACCCTCGACGTGACCAATCCTGACTCAATTGACTGTTTCCTTTTTTCTGAACCCCAACGTGAGCTGAGCCCGACATAAAGCTTTCTATTCTAAGTCGGCAGATGAGAGATACTTAAAAGGTGAGCGACCTCAATGTTTTAGGAAACCCTTTGGAGCCCTGCGGCACTGATCCAGTTACTGGCTTTTACCGCGACGGGTGTTGCAGTACTGGGCCAGATGACCTTGGAAGCCACACAATTTGTGCTGTAGTAACTTCCGAGTTTCTTGCTCATCAACAAAGCATCGGAAACGATCTGAGCACCCCAATGCCGCAGTACCATTTTCCCGGTCTCGTACCTGGAGATCGTTGGTGTGTAACAGCTCGCAACTGGCTACGTGCGTATCACGACGGCATGGCTGCGCCTGTCGTATTAGCTAGTACGCACGAACGCGCTTTGGAGATCGTCCCGATCGAGTTTCTAAAGCAAAACGCTGTCGACGTGCCCCCAGACCCAAGCGCCCTGGAGGACTAGGCCCTTGTAGTGTGGAGTATCTATCAGTCCCATTCGGAGCGGAGGTTGTCCAACTCTTCGGATGAATAGCAACCGATCAACCGGCCTGCAAATTCGCCAAGCACATCTTCTTCGCGTTCTGTCATGGAGGCGGCGAGCGGAATCGAACCGCTGTACAAGGCTTTGCAGGCCCTTGCCTAAACCACTCGGCCACGCCGCCAGAGTCTCATTACCCTAGCCGCAAGCGCACCCAAATGAGACTACGCAAGATCATGGGGGCCAATTGGTTGAGGGTCCACCTTGTTGTCACACCCGCTCCCTACTGTTAGACCCATGGATAGCACCGCTCTGCTCGAGGGTTTGACCGACCGCCAAAGAGAGGCAGTCACAACTGAGGGCGAACCAGTGGTGATCATTGCCGGCGCAGGGTCTGGCAAGACCCGGGTACTTACTCGTCGCATTGCCTATCGAGTCGTAACAACCAACGCAGACCCTCGCCGCATCCTCGCCCTCACTTTTACACGCAAGGCTGCCGGTGAACTTAGATCAAGACTTTGGAGCCTGGGCGTACGTGACCAGGTGGCAGCCGGCACATTTCACGCCATTGCCTATGCCCAACTACGGCGCTATTGGGCCGACAACAACAAAGCTGCACCATCGCTGCTTGACCGCAAAGTGAGCCTTTTGGCTCGCCTTTCAGGAATATCTAAAACTCAAAGATCCTCGGGTCCACAACCTATTGACCTTGCTGCAGAAATTGAGTGGGCAAAAGCGCGCTGCATCACCCCTGAAACTTATGAAGCAGAGGTTGGAAAGATCGGGCGTCGTCCTCCACTCGAACGTCACGCAATGGCCTCTTTGTATGAACGCTACGAGGTCGAAAAGCGTCGCCGTGGCTTGGTCGATTTCGACGACCTGCTTATGGCATGCGTAAATGCCTTCGAAGCCGACAGCTCATTTGCGGCTAACCAACGTTGGCAATTTCGTCACCTTTTCGTAGACGAAGCACAAGACCTCAACCCAGCCCAGGCACGCTTATTGGCTGGATGGCGAGGCAACCACGACGACTTGAGCATCGTTGGCGACCCAAATCAGGCCATCTACTCATGGAATGGTTCTGATTCAAGCTACTTGCAGAACTTCGCCAATGAGCCAAGCGCCACCGTAGTTGTTCTTGATGACAACTTTCGCTCAAGTCCCCAGATTCTGGGCATTGCAGATGCAGTGCTCGCTTCAGGACCAGGAACCAAGAACTCATCTCTTCGACCAAATCGCAGAGATGGGCCCATTCCAACGGTTCGTGCTTTTGCCTCTGATAGCGACGAAGCACGTGGCATTGCGAGGGCAGTGCGTGATTCTCACCAGCCCGGACGATCTTGGTCAAGAATCGCTGTACTCACTCGAACAAATGCACAACTTGTTGTGTTGGAAGAAGCATTTCGCGCAGCGGAAATCCCTTATCGAGTACGAGGTGGAGGTGCATTCCTTGACAGGCCTGAGGTCAAGGTGGCCCTTAGCGAACTCCAGGGGTCTGTTGGCCCACTCGAGGCTCGTCTTAAGGACCTGATGGGCCAAACTCGTAACAACGAAGATCCTGATGAACAGGGCTGGTCTGAGCAGGGCTCGCTTGAAGAAAGACCGGGCCAAGAACGCCAGGCGGCTCTTATCGAGTTAGTGCGTCTCGGACACGAATACCTTTCACTTGATCCGACTGGCACTGCGGGAGGTTTTGTTATCTGGCTGGCGGCGACGCTACAGCGCAACGATGGCACGGGGGCCAAGAAAGACGCTGTCGAACTCTCCACATTCCATGCTGCCAAAGGCCTTGAGTGGGAAGTCGTTTTTCTCGCAGGACTCGAACAAGGGCTTGTGCCAATAGGCCATGCGAAGCGAGATGAAGATATCGACGAAGAGCGACGCTTGTTATATGTCGCTTTGACCAGAGCCGAGGAAAAACTGCACTGTTCGTGGGCTGCCGAGCGAACATTTGGCTCAAGAGCGGTACCTCGTAAACCTTCACCGTGGCTCGGTGAAATCGATGCCGCTCGTGCCGCTTTGGCTGAAGGTAACCGTCCCGGGCCCGACTGGCGAAAACACTTGGCCGAACAGCGCTCTGCTCTACACGCAGCCCAAGGCACACAAGGGGGCACTTCACAAACAAAAGCGCAGCGCAACAGAGCCTCAAGCGCTCGCCCATCTGTTCAAGCTGGGCTTAATGCCGACCCTGACATTCTTGCCGCCCTCAAAAAATGGCGAAGTACCGCAGCTCGTGCAGCAGGGGTTCCTGCATATGTCATATTCCATGACACGACTCTGGCAATCGTGGCCGAGGTTCAGCCGCAAGACCGCGAACAGCTCTTAGCTCTTCCCGGTCTAGGTCCCGTTAAGGCGCAGCGCTATGGCGACACTTTGTTAGAACTTGTCGCAAAACATGTTGCCTAGTGGTCTCTTAGAACTCACTTTTGGGACTCTTGACTATCCGCCATCATCTTCGCGAATTTTGAAAAGTCGACCGATATGAAGAGTCCTTGAGCTTCGGCACACAAGATGTCGCCCTTGTAGAGACGTCCGCTTGTGAATTGCTTGCGCCCCTCTTGTTTATCGAGTGTGGCTTCAAAACGAAGATCGGTGTTTAGAGGAGTTGGACTGCGGTACTTGATAGTCAAGGTTCCTGTCATGCCTGGCGCCCCTCCTAAGGATTGCGCCATTCCCAAGACTTCGTCGAACGATGCCGCAATGAATCCTCCATGAACGTGTCCAGGGGGACCTTCATATGCAGGACCGAAATTGGCCTTCCCATGGACAACGCCATTGGATATGGCAAGTTTTATCGGTGAGGCCAGAGGGTTAGCGACTCCCACTATTGGGCTGTGATCAAAGAACGCATGAGGGCTTCCGCCCGCATTTGCTACCTCGGCAAAAAAGCCCTCATAGACTTGGCCCTTTGAGAAATCTCGAAGTTCGCCAAGTGCCTGTTCAACTATGTCTGCAGCCTTCGTCACAGCCTCGATTGGCGCACGACTTACCTTCAATATCTCGATAAGTTCACGAGTCTGATTGGCGAGACGACGGAGCTCAACTCGATGGGGAGTCGACTCCGACTCCATAACTACAAAATCGGCGCCCCAGCCGGCACTATCGTTCGGATCATTGCTTGGATGTACCTCAGATTCTTCATTCACAGCAACGAAGGTACTAGATCATCTGGCTGGCTCATGATCTGAGGGCAGTTCACACCAATGGCACTCCAACTCAAGCGTTGCGTGAATCATGCCAAATTGTTCTTCCAGACGCGCCCGAATCTCATCTCCTACATGTTGAGCGTCATGTAAGCGAGGGTCGGAATCAAGCACAACATGGGCCGATAATGCAGGAGTCTCTGAGCTGATGCTCCATATATGCAAGTGATGAACGCTTAGCACCCCTTCGACGCCGCTGATCAATGCAACAACCTCGTGTGGATCAAAACCGTGCGGAGCCCCCTCCAACAAAACATGGGTTGAATCCCGCAACAAACCCCAAGCTGAGTAAATAACCATGAGTGCAATCAGAACCGAAACCGCTGGATCGACCCACATAACCTGGCCTATCAAAACAGCGGCTCCAGCTATGACGGCCCCAACTGAACCTGCGGCGTCTGCAAGCATATGAACGAAGGCACCCCTCATATTCAAGGAGTTGCCGCTGGCCCGAAACAACAACAAGGCGCTAACCAGATTTATCAAAAGACCGATACCGGCGACCACAATAAGGCCACCACCTTCGACCTCCGGGGCATCTCCGATGCGATTAAGACCTTCAAATATCACCCAGCCGGCCGCCGCCACCAAAAGAACGGCGTTTGCCTGGGCTCCAAGGACCTCGCTTCTTTGTAGCCCATAGGTATGACGAAGCGATGCCGGACGAGAAAGCAAGCTCTGAGCAATCAGAGCAATACTTAGCCCAACTACATCTGAAACCATATGGCCGGCGTCGGCCAACAGAGCAAGTGAATTAAATACAAGACCACCAACGATTTCGACCAACATAAATATGGCGTTCGCGATCAATACCCGCCACAGCACCCGACGTTGACTGATCTCATGGGGATGCATTAATCAAGTCCGTTCTTTAAACGAGCCAACCAATGGAGCATGGTCGGAAGGTTGAACTCCCTTTCGAGCATTTCGATCAATCAACGTCCACTCAAGACGGCTTGCGAGCGATTCGGATGCGTACATCAGATCGATACGCATGCCCATGTGCTTGTGGAACATTCCTGCTCGATAATCCCACCAGGTATAGAGGCGATCGGCTTGGTATTGCCGGCGAAATACATCCACGAGGCCCCAATCGACGACATTGGTCAAAGCCGCTCTCTCTGGCTCGCTTACATGCGTACCGCCATTACATGCGGCCGGGTCCCAAACGTCTCGGTCGTCGGGGGCGATGTTGAAGTCTCCACAGACCAAAACGTCATTATCAGGCTTGGCTTGCATATCGAGATGTTCACGCAGGCGTCGCATCCAATCGAGCTTGTAGTAGTAATGCTCGTGCCCAACCTCACGGCCATTGGGAACATATACCGTTACCACCCGAATTCCACCACATGTCGCTGTCAGCAATCGGGCCTCGGAGTCTTGCTCGATGCCCTGATCAAATCCCGACACCACATCGTCGATACCAACTCGACTTAGAATCGCCACTCCATTCCAGCGACCTTCTCCATGATGCGCGGCCTCATATCCAAGAGCAGAAAAGGCCATAGCGGGAAACGCCTTATCAGTCATCTTCGTCTCTTGCAAGCACAAGATGTCGGGCTCGCCATAGCCAATCCACTCTTCAACCCGATCCATCCGAGCCTTAAGAGAATTAACGTTCCAAGTGGCAATACGCATTGTTCTAGAACTCTCCACTAATTGCCCATGCGCTTGTTGTAATCCTCAATAACTTTTGTGGCGTCAGCATTGGCCTTGCTCAGCGCCTTGGAGGGATCTTCTCCCTCAAGGGTCATGCGCTCAAGACTTGCGACTATTGCATCGTGAACATCAAAGAAAGACCCAATGACAGGCCCACCATTGGTTGCCTTCGATGCAAGCAACGATTCATAAGCTACTCGGAGCTGAGGGGTTTTCTTCCATGCTTCGACGACCTCAGGGAGACTTACTGATGAGGTACGCAAAGGCACATAACCAGTTGCCACATGCAAGCGGGCCTGTTGAGCCGGTTCATTGAGCCACTTCGTAAAGTCCCAGGAGCCCGCTCGTTGTTCGGGGGTAGTTCCCTTATCAACTATGTAGAGCGATCCACCTCCTATCAATACGCCGCCGTTGCTTGCGGGTTTACCAGTTCCGGGAATTGGCATGGAACCAACAGCGGCCTCCACGTCAGGGAACTGCCCTGAAGCCAACACGTTGAGAACAGAACCCAGTGCCGCAGATGTTCCAAATGTCATTGCAGCATCGCCTTTGGCCAATGCCAAGAGATGGTCGAATCCGGCACGATTGCGCCCAACGCTTATTGCAAGTTTGTCATCGAGCATCTGATCGATGAACTGATAGATGCCAAGACCGGTCTTGTTGTCAAAGGTTGCCTTGGTTGCTACGCCATCTCGACCATTGGCATTATCAACCATGCTTACACCCGCCATTGCCGACCATTGCTCTAGATACGCCGGCTTAAGTTCAAAGGCGACTCCGCTGCGTGCGGCTCCTGAACTGACGAGCTTTTCGGAAGCTGCCCGCAACTCTTCAAAGTTTGTAGGCGGTGTCGCCGGGTCAAGGCCGGCCTTCTTGAACGCCGTGGCATTGAAGTAAAGAACAGGAACCGAAACGTTAAATGGCATAGCCCATAACTTTTGATCGACCGTGTTTTGGGCAAGTGGTATTGCCAAATAGTCATCTGTCTCGTAGTTATCGGCGTTTAAGCATTCTTGAATCGGAATTACGCTTTTTGAATCAATCATCGAGCGAAGGTATGGCTCATTGACCTGAACAATTTCAGGTGGGTTTCCTTCACGGAGGGTCGCTAAGTATTTCTTGGCAACATCGTCATACGTTCCCTGAAGTTGGAGCGTGACCTTTACCTTCGACTGAGAAGCGTTGTAATCATTGACCATCGCCTTGAGGGTTTCCTCATTGACATCTGCCATGCCATGCCAAAAGGTGACCTCTATCGGCTTGGTTGTTTTTTTGAGAACTTCCACAGGACAACTGTTCTTGTCACTCGTCGACGCTTGGTTGTCGTCTTTGTTCCCGGCTCCACCGCAGGCAGCAAGGATCGCTGCAACAACTAGCGCCGAACCTGAGAAAAGTAATCTATGCATGCAATTTGAGGTATTTCGATCTGAGATATTCATGAGTCCTCATCCTTTCACAGCCCCGGCAGTTAGGCCCCTAACTAATTGGCGCTGAAATAACAACAGCAATACGACAATAGGCAATGCAGCAATAACTGTTCCTGCCATCACCAGATTGATCTGATCAAGATTGGTTGAAGCCAAAGTTTTGAGCCCGATCTGCACCGTACGGTGAGAATCATCGTTGGTCACCAACAGTGGCCAAAGGTATTGATTCCATGCGCCAAGGAATGAGAAGAGTCCCAGTGCGGCAACTGCGGGTTTCGCCAGCGGCAAGGCTACGTTCCACAAAAATCCCACATGCCCATAGCCGTCAAGAGCTGCAGCATCGCGTAACTCTCTCGGTATTTGGAGAAATATCTGGCGCAATAGAAATGTTCCATAAGCACTGGCAAGAAAGGGAACTGTCAAGGCGGGAAAAGTGTCGACCCAACCTAAGCGTTGAATTGTTTCGTAGTTGGCAACGATGGTTACCTCGGCCGGCACCATATGAGTAGCAATAAAAGCCACGAACAGGATACGTTTCGCCGGGAAACGAAGACATGCAAAGGCATAACCTCCGAGTACAGACGTAGTGACTTGACCAACCACAATGACTGTCGAAACAGCGGCACTATTGACCATATAGCGAGAAAGTGATCCCAGCTCCATCGCCCGTCGAAATGACTCCAGTTCAAATGATCTTGGAAATAAAACGCCGGGAAAGTCAAGGAGTCGTTCACCTGGCTGTGCCGCAAGAACGACAGCGACATAGATGGGCAATGCCACAACGATTGCAGCAACCACCAACAAGAAATAGCGCGAGCCAAGGCGAAGGCGACTACTAACTTTCATACATCACCTTGCGCTCTAAATACCGGAACTGAATCGTTGTAAGAATTAACAAGATGATGAAGAGAACAACGGCTTGAGCAGCTGCCTTGCTCGGGTCACCGGACACATTTGTAAAAATGGAATAGACCAACACGTTTGTTCGTTCCAACGGGCCGCCCTTGGTCAAAAGGTCAATCTGGCCAAAGGTCTGAAATGCCTGTATTGAAAGAACAACCAAAGCGAACATCAAAGTCGGCGTGAGCATCGGCAAGGTCACTCCAACGAAACGTCTCCAAGCGCCTGCACCATCAACTCGTGCGCTCTCCAATAACTCATCTGGCACTGCTTGAAGCCCCGCGCTCATCACAATGAACGTAAAGCCCAAGTGCTGCCAAACTGTCGCCACCGCCACCGATGGAAGCGCCCATTTTGTGTCTTGAAGAAACAAGATTCGGTCATGACCAATCCAGGTCAGCAATTGATTGATCATCCCAATTGAGGGATTGAGCAATGTGATCCACATCAATGAAGCGACTGCAACAGATGTCGCGACTGTTGATGAAAATATGAGCCTGAAAACTTGTATGCCCTTTAGCTGTTGATGAGCAAGAACCGCAAGGGCCAAGCCAAGTACCAATCCAAAAGGAACCGTCAGTAGGCCAAAACGCAATGTGACACCAAGGCTATTACGAAACGAAGATGAGCCCAGAACATCTAGGTATTGATCGATGCCCACGAATTGGCCCAGATTTCCAAAAGGATCGCTTCTGTATGCCCCCAACTGCACCGTGCGGACTAGTGGGTAGATGACAAATACAAAAAAAACTAATAACGAAGGTGCAAGAAAACCAATGGCCAGCAAATGTTCTTTGCGGTCTCTCTCTTTCCGCGTGGCATTCGGAGCACTCATGTTGACAAACGTTTACCGTCAGCCGAGCTAAAGAAGTGTAGAGAATGCGAATCGGCGACAAGACGGATTGCCTCATTCTCTGACGGGCAATGATCTCCAGATTGGACTCTGAGCACAACCGATGTTCCATCTTCGATCCCGCATATCACATGGCGTTCGTGGCCAAGAGCCTCGATAAGTCGCACTTGAGCAGGCAATGACAAGACACTTCTATCGAGTTGTTCATCAAGCCCCGCTAATCGTAGATCTTCCGGGCGTACTCCAATTTGGATAGCACCTGCACCTGCACCTGCACCTTGGATAGAACCTGCACCATCATGCAAGGAGCCGCTGATTATGTTCATGGGAGGACTTCCAATGAACTGTGCCACAAAGACATTCTCAGGCGAGTCATAGATTTCTTGGGCTGTTCCAAGTTGCTGTAGAGACCCTTCAAACAAAATTGCGATACGACTGGCCATCGTCATTGCTTCAACCTGATCATGAGTCACATATATAAACGAAGTGTGAAGCCTTTGCTGTAATTCAACCAATTCGGCTCTTGTTTGGGTCCGCAGCTTTGCATCAAGGTTTGAAAGGGGTTCGTCCATCAAAAATACTGCCGGACGACGGACAAGGGCTCTAGCCAAAGCAACCCGCTGCCGTTGGCCACCCGAAAGCTCACGAGGCTTACGCTTAGTTAAATCAGTGAGACCCAGCTGATCAACAACTTCTTTGACCCTGGATGCAATTTCATCCTTAGGGACCTTCCTCGCTTTGAGCGGGAAGGCAATATTTTGCTCAACCGTCTTATGCGGATATAGCGCATAGCTTTGGAACACCATTGCTACATCGCGATCCTTTGGGTCTACATCATTGACAATTTCGTCATTGATGCGAACAAGTCCGCTGCTTGGTTCATCCAGGCCGGCAATTATGCGAAGAGCCGTTGACTTCCCACACCCTGAAGGTCCGAGAAGAACCAGCAACTCGTCTTCGTCTATAACGAGGTTGAACTCGTCGAGCGCGGTGACCTCGCCAAATCGCTTGGTCACCCGCTCGAACGAGACAACGCTCATGTAGACATGCCCACCCTTAAGGCAGACCTAACGTGATCTTTTCTTGGCAACTGTCTTCTTTACTGCAGTTTTATTAGCGGCTGGACGCTTCTTGGCAACTGTCTTCTTAACAGCTGCCTTCTTAACTGCCGGACGCTTCTTTGCAACTGCCTTCTTTGCAACCACCTTCTTGGCGGTTACTTTCCTTGCAACTGGCTTCTTCTTGGCAACTGCTTTTTTCTTGGCTGTCTTTTTAACGGGTGACATAGTCTCCTCTTTCTCTTCGATTCTCTCGTCGATTTCAGAAATGCTCGACTTCATTGCGTTATTAACTTTTTTGAATTCTGGAAGAGCAAGATCAATTCCACGACGTGGTGCATCAAGTGCATACACTACAAACGATCTTGTCTCTCCAATCTCTAACACATCCTTTGGTCCTCTAGGTGGAGGGTCGCCCATGAGTTTGGTAGGTGAATAGCAACGAGCTTTTCCCACCATCACATATGCGCCATGACTCGCAAACTCGACGACTTCTCCATTAACAATTGAACCAATCGGATGTTCTGTGATGAATTCAACAAATGGCATAGGAGCATTTACTGGAACGAGGGGCTTAGTCGGCACCCTGTTGCCACGTTGAAGTCTTGGTGGTCTTGGAGTTATTGCAGGTTTAACTTTTTTATTTTCTGGTGTTCTTCTCTCTGGTTTCTTCTCAGGTCTTCTCCTTTCTGGGAGTCGCGCTTCTTTAACAGCTTGGCGACTTCTGGGTCCGCGAACAGGACTACGGAAAGCAAAAACCCAACCAACTTCTGGGACTGCCTTTCCACCTATCAAGCGGCCATTGTTAAATAACCATGGGTATTCGCCATGAAACTCTTGAAAAGAATCGTTCGAAAAAACTGCTGCCCCAGAACGGTCTGCTATCTCCAGTAGAAACTTGTCGCCTCGTCCAATGGTGCCTGCGGGCGGAGTGATGACCTCACCATTTTCAAGTGCCTCTTGAAAAAGTTGAAGCTCAGATGCATCTATGCGACGCCCAAAGGTGGCGTCAACAACCACGGTGCAGATGTCATGAGGGTATTGATCTAGAAAAGCTCTAACGCCCTCGTCGAGCTGTTTCAGACTCGGCGAGTTACGACCTTCGGTCGCTATGTTTGAACCGTCAACAACGACATGAGTAGTAAGCGAAGACATAGCACCATCTAGTCAAGCATCTACTTGCTAGCGCTTGGTGCATACCCGAGCGTCAAGACGATAAATAAAAATTAGAGATTTGCAAGAGCTTTATCAAGAAGATCTTCAAGCTCTTGAAGATGCACTGCATGACTACCAGTTGCTGGACTTCCCGATTCGTGTCGAGTTGCATTCAATAAGTTCATGCCATCAGGTAAGAGATCAAGCAAACGGCCATGAACAAACGGCCATGGGCCCATGTTCCTCGGTTCTTCTTGAAGCCATAGCAATGAAGT
>CAYGGL010000062.1:0-12713 GCA_964349215.1 uncultured Acidimicrobiaceae bacterium | reverse complement strand
GAGGGTGTGTGACAGCCGTTATGTGATTACCGCCGTGAGGCGGTCATCTGGCCCGCCGGGGTTTCGGTGCCAAGCTCCGGCGAACGAGTGACCGTGTGAAATAGGTAAATAAAGCCTGAGAACGATCGGGTCTAGAGCTTAATATAGCGTGGTGATCATGCACCCCCCTCTTCATCGCTCCTTGGGACTTACTGACGATGAGGCTGCTGACATCGTCAAGATATTGGGGCGTGAGCCCAATGATCTTGAGCTGGCTATGTATGCCGTGATGTGGTCGGAACACTGTTCTTATAAGTCTTCTCGTATTCATTTGAAGCGCTTGCCGACTGAAGCTCCGTGGGTGCTGGTAGGTCCGGGTGAGAATGCAGGGGTAGTCGATGTGGGAGACAACATCGCTGCTGCAATTCGAATTGAAAGTCACAATCACCCCTCTGCAATTGAGCCCTATCAGGGTGCAGCTACCGGGGTTGGTGGAATCCTCAGGGATATTTTTACGATGGGAGCAAGACCCATTGCGCTTATGGACCCGCTGCGTTTTGGTCCCCTCGATGACCCCAGAAGCCGCTGGATTCTCGAAGGCGTAGTGAGTGGCATTTCTGGCTATGGCAACTCTGTTGGGGTTCCAACTGTCGGTGGCGAAATTGTCTGTGACGAGACTTATGCAGAAAACCCTCTGGTAAATGTGTTGTGCCTCGGGCTATTGCCAACCGAGCGATTGGTATTGGGCCAAGCCTCTGGCGTGGGCAACCTTGCGGTGTTGCTTGGTTCAACAACCGGGCGCGACGGCATCGGAGGCGTAAGCGTCTTGGCCTCTGCGGGTTTCAGTGACGAAGAATCCGAACAAGCAAAGCGGCCAAGTGTCCAAGTTGGCGATCCATTCGAGGAGAAAAGACTCATTGAGGCCTGCCTGAGCTTGCTTGATGCCAAGTTGGTGGTGGGTATTCAAGATTTGGGCGGAGCCGGCCTGACATGTGCAACCAGTGAGACCGCCAGCCGTGGTGGAGTGGGCATGGACGTTGATGTCACTGCTGTTCCGTTGCGTGAAGAAGGAATGGAACCCTTTGAAACGATGACCAGTGAAAGCCAAGAGCGCATGTTGGCCATCGTTGAACCTAAAGATCTGGATGAAGTTCTCAGAATCTGTGAACGCTGGGAAGTGCGTGCATCGGTGATTGGCAAAGTTACAGAGGGCGGGCAGCTTCGCATTCTTGATGGCTTCGATGGCGAGGTGCTTGCAGACGTTCCTGCATCGTCACTGCACGACGCTGCGCCTTTGTATAACCGCCCAATCGCAAAGCCAAAGCCGGTTGACGAGCTTGTCGACCCAGCCCGCCCAATTGACCCCGGCCTTGATCTTTTGGACATGCTCATGAGCACCACATGGGTTTCAAGCCAATACGACCATCAGCTGTTTCTCAATACTGTTGAAGGCCCTGGCGGTGATGCAGTTGTGCTTCGTTTGAAACATCCCGACACAGGTTTAGATACTGGCCGAGGTCTTGGCCTTACAACCGATGGAAACCATCGTTGGTGTGCTGTTGCCCCTCGAAGGGGAACGGCCATGGTTGTGGCAGAAGCCCTACTCAACCTGGCTTGCGTGGGGGCGCGACCAGTGGCCCTCGTGAATTGTTTGAATTTTGGCAACCCCGAACATCCAGAGGTGATGTGGCAACTTTCTGAGGCAATCGATGGCATGGCCGAGGCATGCGTTGCGTTTAATACTCCGGTAGTTGGTGGCAACGTCAGCTTGTACAACGAGAGCAGAGGCCGAGACATTGACCCAACCCCGGTCGTCGGTTTACTCGGCATCATCGATCAACTCGATCGCACCCCTCCGGGCGTGACTTGGGCCACAGGAAACCATGTCTTGTTGATCGGGCCGAGAACTAACGATTTGGGTGCATCTCGCTGGGCTGCAATCCATGAAGGTGAAGGAAGACCGATCGGTTCGCTCCCTAGTCTCGATCTTCTTGGCCATGTCGGTATCGCCGAGTTCGTACGCGATCTGGTGACAGACGACCTGTTGGCGGGTGTACACGATGTGGCAGACGGAGGCTTGGCTGTAACGCTGGGCGAGCTTGTCGCTCGCTCTGGTTTGGGCGCGAACCTTCATGGAATAGATGGGTTTGAGGAACTGTTTTCTGAAGGCAGTTCTCGCGTTATTGCGGCGGTCTCATCTGAAAGGCTCGAAGAGGTTGAAGGGCGCTGTATTGCCAAAGACATTCCCTTTGTACGACTGGGAAACGTAGAAGGACCTCGTCTCGTTATAGATGACCTAGTTGACTTGGAGGTTTCAGTGATTGTCGATACGTGGAGCGGAGCGCTCCCCGGCGCTTTGGCCCAGGGTTCTACTCATTGACGCAATCTGGCCATTGACACAATCTGGGTTTGGGCGTGGCACGATAGACGTTGTGATTGATGTCGAAGACGACTCTCCCAAAGAAGCATGTGGAGTTTTTGGGGTATACGCGCCCGGCCATGCAGTCGCCCGGCTCACCTTTTTGGGGCTCTGCGCTCTACAACATAGGGGCCAAGAATCTGCGGGCATGGCTGTCAGCGATGGCCAGACCATAATCATCGACAAGGACATGGGCCTTGTCACAAATGTCTTTAGTGAGAGACGCCTGGCTCCGCTGGTTGGCCACCTTGCCATAGGCCACACTCGCTACTCGACCACGGGTTCAAGCACCTGGAGAAACGCCCAGCCGGTCTACAGAGACATTGGCGATGCCCAGTTCGCATTGGGTCACAACGGAAATCTCGTCAACACTCAAGCACTTGCCGAAGAGGCAGGGATGCTCGAAGGAATGGTTGCCAGCGACAGCGATCTGGTTGCCGAGCTGCTTGCATCTGAGATGAAATCTGATGGCGGAGAACGAAGCGATGGTCGTGATCTCGAAAGAGCATTGATCCGAGTTCTTCCCACCCTGAAAGGTGCCTTCTCATTTGTGCTGATCGATGAGGGTCATCTCGTTGGAGTACGTGACCCGAACGGTTTTAGGCCACTTTGTCTGGGCAAGTTGGAAAGTGGATGGGTCCTGGCTTCTGAGACCCCTGCCCTCGATGTGATAGGCGCCCATTTTGTTCGCGAGATTGAGCCTGGAGAGATGGTCGTCATAGATGCCAACGGGTGCAGATCACTACATCCATTTGGTCGTGAACGCATCCAGCCCACGTTATGCCTATTCGAGTTCGTATATTTCTCGAGGCCTGACAGCCGCCTCTACAACCAAAATGTGCACTTGGCTCGCCAACGCATGGGTGAACAACTTGCTGTTCAGGCTCCTCTCCCCCCATCTCGCCAGGCCGGTGTCGATGACTACAGCGATGCGATGGTCATGCCGGTACCCGAATCAGGCATCCCAGCGGCCCAAGGGTTTGCCAAGGCTTCCGGCATTGCTTATGGCGATGGACTGGTTAAGAACCGCTACATAGGGCGCACATTCATCGCTCCGAACCAAGAGATGCGCAACCTCGGCGTGCGCATGAAGCTCAACCCATTGAATGAAAATATCGAAGGCAAGCGACTTGTTGTCGTTGATGATTCAATCGTCAGAGGAACGACTTCAAGGGCTCTGGTTCGAATGTTGAGAGAGGCAGGAGCCGCTGAGGTGCACTTGCGGATCATGTCACCTCCTTATCGCTGGCCATGTTTTTATGGCATGGATACAGGTGACCGTTCCGAACTGATTGCAGCCAATCTCACAGTTGACGAGATTCGCGATTATTTGGGTGTTGATTCTTTGGCTTATCTCACGCTCGATCGACTTTTGGAAGCTACGGGCGCAGTAGGCGCGGGATTTTGTTCGGCATGTTTGAGCGGTGAATATCCGGTGGGAGTGCCGGTAACTCTTCACAAAGGCGTGTTAGAAGACACAAGCGCCGACGCCAGAGAAGCGGGTGCGGCTAGAGAAGCCAGAGCGGGCTCAAAGGTTAAGGACCCAATGGGCGTGGACCAAGCAGAGGTTCCACCAGTTGGGTGAGAGCTATGAAGCTGCCGGCGTAAGCATCGCGACTGGTGATCAAGCCATTTCTCGTATCAAAGAAATGGTGCGCTCTACCTATCGCCAAGAAGTCATCGGCGACATCGGTGGCTTTGGGGGACTGTTCGCTCTACAAGCTGATCGATATCGCGAGCCGGTGCTGGTCTCTGCAACCGATGGTGTTGGCACAAAGGCAATGGTGGCCCAGGCACTTGGTCGTTTCGAGACCATCGGAATTGACCTGGTCGCAATGTGTGTAGACGACCTTGTCTGCCAAGGAGCTGAGCCCCTCTTGTTCCTTGACTACATATCGGTGGGAAGTCTTGATCCCGACCATGTAGCAAAGTTGGTGTCCGGCGTTGCCGAAGGCTGTCGCCAGGCAGGCTGTGCCCTGGTGGGGGGCGAAATGGCTGAGCACCCGGGGGCAATGAAACCCGGAGAATTTGACCTTGTCGGCTTTGCGATGGGCGCAGTCGAGCGCGATCAGATTTTGAGCTCTGAGATGGTCCAAGCCCAAGACGTCTTGATCGGCTTGTCCTCTCCAGGACTGCGATCAAATGGCTACTCGCTGGCCCGACGAGTGTTGTTGGAACTCGCTGCCCTTCCGTTGGATGGCCCAGCTTGGGAGGGCGCAGACCACAGCCTGGGCGATGAACTCTTAAAGCCTTCTGTTATTTACAGTCCAGCCATTCATTCTGTACTTGCCGGGGGCATTGAGATCCATTCCATTGCTCACATCACTGGTGGGGGAATTCCAGGAAATCTGGTTCGAGTGCTCCCAAAAGATCTGGACGCGCTGATTAACAGCGGGACATGGTCAATTCCGCCTATCTTTGGCGAGATCCAACGTTTGGGTGACGTTTCAGACGAAGAGATGGCCAAGGTGTTCAACATGGGCATAGGAATGATTGTCGTTGTCGCATCACATGATGGCGACCGCGCCGTTGAAGCCTTTGATGCAGCGGGCCTGCAGGCCACAAAGATCGGTGAGGTGATCAAAGGCTCGGGCCAGGTGATGACACAAACTGAGTCTCGGGGTCGCTGAATACATGAGCATCGGGCGCTGGTTGGTGATTGGAGTCACTCTGATTGCTTGTTATGCCGCGGGAATCTATAGCGCAAACATTGACCCCAAACCCATGAGCACTGAAGATGCAAAGAAGTTTGCATTGCGGGCATTGGCAGAAAGCGGCGTAAGAGACGTTTCTGTTAGTACAGATATCAAGTCTGGCTCCTTCGCTACGGCTGGTTCAGAACCGGTAAAGGTCTGGCGTGTGCCCGTAAAGGTTGGAGACGATGAGATCATTCTCTCGATTGAACAAACAGGCAACCAGGTTATAAATCTTGATGACCTGATTGGGCCAGATCGTCATCTTTTAAGTGACAAACAATTTGAAGCATTGGCCCGTTTTCGTGATGACCCAGTAGGTGATAGGACACGACGCAGACAATTACTTCCAGCTTTGTTGGCAGGGGCTTTGGTCGGACTATCCGGTGCTGCGTTGGCAATAGTGGCGGGCAAAAGTGAGGGATTACTCATTGAGCAACGAACGGATGGCATTTACGATGTCGTTGGTGCCAATCAATAGCTGAGCTTCAAGTGAAGAGGCATAAGGAAAGCTCGGAACGTCAGGGGTGGCAAGTCTGCGCACTGGAACATCGAGATCGAAGAATGCCTCTTCTGCAATAGTTGCAGCCACTTCTGCACCAACTCCAAAACTGATGTTGTCCTCGTGCACAACCAACACTCTTCCGGTGCGACATGCTGATTCGACAATGGTTTTTCGATCGAATGGCGAGATGGTGCGAAGGTCGATCACTTCAACCGAATAACCCTCTTCACTGAGTTGTTCTGCGGCCTCAAGGGCGAGGTGTCTGTGCAATCCATATGTAATTACCGAACAGTCGTCTCCCCGACGGACGATCTCTGCGACCCCGATAGGCACTCTCCAGTCAATGCTGTTAGGCACGAGGCCCTTAATGAGTCTGTAAGTCTTCTTATGTTCCAGAAACAGAACGGGATCAGGATCGAGCACCGCTTCGCGCAACATGCCTGCCACATCTGCGGGAGTCGAGGGAGCAACAACTTTGAGCCCAGGCACATGTGCATAAAAGGCTTCAATCGATTGCGAATGATAAAGAGCACCATGCACCCCACCGCCCCATGGGGTTCTGATCACCATGGGAACATTGAAATCACCATTCGTTCGGTAATGCATACGCGCCGCTTCGCTGACGATCTGGTCAAACGCTGAATGGATGAAATCAGCAAACTGAATTTCCATGATCGGCCGCAAACCCGCAATAGCCAAGCCGATTGCAACTCCTACGATTGATGATTCTGCAAGGGGAGTATCGAAACAGCGTGCACCGAATGCTTTGTGGAGTCCGTCGGTTGCTCGAAAGACTCCCCCTGCCGCGCCAACATCTTCACCGAAGACCACAACTCGCTCGTCTTGTTCCATCAGTTGGAAAAGAGTGTGACGAACAGTCTCGATGACACTTCGTTCGGTCGTCTCATCCGATCCAAATTGTTGGGGGTAAGAGCTAGCCGGTATTGCCGGCACAGCTTCAATATTTGGGGCATTTCGCAATGGATGAAGTGGTCGAGCAAAGACCTTGGTGTAGGCAGTTTGACCAGGCGCTTGTTCAGCGGCCTCGGCTGTCTCGAGTGCCCTTTGAATCAGAGCTTGAATTTCTGAATCGATACGAGTCTGTGTTGTTTCACTTAACAGACGCTGTTCGGTCAGATACTTCTGCATGCTCAAGATGGGGTCTTTCTTGCGCCAGAGATCTACTTCTTCAGCTGTGCGGTAGCGGGAGTCATCGTCGTCAGATGTATGAGCCAAGAGGCGATAGGTTTTGCATTCGATCAGGCTGGGCCCGCCCCCCCGCCTCCCTCTGTTGATTGCGCTGAGAGTTGCTGCGTAAACATCGAGCGGATCATTGCCGTCAACGATGATTCCAGGCATCCGATAGGAATGAGCGTGTTGTGCAATGTTTTCGACGGCAGATTCCTCACGTAGAGGGACCGATATTGCATATCCATTGTTTTCGCAGATAAAGACGACAGGCAGATTGTGAATTCCGGCGAAATTAAGCCCTTCGTGAAAGTCGCCCTTTGATGCTGCACCATCTCCGAAATAACAGATCGAGACCTGATCTGTTCCTCGTAGTTTTGCTGCCATTGAAGTGCCTGCAGCATGAGGAATCTGGGTGGCAATTGCCGACGAACCACTGACAATGCCCAAGCGGCGAGAACTCCAATGGTTTGGCATCTGGCGTCCACCCGAATTGGGGTCATCACCCTTGCTCAAGACTGCAAGAAGTATTTCTTCAGGTGTCATGCCCAACGTAAGTGCCACACCCAGGTCGCGGTAGTAGGGCAATACCCAGTCAACTGTCTCTTCTGAAACTGCCGCTACGTCGGATACGCCACCAGAGGAGGGGGCAGATGGATCGAGATGACGCAGAGCCCAAGCAGAGCCAACCTGAGTTGCTTCATGGCCCTGCGCTGAAACAGCAAAACCGGCCTTTCCCATGCGATTTAAGTTCCATACCCGCTCATCGAGTCGACGTGTTAGCAGCATGAGTCGATACATCGAAACGACGTCGTCGTCACTTAGACCCAGTTCGTGGTGACGATCCTCAAGATGCATTGCATTCCTAGTAGGTAGAGCATTGTTTTGTTGTGGCATCAGTCAGTGGTCACTCACAGCAATTCCTGGTTCGATCATCGTGGCCCCCTTTTCCTGCCATGAGATTGGCTATTGAGGTATCGGCTTGTCGATGACTTGAGTTAAGGACGACAAGAAACTTGTCTCAACTCCAAACTACAGAAGATCAGCTCCAGGGTGTGGGAAACCGACAGAGACATGACTAGTCGCACCATGACTACATCGGCTATGAGAAAAATGACCCGAATGGGCTATTTCATTCAAATGGGACTTTTGGTACCTTCAAGACATACGGGCATTTTCTTCATGTTCGCATTACACCAACATCACAGTATTTCGTCACACTCAAAATAAAACCAACAACTGGAGATAACCCATGGCCCTCAAGCCACCAAAGAAGGATCCATTGCTGACTCCTGCGGAAGTTGCAGCAATGTTTGGGGTGAGTCCCAAGACCATTTCCCGGTGGTCACGTAGAGGCAAAATTACAGCCGTTCTAACACTCGGTGGTCACCGCCGTTTTCGGGCCTCAGAGATCGCTCGTTGTGTTCAAGAAACGGAACTTGAGCTCCAATCGTAGGGTCTCTGGCGGCCCATCTTGGGAAAGACACTTCTGGAACGATAACGTCAAGGAGCAATGGCCTCTCCTAGCGCAGCTTATTCAGTATGTATTCGAGTCGAGGTTGATCATCGGCCGGGCACTCTTGGTCGTCTTGCCACGGCTATTGGCGAAGCAGGCGGCAACATTGTCGCGCTCGACATCGTCGATGGAACTGGCAATCGCATAGTTCAAGACGTCAGTGTCGATGCCCGTAACGATGACCACGTCGAAGAAATCCGCCAAGTCGTACAAGCACTTGATGGAGTGACGGTGCGAGATATCCGAGATCGCACCTTCATGTTGCACCAAGGCGGAAAGATCGAAGTCCGCTCAAAGATTCGTTTGGAAAACCGCGACGATCTTTCAATGGCTTATACCCCGGGGGTAGCCAGGGTTTGTAACGCTATTGCCGGCGAACCAGAACTTGTACATGAACTGACGATCAAGAAGAACTCAGTTGCCATCGTCACAGACGGAACAGCCGTGCTGGGTCTCGGCGATCTTGGTCCTGAGGCATCCCTTCCTGTGATGGAGGGTAAGGCACAGCTCTTCAAGGAGTTCGCCGGCATTGACGCATTCCCTATCTGTCTAAAGGTAGATCGTCCTACTGACGGCCCCGCTGACCAGGGGGCTGAGCAGCTGATCGAAGCCGTACAGCGTCTTGAGCCTGTATTTGGCGGGATAAATCTCGAAGACATTGCGGCACCTCGTTGTTTCGAGGTCGAAGAACGACTTCAGGCAACTCTTGGTATTCCCGTATTTCACGATGACCAGCACGGCACCGCTGTAGTTGTGCTTGCTGCCTTGTGGAACAGCTTGCAGGTCGTAGACAAGAAGATGGAAGACCTCAAGGTAGTCATTGCAGGCGTTGGTGCTGCCGGCGTTGCAATAGCGAAGATTCTCTTGCAGGCGGGTGTTCCAAACGTGATCGGCGTTGACCGTAAAGGGGCAGTCTACGAAGGCCGTAGTGAATTGAATGCCGCTAAGCAATGGTTTGCCGAGCGAACAAATCCTGAGATGCGCCGTGGTGCCTTACATGAGGTTTTGCCAGGGGCCGATGTTTTCGTCGGAGTGAGCGGTCCGGGTTTGTTGGTGCGAGACGACCTTCGTGTCATGCACAATGATCCGATTGTGTTTGCACTCGCAAACCCCGATCCTGAGATCACGCCAGAAGAAGCCGAGGGTCTTGTTTCAGTCATCGCAACCGGACGCAGCGACTATCCCAATCAGATCAACAACGTGTTGTGTTTCCCCGGGATTTTCCGTGGCGCCCTTGACGTGGGTGCCGGCCGCATTACCGAGAACATGAAACTGGCGGCAGCCAAGGCAATTGCCTCAGCGGTTCCTCCAGACGAGCTATCGGCTGGTTATGTGGTGCCAAGTGTGTTCAACAAACGTGTTGTCGAATTGGTTGCTGCCGGTGTCGGCGAAGCGGCAATCGCCGATGGCGTAGTGCGTAAGAAGTAATTCTCCTTTGAGAATCCAGGCCGTCACCTTTGATTACTGGAACACCCTTGTGTTCGAAGAAGGAGTCGACCTTCGCTCCCATCGCATCAAAGTATGGATGGAGCTGTTCGACAAAGCCGGCTTCAAAGTTGAGCCCGATGAACTCAGTGCAGCGTATGCCGGCGCCTGGCTGCATTATGTAGATGCTTGGAAGTCAGGCCGGCAGTTTCTTGGACACGATGCCGCCCACCATATTCTTTCTGAGCTGGCAATCGACGTGGATCCCGGTGTCCGAGAAGAGTTAATCGATGCCTTCACACTTTCTGGTGAGACTGCTGATCTGCAAATAACCGATGGGATTGGTAACTGCCTGGGGACCCTCAAAGAGGCAGGCATCTCTATTGGAATCATTTGCGATGTTGGCTTCACGCCCTCAGTTGTTTTGAGGTCACATCTTGAGCGCCAAGGCTTACTCGAGTTCTTTGACCATTGGTCATTTTCCGATGAAGTGGGGCACTACAAGCCCTCTTCGGTCATCTTCGATCATGCGTTGGACGGTTTGGGCAACCCGGAGCCTTCTCTCACTGCACATGTGGGCGACATTCGTCGAACCGATATCGCTGGGGCCAAGGCCATGGGGATGGTGGCCGTGCGTTACACGGGAGTCAGCGACGACGACACCCAGCCTGAACCTGAAGGCCACCATGTAATCGCACACCACGACGAACTGCCGGGCGTTCTTAATCTCATCTGACCATACACACCAAGTGGTCGAGACCGGCGTCGATCCGGTGACCTCACGCTTTTCAGGCGCGCGCTCTGCCAACTGAGCTACCCGACCTTGCATTCGGGGACGCCGAGGGCCTCCCCAGCGGTCCCGACGGGATTTGAACCCGCGACCTCCGCCTTGACAGGGCGGCGTGCACTCCAGACTGCACTACGGGACCAGGGTGAGCGCTTATGTCTGCGCCGCTCTTGCGCACCCCCAACGGGATTCGAACCCGTGCTGCCGCCGTGAAAGGGCGGTGTCCTAGGCCGCTAGACGATGGGGGCTCGATGACCGTTTCTGGGCCCAAATGACGTTAGCAGCTTAGATCGGTCAAACCTCTACTCCGAGCGCCAAAGTTCTTGCTGCTCAAGTGAGTGCATCGATGATGGAATCCAACAGGTAACTCAGATATTGGTAAATCGCATAGGTGTCTGCTTCGGGATTGCCAGGGCCATAAGTATCTTGGTTGTCGTCTTCGCTTACATCGAGATAGGTCCCTATGACGAGGCGAAGGTCATTTACAACTCCCATCCAAGCAAGCAAGGCGGCTTCATCTAAAGACTTTTGGTCGAGGGTGGATGTCACAAGCAGGAGTTTTTCTTTGCGCAGATCTAATAGATCGCCCTCAACCATTTCTTTATATGAACTTTCCAGATCAGGATTATCCGGATGTGCTGTAGGAAAGAGTCTTCGTAGCAAGGGGTTTTCAGGCGCTGCTTCTTGGTCGATGACGGCTGTGAGCTGTGCAACTAGGTCTGAGATCAAAAGCCGTTCTTGATCGGAAAGTCTGATTTCAAAATCACCTTTGCGGGTTCGTCGAACAGGCCTTTGGTTCATAGGTGAAAACTCATTAGTGGTGACTTATCAAACTGAGCTCTAGTCGCGTTGCATGGTCGCCCACAGACCATGCTCGTGAAGACGAAAAACGTCGAGTTCGCACTTCTCTCTGGTTCCATTCGATACCACGGCTCGACCCTTTTCATGAACGTCCAGCATCAAAGAAGTGGCCTTTTCCTTGCTGTAACCAAAAAGCTTTTGCAGCACAAAGGTTACGTATGACATCAAATTGATTGGGTCGTTCCAAACCAGAACTATCCAGGGAGTATCAGGGCTGGCGAGGTCATCTGATGTTGGCTCGTCGGTCTCGACTGGAGCAACCGACATCGAAAGTGCCTTCATGCTTGCATGCTAGGGCTTTGAGAGTGATTGACACCCCTGAAGCTCAGAGTAAGTCGAATGACTGCCACCCAAAGCACCGAGGCTCCAAATATATGCACTCCAACGAGTATTTCTGGTACTCCGGTGAAGTACTGAATGTATCCAAGGGCACCTTGGGCAACGAGGACAATAAGCAAGACGGTGCCGGCTTTTTGTGTGGATTGAGGGGCACGTATGCGTCTTAGGTTCAAAAGCACAACTACAGCGATAGATAGCAACATGATCACGCTTGTACCATGCAGTCGGGCCACCTTTCCTATTTCCAGGTTCAATCGGACTACATCTGCGTCGCCTGCGTGTGGCCCTGCAGCGGTAACCATTGTTCCCGTGAACAACACGATGGTCGCTGCCGCCACAAGAAACCGACCAATTGTGTTGGTTATGTCATCGACCACAAGCTTGCGAGCGCCGTCTTCTTCCCCTGCTCGGTGATGCAACACGACCGCGTTGGCAATTAACACCATTGACAAAAGAAAATGACTCATGACGATTGGTGGGCTCAGCTCTGTCTTTACGGTAATGCCGCCAAGAATGATTTGTGCGAGAACTCCGCCAACGAGTCCAAGCGACAAGTATACGAGATCAAGCCGCTTCGCTGAGCGCTTTACAGATCCGAGAACAGCCACAATCACTGCGATAGAAACAAACCCCGTGATGACTCGGTTGACGAATTCGACCATTGCATGAAAGTCGTTGGCGCTAACGGGAGTCAGATTTCCGGGCGAACAGTTGGGCCAGTCTGTGCAACCAAGTCCTGACCCCGTGAGGCGGACTGCTCCGCCTGAAACAACTATGAAGATCAGTGCTATTAATGCAACGCGTGTGATTTGGCGATATCGACTAGCGGAAACTTCATATTGAGCCACAAGGGCCATGCTAAGAGAAGCCTTCTCATGTGTGTATTTGATGCTTCAACTTGGGCGAGTCTCGCTACTCACCTAACCTCTTGTTTGTGTTACACCCCGCGACTCTGCCCGTGTCTAAGCGCACTCGCCTTGTTTCGTTGTTCGGCTCTTACA
>CAYGGL010000061.1:0-12721 GCA_964349215.1 uncultured Acidimicrobiaceae bacterium | reverse complement strand
CTCTTATCTTCGAATAGCTGATTTGTCCTGTGGCAAATCTTTCACGAAGAAGAGGAAGAGTCTCTAATGCAGCCCAAAGCCCCGTCCCCGAAAGGGCGAAACCCCGGCCGTCCGACGTTGGGGTCCGTGGAGTCCGTCCGACTCGATCCGGAGCTCCGCGACGCGCTCGCTTCCCGCGCCGAAGCCGAGGGCACGTCGACGTCCAACGTCATCCGGCAGGCGTTGCGTGAGTACCTCGAAGCTGGCTGACACCGTGACGATGGCAACCGTCGAGCGCGACGGGCCTCCGCCTCCAGCACCGGAGGATGCCTCTGGCCGACGCTGGCTGTTCCGGCGTCCGCCAGGTCCTCTCGACTGGCTGGCCGACGTTCTCGATCGAGGCCTTACTCGTCAGCTCGCTGGTCTACGCCGTCGTGTCCGTGGCCGTCGTATCGAGATCCGCACCAAGCTGAGCGACGGAGCGCCCGTAGCGAACATCGAGTAGCGTGGCCACGTAGCGGTCTTTCGGCCTGGCCATCAAGTGGAGGTGAGCGGAATCGAACCGCCGACTTCTACGTTGCGAACGTAGCGCTCTGCCAACTGAGCTACACCCCCGTAGGGAGAATGCAGTCTAGAGCACGTGGCTGAACCAGCCGAGTTCCCTTAAAGGAACTCTGAGAGAGATCAGTTGACGGCTGTGCGGTGAAAGACCAGGGAAGCTTCGCTGTGCATTGAAGGCAAAGGTGCCGCGCTTGGGAGGAAGCGGACCTTCAACTCACGCTCTGCAACTTGGTTGCGAATCTGAATAAGCATCACCACATAAGCGACCAGGAGGACATCTGTGATCAGATGGGCCACCCATAACATGCGCAGAGGCGGTATCACGCCAAGAACCAGAGTCGCTCCCGCAACCCCGAGCAGACCTACCAACACGTCACGACGACGCTTGCGCACACCGGCGAGGGTGGGTGTCGCAGCAGTCGAGTTTGAAGAAACGCGCGAGTTTGCAGAAATACGCGGGCTTGCAGAACGAGTAGTCATGTTGCGGCCCATGACAGTCCCAGGAACTGCATCTAGCGGGGTCCGGGAATTTCTAAATCCGCTAACGGCGCCCATGACAGAGCGAGGACCCATGACAGAGCGAGAACCAGACGAGCCACCCATGGAGAAGGGCAGGTGACCAGACGATGTTCCCAAGAAGTCCCTTGAACTTCCACTTGATCCACGACGTTCAAGGGTTGCGAGCTTGTTACGAAAAGAAGCAATTGTGTCGCCCGATTGGCGATGTGACTTGGACTGGATCGCATACCACCCCAAGTACAACGCCCATACCATGGTTAGCACTATCAATCCCACGATTGACACTCTCCACCCTCGGCTTCCGTACTCAAGGACCATACACGAGCACATTTGAGAGCTGGTGGATGGTCCGGGCTTATTTCGAACAGTCCATCAATTATTACAATTGCGAGACGGACATGACATTTCTACTACGAGTTCGCGCAAAAGCACAATACGAGCGAAGAAATGCCGATAACGCCGCCGCTTTTCCCTCAGATGATGTCGTCAAGACCCGAAACATCAGGCTGGCGGCGATAGTTCCCAGATCGGCCACCGGTCTTTTCCCAAAGCGTAAGTTCACCAATGACCATTGACCGATCTGCCGACTTACACATGTCATAAATGCTCAGTGCTGCTATAGAACACGCCGTCAATGCCTCCATCTCAACTCCGGTGCGATCGATGGTGTCAACCTGCGCCTCGACCTCTACGAAAAGGTCTTCGATGGTGAAGTTAATAAACACAGAACCAACCAGCAGAGGGTGACAGAGAGGTATCAAGTCAGGAGTCCGCTTTGCCGCCTGGATGCCCGCAACTCGGGCTACCGCCAATACGTCTCCTTTATGGACACCGCCACGCGCAATCATGCTGGTGGTCTCGGACTGCATGAACACCTTGCAACGAGCTACAGCGCGTCTATGCGAAGCGTCCTTGGGAGTTACATCGACCATGCGGGCTCGACCAAGTGGGTCAAGATGAGTGAAACCACGTTCAGGCATGGGATGAAGTGTAGGGCCTCAGTTGCCACGACGCCTTTCTGACTTCTGAGTCATCCACCGATTTGTGACATCGAACGTGGGGGCTGCACAAAGGTGACCGATCCAACCTGGTGGCCGGCCCACTTGGCGCCGACACATCTCTCAATATTGGATGCCAACTCATCATCTGTTCCACCAGATCGCATCACTTCACGCAGATCGATTTCATCAAGTGCAAACAGACAATTTCGCATGGCGCCTTCTGCGCTAAGACGCACTCGATCACATCGGGAACAAAATGGTTCTGTGACCGAGGGGATCACCCCAACACGGCCCAAGCCATCTACGTATTCGAACAATGCAGCCGGGTCGCTCCCAACACGAAGAGGTCGTAGCGGGTAGACCTGCGCAATACGAGAGATGATTTCTTCACCTGGAACAACTGCTGCTCTTGTCCAACCATGGTCGGCATCGAGAGGCATGTACTCAATAAATCGAACCTCAATACCTTTGGAGCGCCCGAAGGTTGCGAAGTCGACAATTTCATCATCGTTTTCGCCGCGCAGTGCCACCACGTTGAGCTTGACGAGGTCAAAACCTGCAGCGAGTGCAGCGTCTATTCCTTTAAGTACCGCATCCAAACCGTCTCGTCTTGTCAGGGCCTCAAAACGATCTGGCCTAAGCGAGTCACATGAGATGTTGATTCGATCAAGTCCAGCTCGACGTAAATCACTCGCCATTCCCGAAAGGGTCGAACCATTTGTTGTCATGGCCAGGTCAACATTTAAACGAGAGAGACGTTCGACCAAAACCGGTAGATGGGCGCGAACTGTGGGCTCTCCACCGGTGAGACGAATGCTTTCGAATCCGAAGTGTTTTACACAGATACGAGCAATGCGTTCGATCTCTTCAAAAGAAAGAATCTCGTCTCTCGCAACATATTTCATTCCTTCTTCAGGCATGCAATATGTGCATCTGAAGTTGCATCGATCGGTAATCGAAATCCGCAAGTCGCGATGGCGACGCCCATAGCCATCTACAAGTGCAACTGGGGTCATGTCATTCATCGTAGGTGGTTCTGTTGGCAATCCTCCAGGGATCGATTTTCCAGGGATCGACGTTGAGCAGCATCGTGTCGACCAGCCCGCCGCTTTTGGCACCCGGCCCATCCGCTAATACAACAAGGCCGTTTGCCTCGGCCATCGCCCTCAGCTGATGAGAACCTTGACCCCCAGCCGAGGCAACCATGAAATTGCCTTGTTCATCTTGTGACACAACCACCCTGACGAAATGTGTTTTCCCATCGGGTCTACGTTCAAAGTCATGCGTCGCAATCGCCCGTAATCTCGGACGATGTAACTGACTGTGACCCATCATCTTGCGAAGTGCCGGACGCGCAAACAGCTCAAAGCTCACCATCGACGAAACGGGATTGCCCGGAAGTCCAAAGACCGGGATTGCCCGAGATGATTCACGAGAATTGACCATGCCAGAATTGACCATGCCAAAGGCAAATGGCTTTGCCGGCTTTATAGCTATCTGTAGCCACGACATGTCGGCCATGCGATCGAGCACAACCTTGACGAGATCGAAATCGCCCATGCTTACTCCGCCACTGGTGATCAATGCATCACAGCTATCTGCACCTCTAGCGATTGCTTCACTAAGTGTTTCTTCGTCATCGCGAATACAGCCAAGGTCGACCACATCACAACCGGCTTGCAATGCCAAAGCCAACAAGGTGGGGCGATTGCTGTCTCTTATTTGTCCAATCTGCAAAGGACCATTTCCCTCAACCAATTCGTCGCCGGTAGATAAGACCCCGACACGAGCTTTTCGATAAACAGGAACTCGCCTGACACCAAGCGAAGCCAAAACCCCAAGATGTCCCGGGCTCAGAGTTGTCCCTTCTTCTACCGCAATATCACCCAGACTCAAATCATCACCGGATCGACGCACACACGTTCCCGGCGCCACCTCAAGACTTAGCTCGACCGTTGACTCGTCAATCACAACAGAGCGTTCAACCATGACCACAGCGTCGGCACCCTTGGGCATGGGTGCTCCGGTCATTATGCGCAAGGCCTCACCTCTGCCAACAGTCAATTCGCCAAGAGAGCCTCCGGCAGCCAAAGTCCCCAATGCTCTAAGGCGCACGGGCTTGGCCTCAGAGGCTCCTTGAGTATCAATCGATTGGACGGCATAACCGTCCATGGCTGAATTATCGAAACCGGGTACAGACTCCTCGGCAACTATTGCAATGGAGCTAACACAACCCAAAGCTTCATTCAGCGATATAGCAGATGGATGAAATCGCTCACACGAGTCGAGTACAAGCTGTTGTGCATCACGGAGTGGAGTAAGAAAACCCATTGTGTTCTCCGATCAGCCTTCTTGAATCAAATGAGTCCTTGGCTGCGCACGTACTCGACAAGATAAGCACGGAACTCAGGGCCAAGGTCTTCGCGGTTAGCCGCTATCTCTACTGTCGCACGCAAGTAGTCGATCTTCTTACCAACGTCGTATCTGCCCTCTGAAAAGACATATCCATAGACGGGTTGAGTCTCGATCAACAGCGCTATTGCATCAGTTAGCTGAATCTCACCTCCGCTGCCGGGCTTTACCCGACCAAGCGCAGCGAAGATTTCGGGGGTGAGAATATAGCGGCCCATGATCGCCAAATTTGATGGGGCCTTATCGGCAGGGGGTTTCTCAACCACCGAAGTCAAACGCACCAACTGTTCGCCCGCCCCCAACGAGACTCCACTTGGAACATCAACTTGTTCATAAGCAACACAGCCATACGAAGAGATCTCTTCGGGTGAAAACGCCTTGAGCGCAATCACAGATGAGCCGAGCGCTTGATGTGCTGCGATCATCGAGCGCAATAATCGAGAATCGTCGACCATGATGTCATCGCCGAGCATCACCAAAAAGGCCTCGTCGCCAACATGTTCTTCTGCCACGGCCACTGCGTGGCCCAATCCCAAAGCTTGTCCTTGACGAACGAAATGCACCCTTGCCAACTCGGCACTGGCGCGCACCTGGGCGACCAAATCGGTCTTTCCCTTTTCGGCTAACTCAGCTTCAAGTTCAGGCGCTCGATCAAAGTGGTCCTCAATCGCACGTTTGGAACGCCCACTGACAACCAAGATGTCGTGCAAGCCTGCACCAACCGCCTCTTCAACCACGTATTCGATGGCCGGCTTATCTACTAACGGCAACATCTCTTTTGGAATCGCCTTGGTAACCGGCAAGAACCTTGTTCCTAATCCCGCGGCGGGGATGACGGCTTTACGCAATGGAGGATGCATCTAAAGGACTCTACAAGCGAGGAGATCTACCGACTTTGAATGCCTGCTCATTACCGCTTCGCATACGAGAAATATTTTCTGCATGACGAACAATGATCATCATCGCCAGGGCTGCCAACAGACCTGCTTCCCATGTCGGACGTCCACTAACCAGTGCCATGATCGGCAAGATTGTCGAAAGTGCCATTGAGCCCAATGCAATTCGACGTGTCGTAACAGATACGACAAGCCATGCCCCCGCCGCAACCAGTGCCTGCAGAGGAAATGCAACAGCCGCGAAGCCTAATGCGGTCGCAACACCCTTACCGCCGCGGAAGCCCCGAGTGACTGGAAATATGTGTCCGCCAACGGCTGCGAGCCCACAAATCAACCCAACCGTTCGCCCTGCGAGAGATAACCCAATGGCGGTCGCTACTACCCCTTTGCCCACATCGCCCAACAGGACCAAGACCCCTGCACGACGACCTACAGTTCGCGCGACGTTGGTCGCCCCAGGATTACCTGAGCCTTCTTTGGTTGGATCTTTCCCATCTCTTGCAGCCACAAGAAGTGCTGTAGGAAACATTCCAAGTGCATATGCGGCCAATACAAGTAGCAAGACAAGTAGGGGGGAAAGCATTGAGCCAATGGTAAGGGAAAAAATGAAATGTACACTGGCACTTACCGTTGTCGAGTGCCAGCCAGTAACCCTCGGAGGAATAGAATGCCCATCTACGAATACGCCTGCAAGGACTGCGGGGACCAGCACGAGATCTCACAGAGCTTCACAGATGCAGCACTGACGGTATGCCCATCATGTGGCGGATCGTTGCGAAAGGTGTTCGGGGCTGTGGGCATTTCCTTTAAAGGAAGTGGGTTCTACAAGACAGACAGCCGGGGGAAATCTTCGTCAGTCTCCTCGACCTCTTCATCTGGTGCTACTTCCACCTCTTCAACTGACAATTCCAGTTCAAGTGATTCTTCAAGCTCGTCTGATTCTTCAAGCTCAAGTTCCTCGTCTTCTGGCGCAGGCGATAGTTCGACTTCGTCTACTCCAGCTAAATCACCTCCATCTAAATCACCGCCCTCAAGATCAACAGGCACTTCCACATCAGTTTCTCCGTAAAGGTCCAGAGACTTGAAATGACTGGTTAGGTCATTTAGAAGTATTTCATGCTATGTTATAGCAATCTCTTTGTTCCCAACTACAAGGATTGCTCATGGCTACTCGTATCCCATCTAGTTCCTCATCTATTCGCTCCCTTCGTGACATCAGGCTGCTCCGGCGACTGCGGCGACATCCTCTGACCTTTTGGGTCGTAGCAGCAACGCTCAGTCTCATTACCGGTGCAGTGGTCACCAACATGGTCGGCAAGGCCGAGCTTGAGGCTTCTCGATTTGGAACGTTGCGTCCGGTACTGGTCGCGACGAAACATCTTCCAGCAGGAAGCGAGCTGGGGCCTGACAACACAGAACTGCGTTCTTATCCAAATTCTCTTGTTCCCGAGGATGCACTGCGTACATCAGTCGATGGCACAGTCACATCTGCCGACATCGCAAAGGGAGAAGAGGTTCTAAACACCCGACTTGCGCCCGTTGGGCTTTCTTCGACAGCTGCATTAATTCCACCAGGTGGACGGGCAATTGCCGTTCCCACTGGAGTGGGTGCGCTGGTTGTAGAAAAGGGCGACCGGCTCGATGTTCTTGCAACAATCGCACCAAATCCCGAGTCAGCCGGTGTAACATCTTCAGCACCGAGCGCCCCAACATTTCCAATCGCCAAAAATGCAGTTGTGATTTCTTATACCGAAGAAAGCGTAACGATTGGCCTTACTGAACAAGAGGCCGCAAAAGTCGCATTCGCCCTCACCGCCGGCGTCGTGACACTCGTATTAAACGGGGCGTAAATATCGGGCTAGCACAAGGGCTTAGCGGAAACTTGAGGCTGCTATAACGAGTACACCCACTCCGACCATCACTCTGTAGACGACAAAGGGAGTAAAGGTTCGAGTACGGACCAGTCGCAACGTGCCCCAAACTGCTATCCAACCGGTTACGCCCGAGGTGATCATCCCCGCCAAGAAGGCAGCTCGCATATCTGTTGGGATTCCACCTGCACTAATGATGTCAAGGCCTTTAAAAATTCCTGCACCGGCAATAACGGGCAGGCTCATCAAAAACGACAGTCGAGCTGCGCTATCGCGCTGAAAGCCAATCTTTCGCGCCATGGTAATCGTCACTCCAGAACGAGAAACGCCAGGCTGAAGAGCAAGCGCTTGGGCGCCACCCATTAGCAGTGCGTCACGCCAACGGAAATCATCTGCTGAACGATCTCCACCAAGGCGGTCTGCCCATAACAGCACGAGTCCAAAGACGATCAACAACAGACCTATTGCCCACTCGGCTTCGCCGATCTTTGCAAAATAGTCTTCGAAGAGAGCCCCCATAACTGCAGCGGGAATAACCGACAACAAAAGCAGCCAAGCAAGCCTTGCTTCATTTTCACGATTTGGATGCTCAACAACGTCAACCGTGGCTGGCCGCACTGAGGTCTCAGTGCTCGCTGAAAGCTCTTTTTTCGATCTCCCATTGACTAAGGCGCCAACACCCGCTCGCGCCAGGCTGATCAGATCGCTACGAAAATACGCTATGGCACCGATCAAAGTGCCCATGTGAAGAGCCACATCAAATATCGATTCGAATTCGGGACGGGCGCCAAAATCATTCCAACCGAATAGCCAAGGGACGAGTTTGAGATGGCCGCTGGAAGAAATCGGTAAAAACTCTGCCAAACCTTGGGTGATTCCCAAAATGATTGCATGAAGAATTGGCATGCGAGCTTAATTCTCTTTTCGGCTAGGGACTGGGGGGATCATAAGAACTCAACGATGGAACAATACGCGCCCTCCAAGGACGGGCCGCATCGTAGTGATGTCCAACAACGTGGCCCTGTCTCAACCCCTCAAGAAACGACGCCGGCCCGTCGAAATCTGGCATTACCACATAGCCCGCTCCAAGTGCCTCACCAATGTGAGCATCGCTTCCTGCACCGCCCGCAAGATTCTCTTTTGCAGCAAGTTCGGCGGCTTTGTCATTGAGATGGCCCAATGAGGTCTTGGCGTTGAACACTTCCATGGCATCAACCAAACCGACAGCTATCAGATCAAGCAGGTCAACCTCTCGAAGGCATTGCCTCATGGGGTCAAATGGATGAGGAATATAGACAAGCCCACCCTGGGTTCGAATGCGTTCAGCTGCTTCTTGTGGACGCAAACCTGAGGGGATGGTCTCATTCAAAAAAAGCCCGATCACTTCGCCACCTGTTGTACGGGTTTCTTGGCCGACGATCACGCGGCACTCAAGTCGATCTTGCAGAACTAGTGCCCCATCGATAGTTGCATGATCGGTGATGCACAAGACTTCGATGCCGCATTCGGCCAGTGCTTCTTCAATCTCATCTGGAGTTGTGGTCGAGTCTCCAGACCACATTGTGTGGCTATGACAATCAACCCTTACCCAACCCGAGGGCGCCTCATCGGCCAAATGCGGATGGCGAAGATGGGCAGTCATAAACCCATCCTAGTTATGGGTCCACTACCTGCATTGGCCTTAATCCTTTTAGCGTCATATCCTCAAGGTCATGCAGCTTGATTGCGGTCTCTCCGCAGAACTTGAGCTCACAGTAGCGCCGCAGGACACTGCGGAAGCTCAACACTGTGGCAACGTCCCTGTTCTTGCCACGGCACGCATCATTGCCCTATGCGAAGAGGCGAGTGTCGCAGCGCTCGACGGTCAATTACCAGAGGACAAAACCAGCGTGGGTCAAAGCGTCAAACTCGACCACGTTGCTCCTGTGAAAATTGGAAATAGAGTGCGAGCCGAGGCGACCCTGGCAAAGGTAGAGGGTCGTCGTCTTACTTTTACCGTCACGGTAACTGATGATCAAGGGCTAGTTGCTGTAGGCAAACTCACGAGAGTAGTAGTGACGACCAAGCGGTTCTTAGAACGCGTCCAATAGCATTCATTCGGCCAGAAAAGCATGCAGTGACTTCGCCCATTGGACAGGGGCCTCTTGCATGGGCGTATGTCCGCTGCCGGCAATGACCTCTAAGCGAGCAGTTGGAATCGATTTTGCGAGCTTTTCGCTCGGAGACCGAAACGGCTGATCTTGATCGCCCACCATAACTAGTACCGGCATGCCCAAGGCACTCAGTACTTCTTGACGATCTGGTCGCTCAAGCATGGCCATCAACATGGCGGCATACATTGCGTCTGAGGCATTACGAAGATTGGCGTCACCGCGCTCTACCCAACCCGGTTCGTTTTCGCTGAGCCGACGCGAGGCCTCACTATCGAGTGGTCCTGGCCCACCAGTAGCGATGAGGGTCGCCAATCGTTCGGTTCCCATAGATCGCACTAACTCCACTGCGGCTGTGGCAGGGCCTTTGTCCATATCAAGACCTCCAGGGCTGGTATCTACCAGGACAAGGGCCGAAAGTCGTTCAGCCGCCTTCAGTGCGACTTCTTGGGCAATCATTCCACCCATTGAATGACCAACAAGAACAAAGGTTTCCCAACGCAGTTCTTCAACCAGCTCGATCACATCTGTTGCAAGTATCTCGAAGCTGTAATCAGTTTCTTCGGGTGGGGCTTCGCTTGCCCCATGACCTCTTAGGTCAGGAGCAACAACGTGAAAACCTGCCTCTGCAAATCTCACAAAGTGGCCTGCATAGTCTTCCTTTCCACCTGCGAACCCATGGAGGAACAACATCGGCCTTCCACCTACACCCGCCTCAAGAAGCGAAAGTTCGATCGAATCAAGCTTGATTTGGCGTCCAGATACGACCATGAGTCCTAAGTCTTACTAGCTCCCACATAAAAGTGTCTATGGCATAGGGCCTCAGCCCTGGGTAGGCTTGAGGGGCTATAGGTTAATTCTAGGCAAAGTTAGGGGGTGTTTAAGATGGAATCGGAGAAAAAATCGTGGGTAGTTCCACTGCGGGCAGCCATCAGCTTCATCATGCTGGCAGTATTGATCTCAAGAGTTGACCCGTCTTCGATAGTTCCCGAATGGAGCCTCAGTGCGGCAATCTGGCTGGGTGTCACCTTGGTTGTCACTTTCCTTGGGATCGTTTTGTCAACACTCCGCTGGCGCCAAGTGCTGGTCACTCTTGGACTTAGGACAAAGACCCGAACCTTATTCAGCCACTACTTAGCTGGTTTATTTGTCGGAAATTTTCTGCCATCGACTGTGGGGGGCGACGTGCTTCGCGTTAGTCGCCTTTCTGCGAGCAACGGAGAACGACCCGACACATTCGCCTCGGTTGTACTTGAGCGCCTCACGGGGTGGATCGTTCTTCCGCTTATTACTTTGGTTGGTTTGATCATTAACCCAGATCTACGTTCATTTGGCACCCCAAGCCATATTGCGTTGACTCTCGCAATTGGCACCTTGGTCGTTCTCTCTCTCCTTCTATTAGCCGTTGGCAATCCATGGGTTGGAAATAGGTTCAAAGACTCGGGAGGTTGGGCAAAGTTTGCCAACGCCGTGCATCTTGGCGTTGACCGATTCAGACATGACCCTTCTGCTGCCTTAAGAATTCTCGCCGTTGGTTTCGCTTACCAACTAGTGGTCATGTTGGGAGCCTTTACTGCTGCACGCGTGTTGGGCCTACCAGTTGGCCCCACCGCAATATTGGCTTTTATGCCGGCAGTTGCGATCGCTCAAGTACTACCAATTTCGCTTGGTGGCTTAGGCATACGAGAAGGTGCCTTTGTATTGTTCCTCCACCCATTGGGCGTTGCCACTGAAGAAGCAATCGCATTGGGAATCTTGATCTATGGCGTAAATCTTATGGTCAGCCTCTTAGGCGCACCTGCCTTCGCTATTGGAACAAAGCCTCAGCACAATTTGGCATGATCATCGATCAGCAACTGTCAGGTCCTAAAACTCATCATCTGCGCTGGTGGAAAGAAGTCTTATACGCCCTTGGCTTCTACGTCATCTATTCATTTATTCGCAATCAATTTGGCTCGGCTGCAGTTAGCGAAGCTGATGCCTTAACCAATGCCAAACTGATCATCTCTATCGAACGAGCAATGGGGTTATTCCACGAAGAAACCCTTCAGGAGTGGTTTCTAAGTACCCGTTGGTTCATTCAAGGCTGGAACATTTTTTATGGGTCATTCCATTTTGTCGTCACTGCAACTGCCCTGATCTTCTTGTTCCGAAACCAAATACATCGTTACGTTCGCTGGCGCACAACTCTTGCGGCCACAACTGGGCTGGCACTTATCGGGTTTGCCTTCTTCCCTTTATTGCCCCCACGTTTGTTGCCTGAATCCTATGGATTTGTCGACACGCTCTCTCGGTTTGGGGGTTTGTGGTCATTCGATTCTGAGTCGATGAAGGCGGTGTCCAACCAATACGCAGCTATGCCCAGCTTGCACTTTGGATGGTCGACTTGGTCAACTCTGGTACTGCTACCTGCCATCCGCCAAAAGTGGCTGAGAATCCTAGTGATCGCTTATCCCATCGCGACCCTCTTTGCGATCGTGGTAACCGCCAATCACTTTTGGTTCGATGCGCTTGGTGGAGCAGTCGTCTTGGGCCTTGGTTATTCAATTGGCCGCTGGTGGGATCTACGAAATCTAAAAGATCGAGTATCCACCGTCGATCATGAACGTGTCGCCAGTGTGGTAAGCGGAAGCTGAGCTGGCTAAGTAAACGGCGATTCCGCCGAAGTCATCTGGAACTCCCCAACGCCTTGCAGGAACTCGTGGAAGAACTTTCTCGCGGAACCTTTCCCAGTTAAGAGCCGGTGAAGCCATGGGTGTTTCAATCCAACCCGGAAGAATCGTGTTTGCACGAACGTTGTTGCGGGCAAGCTCGACAGCAATTGCTTTCATCATCGAGATGAGCCCACCCTTGGTTGCTCCATAGTGTTGACCACGGGGTTGACCTTCGACTGCTGCAAGCGATGAGGTTGCAACGAGGCTGCCTCCTTCGCCTGAAGCAACCATATGGCGTGCCGCCTCGCGAAGCGTTAAGAACGCTCCATCGAGGTTAATGCGCATCACTCGCCGCCACTCCTCCAGCGGCATCTCCATAAATGAAGTTGCGAAACCCGCAGTGCCGGCATTGGCGAAACATGAGTCGACTTTGCCTAATGCTTCAACCGTTTTTGCGAAAGCTTCAATCACCTGTGCTTCATCACCAACATCACAACGAAATGCCGCAACCTTGGTACCGATCGATTCCAACTCTGCAGCCGCTTTGGCATTCTTTTCTTCATTGGTTCCCCAAATAGCAACATCTGCTCCCGCTGAAGCCAAGGCTCGTGCCATACCAAGGCCAATGCCGCTGTTTCCCCCGGTAACAAGTGCAACTTTGCCGCTCAAATCGAATGG
>CAYGGL010000060.1:0-12771 GCA_964349215.1 uncultured Acidimicrobiaceae bacterium | reverse complement strand
AGGCAGTATCGGAACACCTGCAATAAAAAAAAGAGAGAAAATAATCGCGACCATTACAAGAGTCGAGCCCAGGTCGGGCTGGAGCATCATCAATGTGGCGACAAAGAAGAAGATGATCAAGATCGGGAAAACGGATACTCGAATATCGTGCAAACGGTTAGACCGGCGAGCTAAAAGGTCGGCCGTGAACAACAAGAGGGCCAGCTTTACCAGTTCGGACGGCTGAACTCGAAGAGTGCTCCCAACGCCTATCCAGCTTTTAGCTCCATTTACTTTTATCCCGACTCCGGGTATGAACACCAGGAACAATAAGAAAATGGCAATGCATAAAAAGAGTGTTGAGAACTTACGCCAATATCGATAATCGACTTTTAAGGTAACGAACATTGCAGCGCTACCGAGCGTCAACCAGATACTTTGTTTAATGAAGTAATCCCAAGTCGAGCCCTCTGATCGCAAGGCATAGACCGACGATGAAGACAGAACCATCACCAAACCAATAATGCTCAGTAACCCAACCAGAGCTAAGAGAAGCACATAACCCGAGGGCGAGCGTCTCGTCTGATCTTTCACCCTTACGTTCAAGACAACTCACCAAAGCATCGAGCGAAGTCGTCGCCTCTCTCGCCATAAGAGCTGTACCAATCGAATGATGCACAACCAGGTGATAGCAAAACGGAATCACCCTGTTTTGCAAAGTCGCTCGCTAGAACTACTGCCTCTCTCATGGTATGTGCTGCCTTTACCGGAACTTTGCCATTAAAAATTTCAATAATTTCGCCGGCAGCCTCTCCAATTGCCACAACGGCTCTGAGACGCCTGGACTCGCTGGACAACACTGATAGATCGAGTCCTTTATTTCTGCCACCCGCTATAAGGACTACCGAATCAAAACTCCGAATGGCTGCCAATGCTGCATGTGGATCTGTTGCCTTTGAGTCGTCGTAGTAGTCGATCCCTCTATGTTGACCCACCAGACTCACTCGGTGGGGGAGCCCACGAAAACTATGGAGTGCATCAAGCACCCCTTCCATCGTCGCTCCCCCGACAAGAGCTGCCGCTGAAGCCGCCATGACGTTGGTCAAATCATGAGGCAACTTGCGCCAGAGTTCATCGATCTCGATAAGCGTTGAGCCATCAGGCATGCGTAATCGACACCCGTCTACTCTCCAGTCTCCCTTGTCCTGGCCGAAGGTGATAAGAGTCGAATGCACTTTGGATGCCGCTTCCATCACCAATGGATCATCTGCACATGCAATCGCTACATCTTCATGTGTCTGATTGGCCCATATCTTTGACTTTGCCTCGATGTAAGACTCCATTGTCTCGTGCCAATCAAGATGGTCTTCGGCTACGTTCAACCAAACGCCAACCTTGGGATGAAACGATTCTGTAAACGCGAGACGAAAAGAAGAGGCCTCGACCACAACAACATCAAGGTCAACCGGGCCAAGAATGACTTCGTCAACAGCATCTATAAGAGGAAGGTCGGTATTGCCCGCGGCAATGCTACGCAGGCCACTCGCCTTGAACATTTCATCAATCAAGGTAGTTACTGTTGTCTTACCGTTTGTACCGGTAATTGCCACGACTGGAATGTCTGACCAATGAGCGGCCAACTCAAACTCGCTACATACTTTTTTTCCCATAGCTTGAGCTAACACAATTGAGCGATGGCTTGCAGCAACACCGGGACTTGGGACGACCAGATCGCAGGCTTCTACCAGATCACGAACCGTCGATGGACTTGGGCTTTCGATCATCTTTATGTCAATCATCTTTATGTCAGCTGCCTCAAGGGCTTTAAAGCGAGTTCGACTGGCTGGGCTCGGATTGTCCTCAATAACTGTGACTTCCCACTTACGGCCACGAAGATGACGCGCAGTTGTCGAGCCGGCAATGCCTAAGCCAACGACAAGAGCACGACCCCCTGATGGAAACGGGGGCCGGTTCCCCATCAGTCGATGACTCCGGGAATCGACAAATAATCGGCGTAGAAAAGCCCGACAGCACCAGCTGTTGCGATACCAGAAATTAGCCAGAACCGTATGATTACTGTCGTTTCGGGCCAACCTGCCAATTCGAAATGATGATGTATCGGAGCCATGCGAAAGACTCGCCGATGAAACAGACGAAACGAAATGACCTGGATAATTACCGAAAGCGTCTCGATCACATAGATGCCTCCCAGCAATGGAAGCAAGAGGTGGGTGTTGGTAAGGAGTGCCAGACCTGCCAGTCCGGTCCCGATCGCCAATGAGCCGGTGTCACCCATGAAAATTCGAGCAGGTGCTGCGTTCCACCACAAGAATCCAACGCAGGCACCCATCATCGAGGATGCAACGAGAGCCAGGTCGAGAGCCTGAGGAATCGAATAAATCTCATAGTGACGAAATGCCCAAAACCCGATCACCACATAGGCACCAAAAGTGAAAATTCCGGACCCTGCAGCAAGACCATCTAGTCCATCAGTGAGGTTGACTGCATTGGCAGTTCCAAGAATCATCAATACCGCCAGAGAAGCCCAAAGTATCGTTCCCAATTCAATATTGAATGAGCCGGCTCGCGTAAAAGATAATTGTGTTGACACGTCAGTTAGGCGAAGTGCCAACACGGCAAATCCAATCGCCACTATCAACAGACCCGCAAACTTGGTGCGTTTGTTGAGTCCCAGATTTCGAGCATGGCGAACCTTTATCCAATCATCCAAGAAACCAACCAGACCGGCGCACGAGATTGCCAATACCACCAAGATGCCGCCCCAGGTGAAGACTGCCCCACCCCGAAGATGGCTCACGAGGTACCCAATGATCGTGCCGGCAACGATGGTAAGGCCTCCCATCGTGGGTGTACCGGCTTTAGTGATATGGCCGGCGGGTCCATCTTCACGAATTGGTTGACCGATTCCTCGCTCACGCAACCAGCGAATTAAAAATGGTGTTCCTATAAACGAGATACCCATGGCGATTCCTGCGGATAGCAAAAGAGCAATCACTCAATTTTCCCATTCGCCTTTGAGCGATCATGTTCTAGCTGCAGTAGCTCTTCTTTGATCACTGTCACATCATCGAATGGCATCACCAACTCACCGATTGTCTGAGTTGTCTCGTGGCCCTTGCCTGCTACTACTACTACGTCGCCTGAATTGGCAAGGTTCAATGCGCGCGAGATAGCCGCTCGCCTATCTGGTTCTATCTCAAGAATCGGTGCAAATTGTGCACCTTCGACAACTGCTTCAATGATGTGATCTGGGTTTTCAGAACGCGGGTTGTCAGAAGTGACGATGACTACATCTGATCTTGTGGCTGCAACTCTTCCCATCAATGGACGCTTAGTCTGATCACGATCGCCACCGCAGCCGAAGACCACCAGTATTCGCCCTGTGGTGGCTGATCGCACGGATTGAAGGATCTGGTCAAGACCATCAGGCGTATGGGCATAATCAACGATGATAGAAAACCCTTGGGAGGTACCTACCGATTGGAATCTTCCAGGAATGGGTGCGGCGCCGGCAAGGGCTTCAACTATCACTTCAGGAGTTATGCCAAGCTCAAATGCTGCCGTAGCTGCTGCAAGTGCATTTGAAACATTAAATGCTCCACCTGTGGGGACGTGCAATGGCTGTCCCTGCCAGATCCCATCGCTTGAAGTCAGAGCGATTGTCAGTTCGCATACATCGCGCAGCGAATAGCCGACGGTCGGAACGGTAGCGGCATCAAACAACAAGCGCCCATGAGGATCGTCAATGTTGACGACGGCTGACTTCGTATAAGCAGGGTCAAAGAGCTTGGCCTTGGCCTTGAAGTACTCTTCTTCGCTACCGTGAAAGTCAAGGTGGTCATGACCAAGATTGGTAAATACCGCCACGGCGAAAGACGTTCCTCTAACTCTTGATAAAGCAAGGGCATGCGAAGAAACCTCCATTGCAACTGCCTTTTTTCCTTCATCCCTCCACATCGCCAACAAAGCTTGAAGCTCAGTTGCCTCAGGCGTTGTGCGTGCCCCACCCAGAGTTCCGATCAACCCACACGGCATTCCCGCTGCCTCAAGAATCGTCTGCAACCACCAGGTAACAGAGGTCTTTCCGTTTGTTCCGGTGACTCCCACAACCTGTAGAGATCGCGATGGGAAATCGTGAAATGCACTGGCTATATCGCCCATGGCCGTGCGTACACTTTCAACCCTTAACTCAGGTACCCCGAGGCCTAATGGTCGTTCACATAAAAGTGCAGTTGCCCCTTTGGCTACTGCCTCGGCTGCGTAATCATGTCCGTCGGAAACTTGTCCTACAACACAGCAAAAAAGAGCACCACCTCGAACTTGTCCTGAGTCGTGAGTGACCATTTTGATCTCTGTACTTTGTTCGTATGCCTCAACTTCAATACTCGAAAGAGGCGTGCTGCGGACTCTGGCCAAAAGTTCGCCAAGATTCATACTCATCGAGCAGCGCCACCGGCAGAGGAAGTAGCTGGGGGAGGAATACGCAATAGGCGCAGTGCATATTTGCTGATCTGAGCAAAGACCGGTGCCGCCACTTGTCCGCCATAGACGTCACCTACCGGTTCATCTATAACCACTATGGCCGACAGTTGTGGGTCTTGGGCAGGAACAAACCCAGCGAAAGAGGCCATATAGGCGCCCTCGACATAACCTCTTGAGGTTTCCGAAGGCTTGCGTGCTGTTCCGGTTTTGCCGGCGACTGTATAACGGTCAATCTGGGCCTTGTCACCTGTTCCTTGAGCTACTGCATTACTCAACATTTTGTTTATCGTGTCTGCGGTGCCTTGCGATATAACTTGCCTGGGCTCACCTTGGGCGGTGGGCGTCTCTACGCCTTGGCTATCGACTATTGACTTGACCAACTTTGGCGGGATCGCAACTCCCTTATTGGCAATAATGTTGAAGGCCCCCAACATCTGTACTGCATTGACTGCAACGCCTTGCCCAATGGAAATCGAACCGATCGATGGTCCGGTCCATTCAGAAAGATCCAGCATGGAGCCACGAGACTCTTTAGGAAATTGAAGACCTGTATATGAACTTAAACCAAACTTGCGTAGGTATTCATCGATTGTTTTTTCCCCAACTCTTTGAGCGATCATGATGGTGCCGACGTTGGAAGATTGTTCCAAAATGTCGCCGAGCGTCCACGGCATCGGCTCATGCGATTCATGATCTGTGAAGGTCTTTATAGAAACCTCGAGTTGATCAGGAACACTCAAGACATCCTTCGAATTATAGATTCCCTCTTCAAGGGCGGCAGCCATTGTGATGATCTTGTTCACCGACCCTGGCTCGAAGGTTGAAACCAAAGTGGCATTTGACGACCCCACAACTGGCGGTGCTCCATCTTCACCTGCCCTCATATTCGCCATAGAAAGAATCTCGCCCGTTCGCGGATTCATCACCACAGCCATTGCCCCTTTCGCCTTTGAAGACACGATCGCATCTGACAATGACTGTTCAACTTCGTATTGGAGAGAGCGGTCAATGGTTAAAACAAGATCCTGACCCCTGACGGCAGGCTTCAGGCTTTGTTCTCCCCCGGCAATGGTGTTGCCCGCCGGATCTCTTTCCATCAACATCTCACCAGGAGTTCCCAGCAATGTCTTGTCGTATTGGTCCTCAAGCCCTGAATAGCCCACGCCGTCAGGGTCAACTCCGCCCAAGAGTCCTCGAGCAAGATCTCCTGCAGGCCTTATTCGCTTTGGTTCGTCGCTAATAAAGACTCCCTTCAATGGATGATCTCCTTTGATTTTTCCATCTTTATCGAGGGTCAAGCTCTTGAATAAGACGTCAACACTTGCCTCCATCTCGGGACTCATTTGGCGCTGTAGATACTCGAATCTGTTCCCCTTTCTCAAGAGAGCTTCCAGCTCGGCCGCATCGCGTCCAAGTGCCGGGGCCAAAGCAGCTGCTGCCTCGGCTGGATAGGCAACCATTTGCGGGTCGGCAACAACCGTTTTACTCGGAACCGACATCGCCAACTCAGAACCATTGCGATCAAAGATTGAGCCTCTGTCTGCAGGCAATGCAATTGATCTCACCCGCAGATCTAGTCCTTTTTCTACATAAACATCAGAAGCTACGACCTGCAGATATGCGGTTCTTGAGGCAATGGCCAAAAGGATGAGAAGAATGATTATTAGGAGGGCCACTGATCTCGTGGTGGTATTCCCGGGCTGAAAACGCACACGATTGTGATTGATGCCGGGCCGAACCAGTTGTCGCTGACGCCCACCATGTAGCCCAGTACTCCTTGGTGGGTACTGGAGGCTATAGCGAGTATGGCGATTACGCCCTGCAGGTGCGGTGCTGTACCTCTCGGGCCTTTGTCGAACAGCAGCCTGCCTTTGACGAGGGGCAGTCGGCCCTCGTCTGGGAGGACGACCCGGCGGGATAAGAACCTTGCTCACGAACCAGCGCCCAGATGGGGCTTGGTCCTGGCCCAAGAACTCATCTTTGAAGAAGAGCTATCAGATGATGAAGCTGGCGCATTTGGATCTGAAGCCGACCCTTCGGGTGGGGTCAGATAATTAACATTGGTTGGCTCGGTCATCCCAAGACGCCCGATTGCCTCATCAACAACTCGTTGAGGTGACTCGAGTTCTGCCACCTGACGACGCAGGAGTTGATAGGTTGCCTGTTCTTCGCTGACCTTTTTATTGACACTGTCAATTCGCTGCTGACCCTGTGCCAACAGGGCATGAAGAGCTGCGAGAGCAAACAGTGAGACAACAATGACAATCGCCATAAATGTCATGACAAATTTTGTGCGCCTACGCCGTGCGGCGTTTTTTAGATTGGAGTCATCGACAACTCTGAGTCGAGGTCTTTGTGTCTCACCTTCCCCAGGGCCTCGAACTAAAGGGCTTGAAGTGCGAACTGGACGACGAGAATAACCGGCAGAAACTTGTAATTGATTCATCGGGTGCCTCCCGAGTGTGGAATTTCAATGATCGGAATTTTCTCGACAGCACGAAGTCGGACCGATTTAGATCTTGGATTGGACTTCACCTCAGCAGATGAAGGCTTTCTAGAACCCTGCTTGAGCAAACGAACTGTTGGCTTTGCGCCACAAACGCATGGCAGACCCTGAGGACAAGTACATCCACCTGTTGCGGCACGTCGAAAATGAGCCTTAACAATGCGGTCTTCCCCAGAGTGATAGGCCAGCACAACGCAACGTCCTCCTGGAGCGAGCAAAGAAAGTGCTGCTTCGAGAGCGGGGGGCAAGACGTTGAGTTCATCGTTTACGACGAGACGAAGGGCTTGAAAAGTACGCTTTGCAGGATGACCGCCCGTGCGGCGGGCCGGCGCCGGTATTGCACCTCGCACAATTTCAGCCAGCTCAGTGGTTGTGGCGATAGGCCTTGATGTCGTGATTGCTTTGGCGATACGTCTTGAAAACCTTTCGTCACCATAGGTATGCAATATCTCCGCCAACTCCGTTTCACCAAGATCATTTACGAGATCGGCTGCCGTGGTTGTCGAGTTAGGATCCATACGCATATCAAGTGGGGCTTCAAAGCGATAACTAAATCCACGATCTGGCTGATCGAACTGATGCGAACTCACCCCAAGGTCAAAGAGCACGCCACTTATCTCTTCAATGCTGCCCTCTTCAATGCGGCCTTCTTCGACCGCAAGTGATGAGACGACTGGCTTGAGATAATCGAAGCGAGAGTGGACCACTACAGCCCTGTCACCAAATACCGACAACCTGGACCGGGCGGCCTTAACAGCCGTTGGATCTTGATCAAGACCAACGATTCGGATATGGGAATGAGCGCTTAAGAGTGCATGGGAATGTCCAGCGCCTCCAACCGTGGCATCAACGACTATGCCCGGGGGAACAGCCGAGAACAGATCCACCACCTCGTCTTGCATGACGGGCCGATGAGCAAAAGGTTGCTCCATATCGCTATCAGTAGAGTTCATGGTCTGCTCCTCGATCAGATGATTACGCACACCAAAAGCCCCCCGATCAACACGACCTGCGGGATGTCTCCCCGCATGACCAAGACGTAAGCGGGCGGAAGATGCTGTTCGCCTTGTCGGTCGGAGGGCTTTTACTGTGCGCGTCATATCAGATACCCAGATCATCGAGAACAGGTTCTGGTGAACGCATGGCCTCTTCTGCCTGAATGTTGATATCTATCCAGTCGTCTTTATTCCATATCTCGATGCGGTTCATAGCTCCGATGATCTTGAGTTCACGTTCAAGTTGAGCAAACTCTCGAAGAGGCGCTGGGATGGCGATGCGACCTTGGCGGTCGGGAACCACCTCAGCGGTGCTGGCAAAAAAGGTCCTCACCATGTTTCGTTCTTTCTGACCTCTGCGAGCCTTTTCCATCATTTCTTCAGACCGCGTCTTGAACTCTTCTGGCGTATATATGGCCAAGCAACCATCGAGAACCTTCGTCAGGTAACAGCCCCCTTGCACGCGGTCGCGGAACTTGGCCGGAAGAACCACCCGGCCCTTCTGGTCCAAGGAGTGGTCGTACTCCCCTACGAACGTCGGTTCCACTGTGTATTTGTCTCTCACTCTCGACAAATGGCTAATGACATGCGGGCCAAATCCCCACTTCGCACCACTTTAAACCCATTTGCCTCCATTTACAACCACTTTCTCCCCATTTCTCTCCCCATTCCTCCTCCCCAAACCACTTTGCTGGGCAATTACTTTCAGCTATGGGCTTAAAAGGCCGATTGGATGATTGCCGACTGAGCAACATCCGAAATGTCCGCGTGGCTGCGTGGATTACTGGCCAGGAGTCAACGATTGCTTGCATTGATTAGCTACGACCCTTTGGTCTTGATAGGCATTGGGCCGCTTGCCATCTCGCCGCACGGGATCATGACCGCAGTAGGTATCTACGTTGGGGTCCAGGTGATCAGGCCTGCAGCAGAACGCATAGGCATAACCCTTGATTGGCTTTATGCACTAATGGTTCGGGCGATAGTGGGTGCAGTCATCGGTGCCCGAATCGCTTTTTTGATTGGGCATCTCGACCTTTATGCCGACGACCCGCTCGCGATGCTGAGAGTGTGGGAAGGAGGTCTATCTCTATTGGGTGGCATCTTTGGCGCTGTGGTCGTCTGCCTTCCAAAAGTCCGACGTGAAGGCTTGTCGTTCTTCAAACTGAGTGACGCTATTGTGTCAGGGCTGGCGATTGGCATATCAGTAGGTCGCATTGGCGACTTGGTCATCGCTGACCATCTGGGTAAGCCGACCGATTTTTTTCTTGGCTACGCATGCCCTGAGGCTAAAACCGCATCACCTTGTTTGGCAGCCATAGGTTCAGGGGTTCATCACACTGCTCTATACGATTTAGTCGCAACTGCAATTCTCTTTGTGATTTTGATCATGATGCGTAAAAAATTCATCGAACGGCCCCGGCGAGTCGGATATTTAACCTTGGTATTTGGAGCCGGATACGGAACGGCACGTCTTATAGAAGGTTTCTTCAGAGTCGATCTCACACATGGATCGGGTCTCAGCGGAAGTCAATGGACAGCGATCGCCACGATCTTGGTGTGTCTCGTACTGCTCTTTACGCGCTGGCGCAATCCATTACCTGCAAGTGAGCCAATCAAGGAAGAGAGTCAATAAAAGCCTCTTCAATATTTTTCGAAGAAGCTTTTATACCTAGAGCAATTTTTTCTATATCTGTTCTTGCCTTGTTTTGTTCTTCATCGCTCATAGCCATCAGCTCTAAGATGACCTCGGGGCTCCAGACCTTTAGAACTAAGCATTGGAAACGTGACCCTTCTCTTTGGCGGCGTTGAGAAATTCCAACCACTTTTCGATTGTCGATACGAACCTCGCCGCCACCCACGCCTGCAAAACAAATATGGCGAGACCACTGAGAACAGACAAGAGGACCAAGATGTGCGACCCCGCCGTGTCCAAGTCTTTCCAATGCGTCAACCCAGACTTTTCCCAACCAATGAAACGCCTGGTTGACATCGTCGCTCCATAACCGATCGCCTCTTGGAACTACAACATCAATCCAAACCGATTCTCCCGGCACTAATAAAACTGCACCCCCGCCACTGCGCCTGCGAACCAAATCGATCCCCTTGCGCTCAAGTAGGTCCTTGTCGACATCGGTTTCCGGCTGAGTGCTACCAAGCACGAGAGCAGGACGATTCACTTCGAGTATTGACACCAACCTGCCAACCGGTTCTGGCAGCTCTCTTGCGTGCAGTTCCTCGCCAGATCCCTTCAGGTATTCAATCTTCCAGGAGCTTTTAAGCACAATGAATTGGCCCGGCCTGGCGCACCGACATCATCCCGTTGGAATCAACTTCCCAGGGATCAGTGATGTCATTCAGAAACCATCTTGAGCTTGCCGGAAGATCACCAGGCATGGTGATGCCGGGCAATGCAGCAAAGGCAACGGCAACCTCCTTGCCCACCCCCGTCTCCAGCATTCCTCCGATCCAAATCGGCATGTCATTTTCGACTGCGAGTTCATAAATCGCCATAGCCTCACCAATGCCACCAACACGGGCCGGCTTTAAATTCACGTGATCGCATGCGCCCAATTGGATGGTTGTTGACAGATCGTCTTTCGAACCGATGGACTCGTCCAAACAGATTGGCGTATTAAAACGATCTACCGCCTTTGCCGAGGCCAATAAGTTGTCGGCAGCAAAAGGCTGTTCGATTTCAACCAAACCTAATTCATCAAGATCAGCCAGTGGGCCGTCCAGATCGTCAAGGTGATATGAACCGTTTGCATCTACTCCAAGTGCAAGATTTGGCCATGTCGATCTGATTGCGCGAACTGGTTCGAGGTCATAACCAGGACAGATCTTTAGCTTCACTCGGTGGTAGCCGGCGATAACGAAATCTCCGACCTCAGATATGAGTTCATCAATCGATGGGGACATTCCCACAGAAACCCCACACGGGACCTCATCGCGCACCGCACCCAACCATTGGGCCAATGTCAGTTGGGCCTTTGCAAGGCCCAACTGAATAAGTGCCATCTCAACTGCAGTGCTCGCCATTGGGTGTCCAACGACTGCCGAGGGTCTTTCCTCAAGAGCCGCTGGAATCAGGAAATCGCGCAATACGACTTCGGCACCATTAACCCATTCACCGGTGTAGGTGGGGACAGACAATGCAGAACACTCGCCCCACCCTTCCTCTCCGTCGTGTCCAAACGCCCGAACCAACAGTGCGGTCCTCGAATACTCAACACCATGAGCCGTTCGAAAGGGCTGCTTCATTTCAAGATTGACACGCAACACTTCCATCGCCGCCAACTGAACTTCAGGCAAGGTCTTTAACCGTGGGGAAGCTGCGTTCACGCTGACAAAGCGGGCGATAAGTATGTCTCCCACTGCGAAGGAACGGGGTCTGCGGCAACACGAATCCAACTCAATTCATGTGGAACTCGTGGGCGTTTCCTTAGGCGCATCGAAGTCTCTGACAACAACCGGTCTTTCTTGGCTCGATTGCAAGCATGACAAGCGGCCACAACGTTGTCCCACGTATGAGTGCCACCTCGACTGCGAGGGACTACGTGGTCGATACTCTCAGCTGTTTTATTGCAGTACTGACAACGAAACCCATCGCGAGCCATTACTCCGCGACGCGAAAACCCCGCGATTCGGCGATAAGGAAGATGCACATAGCGGCGCAAGCGTATTACCGAGGGCACAGTGACACTAAAACTCGCTGCATGCATCTCGGTTCCTGAGTCATGGACGACCTCGGCTTTGTTTCCCAGCACCAGCACTACCGCCCTGCGGTCTGTAATGACCCCAAGTGGTTCGTAACTGGCATTGAGCACAAGGGCTCTACTCATGTTCCAAACGCTAGCCGGAAATCAGCCGGTAGTTTCGACACCATCGCAAATAGGTAACGACATCGTCTGCGTCAGGAACCGCGTCAGAGTCTCCATAGGCGGTGATCATTCGAAAATGCATGTAAGCGTCAGGTGGCCCTGGAAAGAATGGCCACTCTCGCCACCATCGGGGGTTTGCCAAGAGTCGAGCTTGGCGAATTGCGGTTAACCACAATGATGGATGACGAATAACTCCAGTCATTGACGAAACCGCTATTGCCTTCACTGCACCATCCTAATGCCTCTCCAACCCAGCGCTGCTGCCCCAACCAATGATGCGCTGTCACCAAGACCTGCTGGAACGATCCGAGTCCCGCTTGAAAAAGGCAGCCTTGAACGCTCGTCTATTTCTCTTTGTGCGCCATCAAAGAAGGGCTGACCGAAACCAAGAGCTACCGATCCCGCCACTACGGAGAGGCGCAGATCCAACAGGTTTGCCACTGATGCAACCGCTTGACCGACCAAACGACCGGTACGAGAAATTGTTTCAAGATCGGCCAACTTGGGGGACTGCCCGGTCGCTGTCTCAATGGCGAGACCAGATGCTTCGGCCTCGAGACAGCCTTTGGATCCACATGCACACAGGCGGCCGTTGGGGCAGACGGTGACGTGACCGATATGACCGGCATTGCCGGCATTTCCGTCTAGGAGTTTTCCATCCAAAACAATGCCGCCGCCCACTCCAGTCGAAACCACCATTGCGATGAAATTATCGACACCGCGTGCAGCACCTAGCCAACCTTCTCCCAGGGCAAGGGCCTTGGCATCGTTGTCAACAAATGTGGGCAGCCCCGTCATATCAGCAACACGAGCCATAAGTGGGAAATCTCGCCAAGCGGGAATGTTCAATGGCGATACCAACTCTCCTCCTCGAGTCATAGGACCACCGCACCCCACACCACAAACA
>CAYGGL010000059.1:9767-12897 GCA_964349215.1 uncultured Acidimicrobiaceae bacterium | reverse complement strand
GAAAGTCCGAATGGAATACAGCCCTTTCCCGATTCGTCGTATCGAGCGGTGAAATCCGAGCCCGAGATATTCACATTTGGTACCAGAACTTCAATACCCAACTGGCGACATTCGTTGAGATAGACAGCTGAACGATCTTGATTGTCTTTAACGGAAGTAAGGAGCGCTGCCATGTACTCAACGGGATAGTTCGCCTTCAACCAAGCGGTTTGATAAGCAATCAGTCCATAGCCATAAGAGTGGCTCTTGTTAAAGGCGTAGTCGGCAAACGGTTCGATGATGTCGAAAAGTTGTGTACCAATCTGTGCGCCATAGCCAGTGGTGACACATCCTTCGACGAAAGATTCACGCTCTTTCGCGATCATTTCGCGAATCTTCTTTCCGCAAGCCTTTCGTAAGTTATCTGCTTCAGCTAGCGAATAGCCGGCAAATTTTTGTGCAACGCGCATGACCGATTCTTGATAGATCATCAAGCCATAGGTCTCGTCGAGAATTTCCTTCAGGTCTGGGTGAATATATTCAATTGGCTTGCGGTTGTTCTTGCGATCTGCATAGTCGTTATGCATATTCGCGGCCATGGGTCCTGGCCTGTACAGAGCCACCAGGGCTGCGATGTCATCGAAACTCGTAGGCGCAAGCGATCGCATCAAAGAACGCATTGGGCCACCCTCAAGTTGGAAAACCCCAATTGAGTCACCCTTGCGCAACATCGCCAAGGTCTGATCGTCATCAAGTGCAACGTTGTCGATGTCTGGACGTCCGCCTGTATGAGCTTCGATCAGATCGAGTGCGGTTTCGATCACCGACAGATTTCTCAGGCCAAGAAAATCCATCTTTAAAAGCCCAAGATCTTCAACGCCATGCATCTCGTATTGAGTAACAATCGGCGCGTCGTCAGGGTCTTGTCCGGCCTCAGGCTTACGCTGGATTGGCAAATAATCGGTTAGCGGAAGATCTGTAATAACTACAGCGGCCGCGTGGATACCGTCTTGGCGACGCAGACCCTCCAGACCCTTCGCTACATCAATCACCTTGCGTGCATCTGGGTCTGTGGCATACATGTTGCGTAGATCACTTGCCATCTTGTAGCCATCTTCATTGCCCGGAATCAGATCAAGACAAGCTCGTAGCGGTGTGTCTCTGCCCATAATCAAAGGGGGCATTGCCTTGGCAACTTTGTCACCGACTATGTAGGGATAACCAAGAACCCGAGCGGCGTCCCTTACGGCGGCTCGTGCTTTGATCGTCGAAAAGGTAACGATCTGCGCCACGTGATCACGCCCATAGCGATCAGATGCGTAGCGGATCATCTCATCTCGATAACGGTCGTCGAAGTCCATATCGATGTCAGGCATCTGGATACGGCCGGGGTTCAAGAAACGCTCGAACAACAAGTCGTAACGAATTGGGTCAAGATCTGTGATTCGAAGGCAATAGGCAACAACACAGCCTGCAGCACTCCCCCTACCTGGACCAACCCTGATACCACGCCCATGGGCATAGTCGATTAGGTCCCAAACGATTAGGAAATAGGATGAAAATCCCATTTCTCCAATGACCCCAAGCTCGTAGTCAATGCGCTCGATTACTTCTGGTGCAAGCGTTTGGCCCCAACGCTTATATGCCCCTTCGTATGTGATGCTTCGAAGGTAGTCACCGTCAGATTCGAAACCCTCTGGAAGTGGAAATGACGGCAGCTTCGGTGCGCCCAGTTCAATTTCTACCTGCGCGCGCTCTGCAATCCATAGCGTGTTGTCACAAGCATCAGGGACTTCCGAAAACAGCATCCGCATCTCGGCGGCCGACTTGAGATAATGCTCGTCACCCTCAAACTTGAACCGATTGGGGTCGTCAATCGTGGAGCCGGTCTGGACACAAAGAAGGGCATCGTGTGAGATGTGATCTTCTTGGTGTGTGTAGTGACTGTCATTGGTTGCCAGCAGCGGTGCACCTATTCGCTTTGCAATCTCAAGAAGCTGGGGGTTGGTTGTTCGTTGCTCTTTAAGACCGTGATCTTGTAGTTCGACGAATAGTGAGTCTTTACCAAAGATGTCTTGTAAACGTGCAGCTCTGGCTGTGGCCCCTTCTATGTCCCCTCGCAAGAGCGCCTGCAACACAACGCCACCCAGACAGCCTGTTGTGGCAATGATGCCTTCGTGGTGCTCTTGGAGAAGTTCCCAATCGAGACGTGGTTTATAGTAATAGCCCTCTAGATAAGCCCTGCTTGAAAGCTTCATGAGGTTGCGGTACCCAAGGGTGGTCTCTGCCAATAAGGTGAGGTGGTAATAGAGCTTCTCTCCGCCGTCTACATCTCCGCCTGTGTCATCAACACGTCCCCTTCGCCGTGGCCGTTCATGACGAGACTCGCCCGCCATATATGCCTCTGTGCCGATTACGGGAGTGATGCCTTGTTTTCGACACTCGGCATAAAAGTCGAGCACCCCATACATATTTCCGTGGTCAGTGATTCCAATCGCAGGCTGACCATCGCTTACGGCGGCGGCGACCACTTCGCCCACTCGGGCTGCTCCATCGAGCATCGAAAACTCGGTGTGTAAATGAAGGTGAGTGAAAGAAGAACCCACGACTACAGGTAGGTGCCAGGACGGTGACCGTCCCCTGGTTCTTGAGGGCGGGCACCTGGTGTGAGTCCACGTTGTTGCATCTCTTCGAGTTGTTGGCGGGCAACCATCTGTTGAGCAAACAAGGTTGCCTGGATGCCATGAAACAGGCCCTCCAGCCAGCCCACCAGTTGTGCTTTTGCCACCCTGAGTTCAGCTTCACTTGGGGTTTCCTCACCAAACGGTAGGGCCAAACGAGCTAACTCTTCTTGTAGATCAGGTGACAAACCCTCGGCCAACTCTTTGATTGAAACTTCATAGATCTCGGCTAAACGTTCACGGCCCTGCGTGTCGAGCGGCGCATGGTGGACTTCGTCAAGCAACTGTTTGATCATTGCGCCAATTCTCATCACCTTTGCAGGCTGTTCCACTGTCTCGGTAGGGGCCATCGGCGTCTGAGTTCTCGGGCCACCGTCGGCCGGGCCTACTAACTCGCCCCTTTCGGGAATCACACCAGCTGATTGATCGGCTTCAGTCTGATTGGTTTCTGTGTGATCGGTTTCTGTGTG
>CAYGGL010000059.1:0-9667 GCA_964349215.1 uncultured Acidimicrobiaceae bacterium | reverse complement strand
GGTTTCTGTGTGATCGGTTTCTGTGTGCTCGGTCGGCTCCATTTACCTATCCTGCCAGTTCTGTAAGCCCGCTCAAGCTTCGAGCGCTTATAGGCTAGTCAGAGCCTATAGCCAATAGCGGAACCATCATTTCATCTGCGGTAAGTGAACCATGACGGCTCACCAACTTGTATGGTCCCGAGTCAGCCGGATCGATAAATGCCAATGGTTCACATGCGGCAAGTGCAACGTCGCCAAGGCGGCTGGCTGCCACCTCACTCACCTTGGGCCCGAACCATCCATTGGAAATGCTCTCAGCTCGGCTCACCACCCATGCCTGGTGCCCATGGGCTCGTCTCGCTGCCTCAACAAGGTCTTCAGCGGCTCCAGGTTTGGCATGAAGCCAACGAAACCGGCCCTCTCCAGAAAGTAGCGACACATGCGACATAACGTCTTCGTCGATAGCTACGAGAGAATCGCCAACATCGACTTGTCCATGGTCGGCAGTAACTACCAGAACCGCCCCTGGGGGTAAAACCGAGGCCAAGTCGCCAACCAAACGATCTACGTCCATCAATTCGGCATCGAAGTACTCACCAAGGCCATATTCATGGGCCACCTTGTCCAGGCCCTCGTAATAGGCATAAATGAAAGGCTCGCCTGATCTCAGCAACCGGCGAACGGTGGTCACAAGTGTTGAACTCTGACGCCAGCCATGAAAGCGAATATCTGAAAGATGGGCGTCTGTAAAGCCAGTGCCCAAGAATTCAGCTTTTGTCACCACAGGGGGTCGGCTCCCACTAAATGCAGGTTTTCCTTGAATGCTTACCGGAAGAATTGAGCTACGGACATCTTCTCCGGCTACCTGCCAACGCAAAATATTGAGAACATCGCCTCCAACCTCAATACGGTAACCAATGACTCCGTGTTCACCGGGGGGACATCCAAGCACTAAAGAGGTCAATGCTGTTGCCGTGGTGGAAGGGGCAACCGTGACGATTTCTTCGCCTTGCATCGAAGCAAGTGTTGGAGCCAGTGAATGACGAACAGCAAGCTGGCGTGAGCCCAACCCATCAAGAGCCAACAAAACCACCTGTGGAGCATCTGCAACCAGCTCGGGCATCCAAGACGGAAGGGTCGAACGACCTCTGTTCAAGAGGGCCGGCACGACGTTGCTCAGGCAAGCCCCTTGATAGTCGGGAAGAACCGGACCGATATCGTTCACACTCGTCCTATCGGCATCGCTGGCTATATATCCATTGTGTCTTGTGCATTCTCATAATGTACGCATACTGCCCCAAGATGGCGCTCTCGTCCTAGCATGTTGATGTGAAGGTTTCGACTCGAGGTGACTATGCGGCAAGGGCGTTGTTGTCTTTGACCCTGCACACAGACGAACCCGAAACTATGGGAGTGCCAACATCGGTACGTGATATAGCAGAACGAACTGGCTTGCCCCAGCCATATCTAGAACAAATCTTGCTTGCGCTCAAGGGCGCTGGGCTCGTGCGTTCTAAACGCGGAGTCGGCGGTGGATACGTTCTTGCCAGAAAACCTTCGGACATCACACTCGGAGAAATTGTAAGTGCCGTTGACGGACCCATCGTTGCTGGTGATTTTGGTCGCCCTCATGAGAATGGGGCTTGCGAGCACGAGGGCCAATGCGTCTTGTTGGGTATTTGGGATGACGTAGGCGAACACATGCGCAAATTTCTTGACTCATACACTCTCGCAGACTGTGTGGCTGCCGCTAGGGGCAGTCAAGAACCGACAAATTAGTTGGATGGCAAGTAGCTAGCTCAGCCTTGCAAGAACTTCCTGAAGATCATCAGGGAGTCCCGAAGTGAAAGTTACCCTTTCGTCTGTTTCGGGATGGTTAAACGACAATTCAGCTGCATGAAGGAAAAGCCGCGGACAGCTGAATGCTTTTCGATCACCCCCATAACGGTGATCACCAACGACTGGGCGCGAGATCGATGACATATGAACTCGAATCTGATGCGTTCGGCCAGTATCAAGTTTGCATGACACCAGGGTGACCTGAACTGGTGTGTTGAACACCTGTCTGGTCTCATACGTGGTTCGTGCTTCTTTGCCCTGAGCCGAAACCGTCATTCGTGTTGGGTCTCGTCTAGAACGCCCAATGGGTGCATCAATCATGCCCCTGGGTGGATCGAGGTGACCCCAAATCAACGCCAGGTAACGTCTGTCCACGCTGCGCGATGCCATCTGAGCAACCAGAGAGTCGTAGCTGGCCTGAGTACGAGCCACTACCATCAACCCCGAAGTTCCCCTATCGAGGCGATGTACGACACCGGGACGCAATGGGTCCCCAACGTCGTGAAGCTCGGGGTAAGCCGACAACAACCCCTGGATCATGGTTCCGTGGTTATTGCCCGCCCCAGGATGGACTACTAAATGCTGAGGCTTATTAACCACGATGACATGGTCATCAACATAAACAGTTGGAACCTCGACGTCGGCCTCTCCATGGAGAACCGCCTCAGTTATCAAACGCTGTGATAGGTCAACACGAAGCTCGTCTCCCGTTCCAACACGAGTCGACCGCGCAGTGACAATGCGATCAGCCAAAGAGACGGCGCCGTTCGCAACAAGATCGGCGACTTCTGATCGCGACAGATCCGTCAGCATCGAAACTACTCGATCGATACGTTCACCATTTAAGGCTTCAGGAATACGTTCAGACCACTGATTGGGAAGATCACTCATGTTTTATCGATCTCTTTAGCTTCTGTGGCTGACACCAAAACCAACAAGACGGCGCCTATAGAAATAGCGATGTCTGCCACGTTGAATACCGGCCACCATTGCAGATCGAAAAAGTCAACGACGGCTCCGCCCATGAAACCACCACCAGGGCGAAATAGACGATCAATGAGATTTCCCAATGCTCCACCGACGATGAGAGCGATTGCCACCCTTGGCCATTTTTGCTCAAGCCTTGCCCCTTTTCGAAAGAAAAAGATGACTGTTGCGATAGCTAAAAGTGTGATCAGAGGAGTAAAGCGTGAACCGAATCCGAAAGCTGAGCCTTTGTTGAACAACAGCCTCAGACGTAGTGTCCAGACCAAATCGATCGTTTGATCATCAAGCACCTCAAGCGCCCAACGTTTTGTGAGTTGATCTACAGCTGCTACTACAACCGCCACCGAGACAATCTGAGCCTTGGCGCCCCTAGGCACGCGATCGCCCGATACCCCCGCTCTTGCAACGCACGCATAAGGCGGCGTATGGAAGAGCGCGCATGCGCTCCTTGGGAATGGCCTCGTGACAACGTTCGCAGACGCCGTAAGTGCCTATCTTCATTTTCTCTAAAGCCTGGTCTATCTCATCGACCGAACTCATTGCCTGAGCAGAAAGCACTAGGTCGCGCTCACGCTCCACATTCATCGAGTCGCCCTCACCCGACTCCTCATCGAATTGCACGTCGCCAGGTTCACGATCTGCAGCCAAAAGTTCTGCCTCTGCGCGTAACAATTCGGCCTGACGAAGGTAATGCTCGCGTTCTTCCAAAAGAACCTTGCGTTGTTCTTCAACAAACTTGTCATACGAAGCCGATGGCGGCATTGGCGGAACTTTGGCAGGCAATACGGTCTTGACTGGTTCGGGTGCCGGTTTAGCTGGAAGTGGTCGAGTGGCGACTGGAGGAGTGGGAGTCGCTTGGTCCGAAGTGGCCTTTTTAGCAGGAACGGCCTTTTTGGTGGGGACGACCTTGGTGGGGACGGCCTTGGTGGCGGGAACAGCTTTTTTAGTGGCTGCTTTTGTTGCTGGTGGAACTTTTCTCACTATTGCCCTCTTGGTTGGTGTCGCCTTGGTGGGGGTGATTTTTTTCACAGCTGCTTTCTTTGTTGCAGCCACCTTCTTTGTCGGAGTCTTCTTGAGCGGTGCTTTCTTTGCTGCAGATTTGGTCATCGGCTTTGCTTTTGCAACAGGCTTCTTAGGAGCGAGTTTTCTCGCCTGAGTAGCCTTGTTTGGCTTTTTGACTATTTTTTTTGCCTTAGTGGCCTTGGATGCTCGGACCATGGTCTCAGCACTCCCCCTGTTTAAGAAAAACGGTGCTTGAGGGTACCATGCCCAGAGCCAGATAACTCACCATTGTCCGATCGCGCACTAATGCCCCACTCCCGCCTACGCTAAGGAACATGTCGCTCGGTCCCGTTGGTCCCTTCGACCTTCCAAATCTCGAAGAAAAAGTCCTTGCCCGTTGGCGAGACGATGATCTTGTTGCACAGATACGCAAAAAGCGTGCCGGTGCCAAACAATGGGTTTTTTATGAAGGTCCCCCTACTGCAAATGGTCGCCCCGGGCTTCACCATGTCTGGGCGAGAGTTTTTAAGGATCTCTATCCACGATTTCAAACAATGCGTGGGCACTACGTACCTCGAAAGGGAGGATGGGACTGCCACGGACTTCCAGTCGAACTCGAGGTCGAGAAAGAACTCGGGCTGACCTCTAAGAATCAGATCGAGAGCTATGGGGTAGCCGAATTCAACCAACGCTGTAGAGAATCCGTACAGCGATACGTAGGCGACTGGACATCACTAACCGAACGATCAGGCACTTGGATCGACACTGAAGATGCCTATTGGACTCTTAACAACAGCTACATCGAATCAGTATGGTGGCTCGTAAAACAGTTATGGGATAAGGGTTTGCTCTACGAAGGCCACAGAGTTTCTCCTTATTGCCCACGTTGTGGAACGGCTCTATCAAGCCATGAGATGGGCCAGCCTGGTGTTTATCAAGACGTAACTGATCCTTCTGCATATGTGCGTTTTCCTTTGCAAGACCGTGATGCAGATTTGATGGTGTGGACCACAACTCCATGGACCTTGATCTCAAATGTTGCAGCTGCCGTTGGACCAGAAATCACCTATGTTCAGATCAACACCGGCTCAGGACGAGACCTCATCATGGCCGAAGCAGCCGCCGAGCGACTCTTCGATGAAGAGTCGCCATATAGAGAAATTTGGAGAGGCAAAGGCTCTGAACTCGTTGGTTGGCGATACAAGCGCCCCTTTGATCTGGTTGAGATCGATGACTCAGCCCAACGCGTTGTCGCTGCCGAGTACGTCAGCACAGAAGATGGTTCTGGAATCGTTCATCTTGCGCCCGCCTTTGGTGAAGAAGATGCCTCGATAGGTCGAGTCGAAAATCTCCCGGTACTAAACCCAGTTGGGCCAGACGGTGCATTTCTTCCAGGCGTTGGACAATTCTCAGGCAAAGACGTCAAGGCTTGTGACCCCGCAATCATCTCTGATCTCGACGAGCGAGGGCTTCTCGTGCGCTCAGAGCCCTACGTGCACAGCTACCCACACTGCTGGCGCTGCAATACTCCACTTATCTACTGGGCCAAGACCTCGTGGTTCGCACGTACAGGCGAATACCGAGACCAATTGCAAACAGCAAACAACGCTGTCAATTGGCACCCTGAACACATCAAGGCCGGTCGGTTTGGGAAATGGCTCGAAGGTAACGTCGACTGGGCCCTGTCACGTGATCGCTATTGGGGAACTCCGCTTCCGATTTGGCGTTGCTCGTCCGGCCACGACACATGCATTGGCTCGGTTGAAGAACTTTCTGGCTTGAGCGGCAAAGATTTATCGGAGCTAGATCTACATCGTCCCCATATAGACGACGTCACATTTTCTTGTCCTCATGACAGCTGTTCGCAATTGGCTAGCAGGCTGGCCCCAGTACTTGATGCTTGGTTCGACTCAGGCTCAATGCCATCGGCACAGCATCACTATCCATTTGAAAATCAAGACCTATTCCAAAAGTCGTTTCCTGCAGATTTCATTTGTGAGGCAATAGACCAAACGCGTGGGTGGTTCTACACGCTCTTGGCAGTTAACGCTGAAGTCTTTGGAACAAGCCCCTATAAGAACGTCGTGTGTCTCAGCCTGATCGTCGATAGCGAAGGCCAAAAGATGTCAAAGTCAAAGGGCAATGTGATTGACCCTTGGCAAATTTTCGATACCCATGGCGCTGATGCACTGCGCTGGTACTTCTTTTCGGCAGGACAGCCTTGGACTCCACGACGCGTCTTCGAAGAAGGCATTCGCGAGTCAACTCGCCAGACGCTCTTGACCCTTTGGAATGTCTATTCATTCTTCACTACGTACGCGACCCTTGATGGTTGGGAGCCTCCCGGCGACCATGCATCTTCGCCTTCGCCTACTCACGTGCTCGATCGCTGGGTGCTCGGTGAGCTCGACGATACGGTCATTCATGTCACTGAGGCTCTCGAGGGCTTTGATGCCCTGGGCGCAACTACTCGCATAGCGCGCTTTGTTGACGACCTTTCAAATTGGTATGTGCGTCGGTCAAGACAACGTTTTTGGCAATCAACCGATGACTCCGCGCACGCGACTCTCTATCGCTGTCTTGTTGTAACCGCAGAACTGATGGCTCCATTTTGTCCTTTGCTGGCAGATGAAATCTGGACCTCACTCACCGGGGGGCTTTCTGTTCATGCCACCGATTGGCCAGAACCAAGTGATAACCTCGATACATCTCTTGCTCAAGAGATGGAGGCTGCTCGTCGGCTTGTGGCACTTGGACGATCTGCACGTACGGACGCAAAGACCAAGGTTCGACAACCCCTAAGTCGGGCTCTGCTATTGCATCCAGGGGTAGAGCTAGGACCTGAAGTTCGGGCCGAGATCTCCGAAGAATTGAACGTAAAGGCTCTCGAAGACATCGACACCCTAAATGGTCTTGTCCATTGGAGTGTCGTTCCCAATTTCCGTCTTCTGGGCCCACGCCTTGGAGCTGGTGCAAATGAGGTAAAGGCCGCACTCGCCACGATGGATGGATCTGCCCTACAGCGTGATCTTGAAACTCAAGGCTTCATCCAAGTGGGCTCCGAACGTCTCAGTGCAGAAGAAGTCGAGGTACGTGCCGAGCGTCATGGGGACTTTGCTCTCTCTCAAGAAAACTCATGGGCAGTGGCACTAGATCTTGAACTCAACGACGATCTGCGTATCGAAGGTATGTCTCGCGAACTGGTCAGGGCGCTTAATGATCTGCGCAAAGAGCAAGGTTTGGAAATTTCCGATCGCATTACTGTTCAGCTCGGAGGCGACGATCACGTCATGGCGGCCGTCAGGAATCATCGCGACTGGATAGCAAATGAGATTCTTGCAGTCGAGCTAACCGACCTTGACGATAGTTCCACACCTGAGCACATATTGACGATCGACGACTTTGAACTCGCCGTAAATCTCAAGGTCACGAAGTCCTCCGCCTCCAAGAACGCTTAATCACTTGCGATTAAAGCCAGCAGGCGCACCCTCGATCGTTTAATTTCTTCTCTTAAGAGCCGCTCTACCACAGGACCCAAGAGACCGCCGCCGTAGTGGAGATGCATGGTTAATCGGCTTCCTCCGTCGATGGCATCGACGGTTCCCTCCAGCACCCAAGGAGGGTGTTCTCGATTGTCGAGTTCTGCTCGCTCGTAACGGACATACGAAGGCGATTCACAACGAGTTCTCACCATGCGGAGTCGCTTTGAACGAGCAAGCGGGCCGAGTCGCCCCCTTAGGTCGATAACCCACGCTGGGCCTGGTTCGCCATAGGCCTCAGGTACAGAAGATGAACGCGCCACGATATCGAGCCATGAAGGATACAGATTGAGATCGTCGATCCATCGGAAAAGCCCTTTTGGATCACAAGGAGCATCGAGAGTTTCAGTTACATCCACAGACAACCCTGACTTGCTCTACAGACGACAAGCAAGTCAGGGCGTCGGTGAGTTAATAAGTCGAGGTCTAATAACCGGTAACCAACTCCGGTCGAACATCTAGGAAGACTCCATCGGAACTGGGACGAACATCGCCAAGCGAGTGGAACTCTTCAAGCAGGTCACGCCCACGAGGATGACCTTCCAGAGCGAGCTCTACCTCGCTCAAGATCGCTGCACGGTTCATGTCTTCCATCATGCCCAGCGATTCTTTCATTGAGGTGTCCCACATCGAACCAATGATCTCAGCACCTGGATACTTGCGTCCGGAGGTTCCGATAAAGGTTCTGTCGCGCATCTCAGTCAAGCTCGTACGCAGATACTCAACGTGTGGAGCCTCGTCTTGGCGAATGTATGAAACCAAGCGGGCAGCTTCGCCTTCACCGGCGACAAGATCGTTATCTGACAACAAATCCTCTGACCAGGCAAAGACGTGATGTGCCTTGATCTCAACAAAGAGCACCCGCAACATGGTCGATATCAACATCTCCAAACCCATGTCGATATCTGGGTAGCTTCGCCTTGACATAAACCGCTCGCGAGCCGCTGCTGGGTCGCCTCCACCGGCTGCAGCTATGCCGAGGCGCTGCAACATATTTTGCGTCTCGTCTTCAGTAACCGGGTTTTCGAAGGCAATGTCACGAACGGCGTACCACATCTGCTGGTGGCCGGCGATATCTAAATAACCTGCCTCATCACGAGCGTGAGCCTCAACAAGGCCTAAACCAAGATGTTGAGTGGCGGTGCCAGTGATGTCCTCATCAAAGAAAGGCTGCATGTCCGAGGGGGCAAGGAAGCGAATCATTGCGCCAAAGCCTTCGACGGTTCCTATACGGGTGAGGGCACTGATGATGGGCCCGGGGATCCCGTTACGCAACAACAAGCGAGCTTGTTCAAGGTTTGGGTAGTTGCCCGGCCACGTCTCGAGTGGAGCCTTTAAAATATCGGATCCAAAAACTTCACGATGATTTGCCTGCCAAGCCAACAAGGCGGGAGCCCTCCCAGCGGTGCGAGGAGAGAGATAGGTGCCGTCGTCACTAAAACCACCATGACAACGAACCCCCCCAATGATCAACGGCTCAGCAAATTTATGATCGGCCAGAATCTCTTCGACTGTGTATTCAAGCTGCTCGGTAGTCATAGTTCCCCCCGGTTGTAGAGACGTACGTTCTCCTTGACATTATACTCGCCAGTATATCTTTACAAGGATATTTTTGTGAATTAAATATAGGATTCAAGTCTCATGCGAGTTGCGACGCGCCAGCTACCAAGAGAACAGAGACGTAAGAGCATCCTTAAAGGTGCTGCTGCTGCTTTTTCAGAGGGTGGGTTTGCCGCAACATCGATGGAATCAATCGCTGCAGCGGCAGGCATAACCAAACTCATCTTGTATCGCCATTTTGATTCAAAAGAAGACCTGTACCGCTCGGTGATCGAAGATGTCGAAACCCATCTAGCCGAGGAATTTGCGGGCTCATTGGCCCGCGGCGAACGAACTGGCATGACCGCTAGGGCATTTCTAAATGTTGCTCGCGAGAACCCTGACGGATTCCGCCTTTTGTGGAGACATTCATCAAGAGAGCCGCAATTTTCTATTTACGTTGAGCGTTTCAGACGCCTTGCCACCGGAGCTGCAAAGAGCCTTCTCGCTCCCCGCTTGCCAGATAAGTCAATGCATGACTGGGGAGCAGAAACACTCATTGCCTTTATCGTCGAAGGCGTACTCAATTGGTTAGACGTTGGTGACCCTAAACGTGACGCTGAATTTGTGACACTTACCACTAATTCTTTGCATGCCTTGGTTGAAACCTGGGAAAACCCAGACTCCTATAACAAAATTCGCTGATTTTTAGGCTAAACCCGTAATTGGTCCTTGACGAAACGGTTGATTTTCTCCATCCTTGTTAACATGCGCTGGATACT
>CAYGGL010000058.1:0-12950 GCA_964349215.1 uncultured Acidimicrobiaceae bacterium | reverse complement strand
TCTCTTGGGGAATCGGGTCAAAGACCACACGAACACACCGTGAAGCAATGGTCACCAATTCAGGCACGATTGTGTCTGCAACTATTATGAAGACTGTCTTTACCGGCGGTTCTTCTATCGTCTTCAACAGCATCGGACCGACTTCACGAACTCGGTGAAACTCAGTAAGAAGCAAAACTTTCCTATTTCCTTCAACGGGACTTCGGGCACCAATCCTGATGATTTCTTCTGCATCAGCTCGAAGTAAGAAGGCTCCCTCGGGTTCGAATACCGAAATGTCAGGGTGTTCTCCCGCCAGAGCCAAGCGACAAGACCTGCACTGTCCACACCCACCCTCTTCACAAAGTAAGGCTCCGGCGAATGCTGTTGCCGCAGCCGTAGAACCTCGGCCGGGAGGGCCGACCAATAGGTAGGCATGCACTGGGTTGGAAAGCGCCGCTTTCAATTGCCCCAGGGCCTCATCTCTCGCCACTACTTGAGAGAAAATTGCCGGCAGGTCTGTAGATCGGTCTGACATGTCTATGACTGATCACCACCTGAAGAGACCGAAAGATATTGGGTAATACGAGGTTCTAATGCCGACCAAATATGAGCTTCTACCTCATCCGGCGATCCAGTACCGTCGACGACGATCCAGCTATCTCCCTCGGTTTCGCCAAGCTCCTTGAAACCCTCAAGCACTCGCAGATGAAAACTCTCGCCCGCGGCCTCTAATCGATCGGTCGGATGGCCCAAGCGTTTCATCGCCTGGTCAGCCGGTACATCTAATAAGACAACGAGATCGGCGTCGAAACCTCCACAAGCAAACCTTGAGAGCTCTCTCACCTGTTCTAGGTCCAAGCCTCGACCAAATCCTTGATAGGCCAGTGATGATCCAATAAAGCGATCGGTCACCACATGGGTTCCGGACCTTAATGCTGGAAGAATCACCTCCTCAAAATGTTGCGCTCGATCGGCAGCCATCAACAGCGCCTCGGCACGCGGAACAAGTGCAAACGAAGCAGGGTCCAGCAAGAGCCGGCGAATGTGTTCACCAATTTCGCTGCCTCCTGGTTCACGAGTCAAGACCGCATCCAAACGCTTGGCCAAGAGCGAGGCCTGGGTCGACTTTCCACACGCCTCGCCCCCCTCGAATGCAATCAGAAGGCCCTTTCTCATCTCGATCACGACAACCCTCGTCTTAAGAAAGAGCTTCCCTTGTCACGATTTACACCCCTTAAGGTCAGAAATGTCCCCGTGCCAGAAGTTAAAATAATCAGTGCCGCGAACCAAAGACTCAGACGGATGCCAGAAAAAACGATCTCTATACCAATTAAAGTTATCGATCCGCCTGAGATATGAGGTGATAGGGCGTCTAGTCGATCGGCAAGCAAGGGGCCGGCCGTAAAGGCCACAAGCAGACAAATTCTGACGAGAGTGTAGAGACTTGAAAAGATACGCCCGCGAAACTCATCAGAAACCGACTCGTGCAAAATTGTAAATCCAAGTACGTAAACGGCTCCTGCACAAAGACCCAGAGTTCCGACAAGTACCAATGCCGGGGTCAAGCTTGATACAGAAGCACCAATCATTAATGAAAGCCCAGAACCCATTACGGCAAATGAAAAAACTAATTCTTTGGGGATTCTTCGTTGTGCTGCAGAAAGAACTGTTACACCAACAGCCATACCTATACCCAGCGCACTCAGCAACAATCCATACCCTGCATCACCGGCATTAACCACTTGTCTGGAAAAACCCTTGCCAAGAGGAAGCAGCATTCCCCCGCCAATCAAACCTGTTCCGATTGCCAGTGATACCGAACGCACCACGGGATTGGACAACATGAACTTCCAACCTTCACGAAGTTCGTCTCGAGTTTGTCGCAGATCGAGTTTGAGACGTTGCCCCGCCTCAGATGCAATATCTTCAGACACAACGTCGTCTTGAGTTGTTGGAGAACTCGCTACAGAAGAGCGATTGAGAACAAGAGTTGATATGAGCAACGCTGAGACAATGAAAGTTCCTGCATCTACGACAAGAGCCAAAGTCTCTTGATTGACTCTTAATGTTGCCAGTGCCTCAAACTCAGAAAGTCGTTCTGCCAACTTGGAAAGGGTTGCAAATAGAAGTGTTGCGATCGGCATGGTTCCATACGCAGCAACCAATGACAGTGAGTTCGCTGTAGTCAACTGAGCCGCAGGCACAACGTTTGGCACTGAAGCTTCTTTGGCAGGCGACCAGAGCAGTGTGCCTACTTCAAGAAATAGCGAAGCCAACACCAAGCCCCACAATGTGTCTATAAAAGGCACAACCAACAAAATGGCAGCGCGTGACAAATCGCATATCACCATCAGATGCTTACGGTTCCATCTGTCAACAAGTACCCCGGCAACCGGAGCGAGAAAGAATCCAGGCACCATTCGAGCGCTCATGACCAACGAAATCGCAGCCCCTGATGAAGTGCCCCCCACGCGATCAGCCACGACCACTATTGCGAGAAATCCAATCCAGTCTCCCAGCGAGGAAACTACCTGGGCTATCCAAAGGCGGAAGAAATCGTTAGAGCCAAAGAGACGAACGACAGCCGACCTATCAGGCAATTCGAGATCGGGAAGCGTGTGTCCGCCTGATCCCGCTCGATGCGCTGGGTCGGGCATAGATGGATTTACCTCGACCACGTGATCAGCCTAGGTGAATAAGGACGTTGGGGCGATCAGTTCTCAATCTTGTTCTAAGTCTCAGTCGCCTTTTTGGCAGGTGCCTTCTTCTTTGTAGCCTTCTTTGCAGCCGCCTTTTTGGCTACAGATTTTTTGGCGGTCTTTTTAGCAGGGCTCTTTTTGGCAGCGGCTTTCTTCTTTGCAGGTGCCGGGCCACGAGCTCGGCGGTCAGCCATCAACTCAGCAGCTCGCTCATCAGTAAGTTCCTCAACTGAGTCACCCTTACGAAGTGATGCATTGGTCTCGCCATCTGTTACATAGGGTCCAAACCGTCCCTCTTTAACCACCATGGGCTTGCCGGAAACCGGATCTGGGCCTAGTTCACGTAGCGGAGCAGCAGCTTGACGCCCACGACGTTTTGGCTCGGCAAAGATCTTCAATGCCCCCTCGAGATCAATCGTGAACAAGGCCTCTTCGGTATCAAGACTTCGGCTATCGGTCCCCTTCTTGATGTATGGCCCAAATCGGCCATTCTGAGCAGTGATCTCAACCCCATCGGCCGGGTCAATGCCTACGACCCTGGGGAGGCTCAAAAGCTGCATGGCTTCATCAAGTGTGAGGGTCGGAATCGTCATTGTCTTGAAAAGCGAAGCTGTGCGTGGTTTTTCCTTCGAACCCTCTACTAATTCACCAAGCTGAACATAGGGACCAAAACGACCTGATCGCGCAAATACTTCAAGACCTGTAGTTGGATCTGTTCCAAGAACACGGTCATCACTTGGAGCGGCAATCAGTTCAAGAGCGCGTTCGACTGTGAGTTCATCAGGGATGGTGTCATCTGGAATGTTGGCTTTGTCCTCGCCTCGCAAAAGATATGCACCGTACTTACCCACCCTGGCAACTACCTCGACGCCTTCGGAATCGACTCCAAGAGGAATGGTGCTGACGTCTCGAGCATCAATATCACCAATGTTTTCGGTCACCATGCGTCGAAGGCCGACGTTGTTATCACCGTTGTTGCCATCGCTGTTTGGACTCTCAGTACCAAAATAAAAGCTGGTCAGCCATGGCACCGACTCGGCCCTTCCAGATGCAATTTCGTCAAGGTCGTCTTCCATGCGGGCTGTAAAGGCATAGTCGACTAGATCTGGAAAATGACGTTCGAGCAATGTCACCACAGCAAAGGCCGTAAATGACGGGATGAGAGCCGTGCCCTTCTTCCAAACGTAACCGCGGTCTTGAATGGTTCCGATTGTCGCTGCATAAGTAGAAGGCCGCCCGACACCAAGTTCTTCAAGCGCACGCACCAGTGAGGCCTCGGTATAGCGGGCGGGCGGACTGGTTTCATGACCCCCAGGTGTCATCAACTGGGTATCGAGCAAATCACCCTCGCCTAAGGCCGGCAAACGTTGTTCGGTTTCTTCATCGCTCGCGTCTTCGTCGGTTCCTTCTATATAAGCGCGTTGGTATCCCGGAAAAGTGATGACTGTTCCGCTGGTTGAAAACTCAACATCACGTCCTGAAGGTGACGTTGTTCCCAAACGCACAGTCATGGTCTCGCCTATTGCGTCGTTCATCTGAGATGCAACGGTTCGCTGCCAGATCATTTCGTACATACGAGACTCAGCAGGTCCGACTAAACGCGTGACCTCTTGCGGATCTCTAAAACGATCGCCTGCAGGCCGGATCGCCTCATGGGCCTCTTGGGCATTCTTGACCTTCTTGGCATACAGACGAGGAGAATCAGGTAGATATGCGTCGCCATAACGCTCCAAGATCAATGAACGAGCAGCTGAAAGCGCCGAATCTGACAACGTGGTGCTGTCAGTACGCATATAGGTTATAAACCCACCCTCATAAAGGCTCTGGGCAGTTCGCATCGCTTGTGCTGAAGACATGCGCAGTTTCCGTCCGGCCTCTTGTTGAAGAGTAGAGGTCATGAAAGGAGCAGCGGGACGACGGCGGTATGGCTTGGTCTCGACTGAGCGCACCGTCATTGTGAGCCCAACAAGTTCTGAGGCCAGCGCCTCAGCGCCAGCTTGATCCAGAACAACAACGTCGTCTCGACTCACCACACCGTCTTCGGTGAAGTCTTTTCCGGTGGCAAGACGAACACGATCGAGACTCGCCAGGTTGGCCAGCATAGGAGTACCTGGGCTAGTCGTTTCAAGACCCGTCACAAAAGAACCCTCTATGCCCCAATATTGAGCTGCGCGAAATCGCATGCGGGCTCTTTCGCGCTCGACGACGATTCGAGTTGCAACGCTTTGCACCCGTCCGGCAGAAAGCTTGGGCATGACCTTTTTCCATAAAACGGGACTGACCTCATAGCCATAAAGCCGATCGAGAATCCTCCTGGTTTCTTGGGCGTCGACAAGTCGTCTGTCTATATCTCTTGGGTTGGAAATGGCATGCTCAATTGCCGAGCGGGTGATCTCATGAAAGACCATGCGCTTAACCGGAACCTTGGGATTCAGCACTTCAAAAAGATGCCAGGCAATCGACTCTCCCTCGCGGTCCTCGTCGGTTGCCAGATAAACCTCACTGGCATCTTTCATAAGGCGCTTCAGTTTGGTGACATGTTCCTTTTTCTCATTTGATACGACATACAGGGCCTTAAACCCGTTGTCGACATCCACACCCAGTCGTGCCCACGACTGGCCCTTGTAGGAGGCCGGAACATCTGCAGCGTTTCGAGGGAGGTCACGAATATGGCCAATTGATGATTCGACGACGTAATCATCTCCTAAAAACCCCGCGATCGTACGGGCCTTGGCGGGCGATTCGACTATGACGAGTGGCTTGGTCACGAACTACAGGGAAAACGGATTATGGCCCTGGTGTCAAACTGGCCTCTTTCTGAAGCACCTACTAAAGCACCAGGGGTCATGAGTTCACTTTCAAAGAAGACGGCGAAAAACGAAGCCAAATATAACCTGCAAATCCTGCGAATATGCTGGCTGCAAGCACTCCAAGCTTGGCTGACTCAACCAATTTTTGTTCTGTAAAAGAAAGATTGGCGACAAAAATAGCCACTGTGAATCCAACACCTGCACAAATTGAAACTCCAAGCATTGTTGACCAAGACGATCTCTCTGGAAGAACGCCGAAGCCTAAACGACACACCAACCAAGTAGCAGCAAATATCCCAGCAGTTTTTCCGATTACTAAGCCAAAAAAAACTCCGAGTACAACTCGATCTCCAAAAATACCCGAGATTGAAACCCCAGATAGTGATATGCCGGCATTGGCCAGTGCAAACAGTGGGATGATAAAGAAACTAACCCACGGATTCAAACGCTTTTCCAAACGCTCCAATGGTGATTGTGTCTCAGTTACCAAACGACGGATTTCATCGAGTGGCAGACCGATACGCTCATGTTCTTGGTGATCTAGACGACCATCATCGAACACTTTTTCCACCTCACCAATAAGACGACGTGCATCTGGAGCAAAACGCTTGGGGTTATAGAACGACCATGCCGGAGTGATGAAACCAAAGGCCACTCCAACCAAAGTTGTATGGACTCCAGATTCATGAAGGGCATACCAAGAAACGACCGCAAGACACACATACGGGACCAATGAACGGACGTTTATCCTTCGTAAATTTGCCGCTAGTCCAAGAACTACCAGAGCCGTTACCAGCCAACTAATTTCAAGAGATTCGGTGTAAAAGATCGCTATAACAACGATCGCTCCAAGATCATCAACGATGGCAAGCGTCAGTAAAAACAGTTTTGCACCCGAGGGAACCCTCGTTCCCAATAGTGAAATGACTCCCACCGCAAAGGCGATGTCTGTAGCCATGGGGATACCCCAACCGTGGCTTGAACCGGTACCAGCGTTGAATACCAAGAAAATAAGAGCGGGCACGATCATGCCCCCAAGAGCGGCAATTGCCGGTAGTGCTGCCGCTCTTGGCTCGCGTAGTTCTCCGTGTATCAGCTCCCTTTTGATTTCCAGTCCGACCACAAAGAAGAACACGGCCATTGCGCCGTCGCTGATCCACTCACGCAGCGTCAAATGATCGAGCTGTACCAGCTCTCCTACATTGAAACCGATACGTGTATTCCAAAGCGCCTCATAACCTGCGCTCCATGGGGAGTTTGCCCAAATGAGTGCAACGATCGCTGCCCCAAGCAACACAAGACCGCCCGCAGCCTCGACCTGAATGAACTCTTGTGCAGGTCGTATAAATACCCTCGGCACAAAACGATTGGTCTCACTCCAAACGTGCGAAACCTCTTCCTCATCGCCGCTCATCTATAAAAATCTTTGATGACGACCACTATTAATTGACTTGTCTGTCATGGCCTTGCCAATAAGGTTCTCGCAATTTGAATTTCTGTAGTTTGCCAGTGGCGGTGCGGTCCAAAACGTCACGGAACTCCACAGATTTGGGGCATTTGTAGTGAGCTAGACGATCTCGGCAGTAGTCAATTAATTCTTGTTCGCTTACTTTTTGGCCGGCGCCCAAGACCACCAGAGCTTTTACGGATTCTCCCCACTTCTCGTCCGGCACACCTATGACAGCGACTTCTGTGACTGCTGGATGTGAAAAAACCACATCTTCAACTTCAATCGATGACACATTTTCTCCACCCGAAATGATGACGTCCTTCTTTCTATCAACAATTGAAAGGTGTCCTTCGTCATCAATGTTTCCGCCATCACCGGTATGAAACCATCCACCTTCAAGCGCCTGAACACTTTCAGTGGGCTGATTCCAATAGCCCTCTAAGACCACATTTCCACGGGCCAAGACCTCGCCGTCACTACCGGTTTTCAAACGTATACCTATTGCCGGAGCCCCTGCGCGAGCCAACTTCGCCGCACGATCTGAAGGAGAAAGATCGTCATACTCTTGACGTGAGCGATTCATAGTCAAGAACGGGGAGGTTTCGGTTAGCCCATAGATCTGTATGAACTCCCACCCAAGTTCTGTCTCAACTCGCTCAATCGTGCGAGTTGGTGGTGGGGCGCCCGCTACGATAATTCGGGTTACTCCTGCTCCTGGAATGGGGCCATCCCATTCAGCTGCAGCATCAAGTACTGCTGCCACTACCGCTGGGGCCCCGCACAACAACGTAACGCCATGTTTTTGGACACGACGCAATATCTCAGGCCCGTCTACCTTACGTAAGACAACCTGTGGAACTCCCATGCCCGCTGTCGCAAATGGCATGCCCCACCCGTTGCAGTGGAACATAGGAAGTGTGTGAAGGTATACGTCACGCATAGAAACCCCCGCATGCCATCCAAAGGTGGTGGCATTGACCCAAAGATTTCTATGAGTCATCTCGACGCCTTTTGGCCGAGCAGTGGTTCCACTCGTGTAATTTATCGTCGCCGTGGAATCTTCATTGGCTTCAACCGATCTTGGTTCAACGCCTTCAAGGAAGATTTCTTGATCAGTGTCGTGACCAAAAATAAATCGATGCTTTACGTCAATAAACGAAAGGGAGTCGGCTAACTCGGGATCAACCAACAAAACCGTTGCTCCAGAGTGCTCGACAATATATTCAACTTCGTTGGGGCTTAGTCGAAAGTTGACTGGTACAAGAATGCGCCCAAAACCGGATACTCCAAAGAACGACACGAGTAGTCGTGCCGAGTTTTGAGATACAACAGCCACTCTCTCGCCGGCCTCAATACCTAGTGCATCAAGGCCGGCTGCTTGGGCTCTGGCCAGTTCTGCTACTCGCTTATAAGTGAGGGAGCCAAGCCCGCCGCCAGGAGCCTCAGGCTCATCATAGATACCTATGCGATCACCATGTACTTGCTCAGCTCGATAAAGAAAATCAGAAACCGAAAAGTCGGCCTTCATGTCTTTCCTCTCCATCTCAGATTTACAGCAACAGCCAAATGACACTCAAGAGACTAGATCAGGTAGCGAATCTCGCCTTCCGAAACAATTATCACAGCCTCGGCAGCCTTAATAAGCTTCTCGTGTAACAACGCAAAATGGTCGGCCTCGGCATCGGGCTCGTCATTAAAACGTGGGGGTTCATGGTTAATACCCTGGCCAGCTGGGTGGCTGGTCTCTTGCGCTGATGGATGTTCTCGTGGAGCCTCTAACAACGCCAGCTCCGCGTCCCAGTCGGTATGAGCTGCAGCCAATTTCAAACGCATTGCCGGAGCTTGAATCAGCGCACGTTGAAGATCTTGAACAATGGTCACCACCATGTCAGTGGTAGTTCTAACCCCAGGAGTAGACAACAAATGCAAGGCCTGCAGCTTGCGCATGGCCATGGCAGCCACCATTACCGGATCGCCCATCTCAAGTACTGCCGCATCTACTTCTGACAGATCCAAAGTCACCTTTTCGGGCACGTTGAACCATCTCTGCAACATCCCGAACATCTCTGCAGTCACATCGTGAAGCGCCAGCAATTCATTGGGTTTGGCAATTGCCTCTTGTTCGTCTTCCAAAATGCTCACGTATCCTGTGGGGTGCCGGTAACGGCTTTTGTAACCGTTGGATACAAATCAAAAACACGAGTCAGGCGCGTTACTTCGAAGACCTTCAGAATCTGTGGCTGATTGCAAACCAGGCCCAAACTACCGCCATGCGCTCGCGTTCGTTTGAGCGCCCCCACCAACACCCCAAGGCCGGTTGAATCAAGAAACCCAACACCATCGAGATCTACAACGATTTTGTTCTTTCCTTCAGCAACAAGGCTATGAAGTTGCTCGCGCAACCGAGGCACGGAAGCGACATCGACTTCTCCATAAACCGCTATTACAGAACAGTCGCCATGTTGGGTGACATCAAGGCCAAGATCCATCTAGAAATTCCACATCCTCAATCGCATCAGACATCACCGACATTTGGGATCTTCAAAGCATTACCTGGAGGCCCCACGGTAGTCACCAGAAACGATCAGGACCAATGCGGTCTTCGAATCTTGTTTCGCGACTTCCAACAAGCTGAACCCGAAATAATAATTGCGAGCGATGCGGCCATTGTGGCGGGAAGTTGAGAGGGACGGGACCCGCCAGGGGTGGAAAGTGCCATCAGTTTCTTCTTCGGCTTGGTTGTCGTGGTAGAAGTGGTTTCTTGAGAAGTCTCAGGTGGAGGGAGCTCAGGTGCTGTGTCCATGACTCTGGGAGACTTGGCAACGCTAGATGGGGCTGTTTCTACAGGGGCTTCGATCACCGGGGCGAGCACTGAAGTCACCGGGATCAAATCGGGAACGACCTTGTTCGTATCGACTGGTACAACAATCGTTGATTGTTGTAACGATTGTGGAACTCCATTGATAGCCGCAGACAAATCGAGACGACCCGCACCAAAGGTTGTGTCCCTGCCCACCGGGCCCAGGTCTCTGGCAGTTGCCAACAAACGGTCAACTGTCTCAGCGGGACTTAGGCCCATTGATCGCAATAGGGCGGCTGCTCCAGCCACATGGGGAACTGCCATCGACGTACCGGCCATTGCTGCATAGAGATTTGATTGACCACGCATCCAAAATGTCGAAGCGATGTCATCGTTGATCTGTCCCCGTCCAGAACCTCCTGGAGCAGCGAGTGCCCAACGAGCATTGCCAACAGGCTTGGCAAAAGCTGCCAGGGCATCGTTTCGATCAGTAGCGGTTACCACAATGGCAGGCACTGTGTCGTATGAAGGAAACGAAATACTTGTGGCCGGGTCGTCATTTCCACTTGCAAGTACAACGATGACGCCCTTATCCCAAGCTCGTTGAATCGCAGATGTAAGACTGCTTGTAAAGCTTCCGCCCCGGGTGAGCACTTCGGTCACCGAAAGGTTTATGACATTGGCACCATTGTCAATGGCCCAATTAACTGCAGCAACAACTGCTGTCGGGGTTCCTGATCCTTCCGCGTCAAGTGCTCGAATCGGCATGACTCGAGCCTCGGGAGCCACCCCGACCAGGCCTAGACCGTTGCCGGCAGCTGCCGCAATAACGCCGGCGACGTGAGTACCGTGACCATTTACGTCTTGAGCTAAACCATCACCATCAATGAAGTCATTACCAGCGACGATCTGTGACTTCAGGTCCTCGTGAGCCAGGTCAACGCCTGTGTCTATGACCGCAACGGTCATGCCTGCGCCTTTTGATTGTTCCCAGGCCACCTCTGCCCCGATCACATCCAATGGCCACTGATTTGCACGCAGAGGATCGTTAGCCGGAACCTGAGCACTCGCCGTAACTCCAAGACCCGCGAGTCCAAAACCTGAACCCCCCAGCAACAAAGAAGCCAGGAGCATTACCTTGCCAACTCCGACAACCCCCCTTGTCTTCACATGCGGCTCACATCTGTCTCTTTGAACTCGCGACTCGCTGCTTGTTTCGCTTTACTGCTTGCAATTCACTGCGGGTCAGAATCGGGCCAGTGTCATCTGAATTTGGCGCGACTGAATTGGGTGCGATCGACCATGGCGCAGTTGAAACGACTACGGCACTGCCATCGAGCGAATCGGCTTTGGACACCTCGCGATGAACCAGCCGGGCAAACATCCACCCAACCACGAGAATGAGACTGCCGGCTATCGGGACCATGATTGCCCGGCGTTTAGCAGTCGCTTCTCCTGCCCCGAGTTCTTCGAGGAGTGCCTCTCCGCTGCCTAGCGTTTCTCCACTGCCATCGCTAGCGAATGGAAGACGATCTTCGTAGCCGGTATCTATCGTCGTGGGCGGAGAGGTAGCCGGATCGGGCTGATCAGAATTTTGCTCGGGCAACTGAACTGTCTTTGAAAAACCGCCACTGCCCTTCGAATTTTCTTCAGTCTTTATTCCACTCGACTTTTCACTCGACTCACCACTTGATGAAGAGGGGGTATAGGTCTTCTCAAGCGAGGGGGCAGGCGGTTGGGTAGGTGCCGGAGGAGTTGTGGGCGGAGGAGTTGGAGTCCCGCTGATGGGACCACTTTCGACTCCTGCCTCGACTGAAATCGAAACTGGAACCGACTCCACTCTCTCGGAATCTGTAGCGCCCTTTCGAATGGCGACGACCTTGTAGGTATAAGTACCAGAAGCAACTTTTAGCTCAGAATCCCTATATGTAGTGGGCTCGCCCGCTGGTAGCTCTACAAGAGTTTCGAGCGATTGATTATTAATCGAGCGATCAATTCTGTAACCAATCAAGTCAACTTCAGGGTTGGCATTCCAACGCAGATCGATATGTGCCGGCCCTGCATTGTCACCCTTGATCCAACCGCCACTCGATAGTTGGAGGACCTGCATTGGGGCAATGGCGACCTTGATTGGCAACACAGGTGACGACCAATCGGTCGCACCACTCAGACCTTGTCTGGTGTTCCAAGCAGTTGCAACAACTGAATATGTCCCATTGCAAGGAAATGCGATTGTGGTTTCAAAAGGTACTAATCCCCTGGTCCCATCTGGGGGCATCTCGCTGGCGGTCACAGGATTTGGGCGACACGGATCTCCGGATGCAGGGGGATTATCGATGGAGATCTCGATCTTGTCCGTTGAGCGACCGTCGTCGTTGAAGGTCATCACGGCGATCTTGCCGTCTTGTCTCAAAACAGGATCGGCGAGAGTGGGAATGGTCCATTCAATGGTTCGAGTTACCGCCATTGCAGGGGTTGCACCAAAAAACAAGATGGCGGCAATTACCAGAAGGAGACCGCCAGAATGCCTTTTCATGTCTGGGTGACCGCTCCCTTAAACGAGGCCTTCACAATCAAACGCCGTGCAGCTGATCCTTTGGGTTCGCACGTCGTAAGAGTCAAAGTAGCTGTATCTGTTGGGTCTACAACAGAGAAATCGGTTGGAGGAACCACAAATGGGTCTCGGTCAATCTTGTAACTACAACTGCCAAGAGGTGTTTCCAAGATGATTTCGTCACCAGGTTTGAGGCGATCGAGATTATGGAAGGGACGACCATATGTTGTTCTGTGTCCTGCTATACCCACGTTGCCTATTTCACAAGGCAAGGGAGTCGAGGGATAGTGCCCCGCACCCGCCTTAAGTGCACTTGCAGTGGTGCCTTCGACGACAACGACATCTACGTCGATTGCGGGGATTTTAATTCTTGTCAGGCTGTCGCCGGTCTTTACCGCCCTATCACGATAAGCCTGCTTTATTTCCTCACTCTGAAGTTGGGTATCGAGCTTGTCCTGTATGCGGTTTTGGTACAGGTTCGTATAGAACGGGTAGCCCAGCATCCCAACAGCGCCCATTAACAACAAGACCGACAGACCTGAAAGTAGACGTCGAGCCCATGGGCGGGTACGTAAAAAGTTTACGACTCCGCCCATACCTGGCGTCCCTACACCCGGCGTTGAGGTATCGGTTGTCGATTCTTCAAGATCAGAAG
>CAYGGL010000057.1:0-13086 GCA_964349215.1 uncultured Acidimicrobiaceae bacterium | reverse complement strand
GTTCAAGCGTTATTTCGGCTTCAAATCTTGGGGAGTTGCCCGAAGAAGTTCCATTTGGCGTAACGAAAGTAAGCGTTCCTGGAATGGTCCTACCCAAAGCTTCAAGTCGAACTTCGGCAGGTGCACCCGTTGCCAACTTCACAACCTGAGCTTCTTCGAAATCGGCTACGGCGATAAAGCCGCCCATGTCATAAACCGTAAATAGGCCCTCACTGAGCCCCACGTTCGTACCTACCGAAAAGCGCTTGCGGCTTGATCCGCCGGCAAGTCCGCCAATGTCGTTCAGGCCAAATGGAAGGGAGCCGCCAACGAGTCCGCTGACGGCATCAAGGGGGTTGGTGCCATTAGAGCCACCGCTGTCGCCGAGGACTAATGTCCCTGCTGACGGAGCCTTAACCAAGAGATCGTTTTTAGCCTGCTGGGCAATGAGGGCTGTGGTACCCGTAGCGTCGCGCAATGTGCATGCCAAACTCTGGGCTGAATCTGCGACATTTTGAACCCCAGGAGCACCGGTGCTAACTCCCAACACAGAGGTAGCCAAACCTCCAAGAGAATCATTGAACTGCTTACGCAACACATCAAGTGATTGGCCAACCCCCTGCAAGCCCGCCATAGAAGTCTTGGCCAACTCCATTTGGAAATTGACTACCTGATCGACCAGTGCCCCAATCTCGGCACCAAGACCAGCTGTAATTTCAGAGGTCAGCTGGTCTGTAATCGACTTGGTGAATGTCTTGGTCAGAGCCTCTGTCAATCTGGAAGTAATAGCTGCAACTAGTTCAGTTGAGGCCCCGTCGCCAACTAAATCTCCGATAATTGCGGAGACCTCGGCAGCAATGGCGTCATTGAATGCTTTGGTAATTGAGTTGTTCAGAGTAGGGCCAAGAGTTTTGTTGACATTTGCAATCAGGCCATTTTTTAGTTGATCTCGTAAGGCCTCTGGTGAGATGCTGCCTGGACCGGTTCCCAGAGTCAGCCCAGGCGGAATCAGGCCTGCGAGAATGCCTTGACCCTGATCGGCAAGAGCCATAAGCGCACTCAACGAGCCCCCGAGAGACGCAAGAGTGTTGCCCAGTCCATTTGTCGTGTTAATGCCGGCTACTGAAACCCCAGAAGCGCACTGCTTGGCCGCGTCGGCAGCAGAACTCTTGGATTGTGCCAACAGCCCCTCGACCACCGGAGAGTCCAGGCGCATTATTTCTTGTCCTGCCTGAACCTGATCACCGTTACGGACAAACAACTCAGCCACTTTGCCAGGAGATGATGCCGCTACAGGCCAAGACTGTTTTGCTTGCAAATTACCATTGGCCAAAACCGACTCTTCGATAATGCCTGTCACCGCTTTAGCGACTGGCACTTCGTCTGGACCACCGCTCGAGCAGCCAGTCGCGACAACTGTTAGCGCTATGAAAAGCCCGAACCCTCGTTTTCCCCATGCGCTGTACATGTGATTAGAGTACGTTGTTCCTTCCAATTTCTTCAAAACTAAGGACGAGGCCGAAGAAAGCGCTCTTAGTAATTCACGCTTCGGAACCATGGAGACTGCCGATGACCCCACTAACCACGCAAGGGCAGCGCAGAAGAACTGAGCAGTTGGTTGCCGGTAATCCGGTAGAGGCGTGGAAAGCAGCCAACGCCTCCGCTGCCATAGCTGAAGCCAGAGCCAGCGGGGCAATCTTGGTGCTCGATTCGGTTTCCAAAATCTATGGAGCTGGTGAACACCGAGTCGATGCGGTAAGCAAAGTCTCGTTTCAAGTGAATCAAGGTGATTACGTTGCAATCACCGGCCCATCGGGTTCTGGTAAATCAACCTTGTTACACATTATTGGTTTGTTAGACCGCCCTACCGACGGTGGCGTTCTCTATCAGGGCACAGATGTGTCTGACCTGACGGATGCTCACCTTTCAGCCGTGCGAAATCGTGAAGTTGGCTTTGTCTTCCAAGCCTTTCATCTATTGCCTCGTGCCTCTGCACTGGCCAATGTCGAATTGCCATTGCTCTACAGAGGTGTACCTCGACGTGAGCGCGAACGGCTTGCTCTTGAGTCACTTGAGATGGTCGGTCTTGCAGATAGAGCCACTCATAGGCCGAACGAACTTTCAGGTGGACAGCGTCAGCGGGTGGCTATCGCTCGTGCATTGGCAGCAAACCCTTCGCTGCTTTTGGCAGATGAGCCGACTGGAAATCTCGACTCAAAGTCCAGTCGAGATGTAATGGGACTGTTGGGCAAGCTAAATGAAGACCTTGGCGTCTCCATCGTGTTGATTACCCACGAAGTGGACGTCGCCGCTCATGCAAGTCGAGAACTACGAATGCTCGACGGTGAGTTAAGCGAGATTCCACCGGAGGAACGACTTCTTGTTCATAACCCACTTGTTCATGACCCAGTTAGCCAAAAAGTGGAGTCAAACCTCACGGCCAAAGCTTCAACCTCAATAACACAACCACCCCCACCAGAACGTGAAGATCTGACCCAGGCAAAATCAGTTCTGCTGGCACGCGATCTTATGTATCTCGGTTTAGGGGCGCTGCGTGCTAATCGCATGCGCTCGATATTGACCAGCCTCGGGGTAATTATCGGCGTGGCATCGGTGGTGATACTCATAGCCGTTGGAACAGGTGCCCGCAATGCAATCACCTCGGGAATCGAAAGTTTGGGTTCAAATCAAGTAGTCATTTTTCCAGGCAGCGTTGATATTTTTGGCTCTGGCGGCCTTCCCCCAGCATCGCCGCTTCGCCAAAAAGATCTTGATGAACTGTCACGACGACTCGGTCCAGAGGCAGTTGTCACCGGCACTATGCAGGCAGGTGCCCGCGCCAGCGCTGGGCCAAATCGTCACTTCGTAAATATCACAGGAACGACCGCCTCCTATCTCGAGGTACAAGATAAAGATCCCCTTATTGGAAGCTTCTTCAACCAAGCTGACGTCAACGGGAGAAAACGAGTGTTGGTACTTGGCTCAAGTGCCGCAGAGGGCTTGTTTCCAGAGGGCGAAGCAGTCGGGCGAGTCGTGACCCTTCAAGGTGCTGAGTTTCGCGTTATCGGTTTGATGGACGAGACCAAAGGTGGCATGGCAATTGGGTTCGACCCCGACAATTTCGTCTATATGCCACTTACAACTTTTGAAGACGTGACCGGACGCAAGGGCCTTGACCTGATGCAAGTTAAAGCACCCAACGCCAGACAGGTTGACGAATCGGCAGCAGTAATGAAGGAGTACCTGCAGGCGACATACCCCAACGACGAACTTACCGTTCTTAGCCAAGACGAGATCTTGGGCCTCGTGGGTCAGTTTCTTGACATCTTCACCTTCTTTTTGGCTGGCATCGCCGGGGTCTCCCTTTTGGTTGGTGGCATTGGAATCATGAATGTCACACTGGTCTCAGTCACAGAGCGCACTCGAGAGATTGGGGTTCGTCGAGCCATTGGCGCCCGCTCTCGTCACGTAATGGCCCAATTCTTGTTGGAAGCCGTTGTGACTAGCTTTACCGGAGGTGCAATTGGCCTGGGCCTTGCGGTTGCGGGGGCTCGAGTTGTTGCAATCTTTTCTCCCGTTCCTGCAGTGGTTACCTTTTGGGCCGTTGGATTGGCGTTGCTAGTCTCGATAGGTGTTGGCGTTTTCTTCGGCGTGTGGCCCGCTCGTCGGGCAGCCCTTCTCGACCCAGTCGAAGCTTTGCGGCACGAGTAAAGAAGTGCTCTACTCGTCTCTATCCTAAAAGGGGAAGATGCCATGGCTATGCACAGTCGTTCGCGTTCACAACGTTCACCGTTAACAATGGTCTTGATCGTGATCTTGATGCTTGCTGCACTTGGCATTGGATATGTGATTGGCACTAATAACAACGACGAGGACCAAGGAGTCTCATCTGGCTCTACGTCTTCGACTTCCTCGTCTCTCAGTTCCAGCTCAACGAGTGCTCCTTTGAATGTTGATCTCTCGAGTGCAGTATGGCCCTTCGTTGAAAGCACTACTCGCTATACAGACCCGGTCGATGCTGCTCGGGGTTTCGCCATGGAATTCGTCGGTTTCGTCGATCCGCAAATAGGTGAGTTTCGACAAGGCGATTCCAGATCGGGTGAAGTCGAGATTCGCACCAGGATTTCCGAGCCTACGATTGTGATAGTTCGCAAACTTAGTGACGACACCTGGTGGGTACAGGGTTCAGCCACCGCCAACATCGTTGTAGAAAGCCCTGCAACCGGAGCTTTGGTGACATCGCCTCTAGCACTCAGCGGAAAGGCGAGGGCCTTTGAAGGAACTGTCGACGTTGAAGTTCGCCAAGACGGCTCAAAGCAGGCATTGGGAAAGGGTTTCGTAACTGGTAGTGGTGGAGCCCAATTGGGCCCATTTGATGGTGAAATCAAGTTTTCAAACCCAACTGAACAATACGGAACCCTGTTGTTTACAACGACTAGTGCAGAAGACGGCAAGATAAACGAGGCGGTAGCGATGCGAATACGCTTCCGATAAGCTCCATGGGGTATCCCCCCCGTTGGAGGTTTAATGTTTGCTCGCCTTGGACTTTGGTGTCATGACCGTCGCCGCATCGTCATAACTTTATGGATCACGGCGCTTGTTGTGCTCGGCGGCCTTTCCAGCGCGTTAGGAACTGACTATCGCGACGAATTCAACCTTCCTGATAGTGAGAGCCGCAAAGGTTTCGACTTACTGAAGAGTGACTTTGGCGGCCAAGGGACAGGACAGCCCGCAACGATCGTTTTCTTGGCGGAACAAGGGGTCGACGACCCTGAGGTCAAAGCCACCATGGAAGCGTGGTTCAAAAAAGTAGATGCCCTCCCCGAGATCAAACTAACCAGCCCTTATTCTCCTGAGGCTGGTTTCCAGATCGCTCGAACAGGCAATCAGGCTGGGAAAATTGCTTACGCGACCCTTGAAGTTCCATATGAAACGAGCTTTGAAGATGCGCAGGACATCCGCAAGAAAGTCCTTGCAACTGAACCAAAGCTCGAGGGTCTGCAAGCTGAACTTGGTGGAGTGATCCTGGCGGAGTTCAAAGAACCCTCATCAGAAATGCTTGGACTTGCCTTTGCGATCTTCATATTGATCGTTGCATTCGGCTCGGTCATGGCAATGGGTCTTCCGATTGGTGTCGCAATAGCAGGTATCGGAATCGGCATAGTCATCATCGGCATGTTGTCCCAGTTACTTGCGATGCCAGAGTTCGCGAGCATCCTTGCTGTGATGATCGGGCTCGGCGTAGGAATTGATTACGCCTTATTCATTGTGACGCGCTTTAGAGAAGGCATTCATCACGGCCACAGTGTGGGCGAAGCGGTTTCCATTGCAATTGATACCTCGGGACGAGCCGTCACATTTGCAGGTGTAACTGTTGTCATCAGCCTTTTGGGAATGATCGTCATGGGCGTCGGCTTTATCACCGGCCTGGCGGTCGCGGCTGCGACGATCGTAATAGTTACCGTTCTGGCATCGCTGACTCTTTTGCCGGCCTTGCTTGGATTCGTTGGAACCCGAGTCGAGATAACCAGATGGCGTGGTCTGATAGCCGCAGGATTAGTAGCAATCGCCCTAATAGGCGTGGCGCTCAAGATCCAGATCTTGACTTTTGCAGCCCCATTGGCCGCAATCGTTTTAGCTGCCGGTTTCGCATTTTCCCCGCTCAAAAAAGTTGTCCCTCATCGGGTACACAAACCATTGAACAAAACCGTTGCCTATCGCTGGAGCCGAGTCATTCAACATCACTCATGGGCGGCTGTATCCATCGGAGCATTGCTGCTAGTTGTAATGGCGCTTCCAGTATTTGGTCTTCGCCTCGGCTTCTCTGACGAAGGCAACTACCCGCAAGAATCTACTACTCGCAGGGCATACGATCTTTTAGCCGATGGCTTCGGACCAGGATTCAATGGTCCATTCTTGGTCGTGACCAAGTTGGTTAATGGCGCCGGACAAGATGAGCTCGCAAAGATTGGGGCAAAGCTCAATGGCGCAGACGGCATCGCCTTTGCCTCTCCCCCAATTCCCAATGATCCGACTAATCCCACTGCGGCGCTCTGGAGAGTGATCCCAACAACCTCTCCACAAGATGAAGCCACAAACAAACTTGTTTCTCGTCTGCGCAGTGAAGTATTGCCAGGGGTTGAGAACGAGACTGGCCTCCAGACCTTCATCACGGGAAGCGTACCGGTGGGCGTTGACTTCTCGGCCTATCTCGGGTCGCGCTTGCCATGGTTCTTTGCTGCCGTACTAAGCCTGTCATTCATATTGCTAATGGCTGTGTTCCGCTCACTATTGGTTCCTCTTAAAGCTGTCGTGATGAACCTATTGTCGATTGGAGCTTCCTACGGCTTGATCGTGGCTTTGTTCCAATGGGGATGGCTAGGTGGCATCACGGGCATAGAACCTGCCCCCATTGAACCATTCGTTCCCATGATGCTCTTTGCCATCGTGTTCGGCCTCTCAATGGACTACGAGGTCTTCTTGCTTTCTCGTATTCGAGAAGAATGGGTGCGTACTGGAGACAGTCGTGAATCGGTCGCCGACGGGTTGGCGGCCACAGCCAAGGTCATCACCGCAGCTGCTGCAATCATGGTTTTTGTCTTCGGCAGTTTCTTGTTGGAGAACGACCGCATACCAAGACTCATGGGCGTTGGCCTTGCGAGTGCAGTTCTATTAGATGCCACCATCGTTCGCATGTTGTTAGTTCCGGCAACAATGGAATTGCTCGGTGACCGTAACTGGTGGCTTCCCAGATGGCTCGATCGTTTGTTGCCCACTATCAACGTCGAAGGCGACCCTGACGATGTAAACGAGGAACTTGAACTCGACCTCCTCGGCGAAGACTCCCTCGTCAACTAGCAATCAATCAACTAAACCTTTCCGCCTACGAGCGAGACAGCATACTAAATAGCCATAAAACCGGCTGAAAAGCGTTATTTATGGCTATTTCGTAACTATTAGCAGGGGGAAGAGGGATTTGGTGGGCGTTGAGGGGCTCGAACCCCCGACCCCCTCCTTGTAAGGGAGGTGCTCTAGCCAACTGAGCTAAACGCCCGCTTCAAAGAACGATAGTCGGGCCTTATCTATGCAACAGAATCCTGACCCTTTATTCCCGAACTTCCACCAACGAAGCCAATGGTCAGCTCTGAGGGTTCAGAAGGAACATAAACCTGAGTAAGTGTCTGGCGCCCGCGGAGTTCTTCTTCTCGACTTGCTTTCCAATAGGACATCTCGCTGCCTGCTCGTTCAACTGCCATTTTCGACGCCAACAACCGCTCACTGTCAGTCTTTGCCAACTCGGTTAAACGGGCGGCTTCATTCACTGGGTCGCCTATGACCGTGTACTCATAACGTTCTTCCGAACCAATGTTGGCAGCGACCGCCAAACCCGAAGACACGCCAATGCCCACGTCGAGATCAGGCTGATCTCTGGCCAGTAGGGCCACTTGATGGCGCAAAGCTCGTGCCGCTCGTAATGCTCTTGCCGCATGGTCAGGTTGATCATCTGGAGCACCAAAGATGCAAAGGGCTCCATCTCCTTCGAACTTGTTTACTGAACCCCCCTCGGCCTTTACAACTCGCACCAAAGTCGCAAACATCGAGTTCAACATTGCCACCAAATCGTTGGGCTCCATCGTTGCTGCAAGTCGAGTTGAGCCAATCAGATCAATGAACAGCACTGAGACCTCACGCTGTTCGCCGCCCAGGCCAGGATCAGATTCCAAAGCGTGACGGGCCACTTCGTCACCCACATGGCGTTCGAACAAATTCTGAAGTTGCTCACGTTGGCGCAAACCAGTAACCATTTCGTTGAACCCGGCCTGCAATAGGCCCAGTTCTCCTCCATCATCAACACGCAGATCGACGCCGAGGTCCCCCTCTTGCACGTGACTCATGGCCTCTCGTACCACAGTCAATCGAGTCGCCACTGACCCAGCAGCGACGTACACCATTATCCCGCCCGATAGCAGACCCACCCACGCCAGCAGGGCAAAATCAACAATAAGCGATCTTTCGTCTTGGCTTCTCCCAAAGGGAGATAGAGCGATCCAGAGCATTGGAATTCCTGAACCCATAGCCCACGACAACAAAAGCTTTGCTCGAATACCAAGTACGAGACTGTGCTCGATTACTTCGCCCTGAAGTGCGCGAACAAACACAGGGCGAAGACTCACCTCTACGAACAAATACGTAAAAGCCGAAGCACTTACTCCGCCCAAAAAGACGCCGAGCATGACTCGAAATATCTCTGCTGTGCCTATGCCTTCGATGACATTGAGAGCACCGAACGCCACCACGGCACCAACCCAGTAGATAAAAGCTTCTCTCGCCATGGTTATTGGCAGATGTAGAGCAGCTATGCGCTCGCTTGAAGTAAGGGTTCGAGGACGAATGATCCACTGCCAGATAGGACGCACATGAGAAATCATGCGCAGTCCTCCGATGGCCACGGCCGTGGTGCCATAGACAACAAAGAGCACTAAGCGAGTTGTTGTATTCCTTACAGTTATCGGGGACAAAGGATCGGATATGTAGTTCAAATAAATGAAGACGACTATGCCGCCTATCACGTTTGCTGCACCTATCCAGAACAGAACAACAATTGGGGCTCTGCGCTCAGATGGCGGGGAAGACATATGAGTCGACACGGTCTCTCGTAAGACCGCAGGCGGCTCCCAAGACATCCACCTGGACACGAAGGCAGCGGTGAGTTTACGAATCAAGCGCATCAACGTACGAAGCCTATCGTGACAAAGGTCACCGATTTGTCGTTGCCTGTGACAAGTTCTCGATCTTCAGCCCCAGATCCGAGAACGCCTCCATAGGGCGATGATATCCACGCTCTAAATGATGAACGTCGTGTATTACCGATGACCCCTGCGCAGCTGCTGCAGCAATCACATAGGCGAATCCACCACGTATGTCGGGCACAACAATTTCGCTGCCCCGCAATGGCGTGGCACCTCTTATTAGCGCGGAATGCACGGCGGAGGTTTCGTTAAATCGGCAGTCTCTTCCACCTAGGCAAGCGTCAAACAACTCAATTTCTGCGCCCATCTCATTTAGCGCTGCCACATATGGAAAGCGTCCCTCATAGACCGTCTCATGCAAAACCGACATGCCTTCACACTGGGTAAACAAAACCGCCAAAGGTGATTGCCAATCGGTCATGAATCCGGGATGTGTATCAGTCTGCACGACAGCATGGTTGAGTCTGTCTGCCTCCGCCGCTATCCAATCATCGGTTATCTCAAATCGCGCACCCATGCGTTGCAAGGTGGAAATGGCCGTAACCAAACGTCCTTGCACACAGCCATGGACCCGAACCCGTCCACCTGTAACAAGACCGGCGACCAGATAGCTAAAGGCCTCAATACGATCGCCGGCAAGGAAATGTTGAGCCCCCTGTAACCGCTCTACCCCCTCTATAACAAATCGACGGTCAGGTCTCAGCTCGATGCGTGCACCCATGCGCTGTAAGAACAAGGCCAGCTCAATTACCTCAGGTTCAACTGCCGCGTTTTCCAACAACGTGCGTCCCTTTGCCAGAACTGCTGTCAACAAAATGGTCTCGGTGGCACCGACACTTGGAAACGGAAGACGAATACGCGCACCGTGAAGCTGCGACGCCTTCGCATGCAAACCCTCTGAGGTCATCGTCACTTCAGCACCCATTGCCTCAAGAGAAGAAACGTGGAAATCAATAGGTCTCGGCCCAATTCGATCGCCACCGACAAGTGGAACCATTACCTCACCCATGCGATGTAATAGCGGGCCCACCAAAAGAATGGGAATGCGGTTCAATCCTCCATAAGAAAACGGAACCTGACCTGTGGAGAGAGTTCCCGAAGCAATCTTTACAGAGCTGCAATCGACTTCTACCTCACATCCAAGTGCCTTGAGCATTGCCGCTGTGATCTCGATATCGCCGATCTCAGGACAATTGAGGATGGTGCTTGGTGTGTCGCCCAAAAGCGCAGCAACCATGTGCTTGGTCACTGCATTCTTCGATCCCCGTACCGTCACGTCTCCCACAAGAGGACCAACCGGTTCTACCCTCCATGACGTGGGTGCAACAGACGTTGGCGGGCTGGACATATAACTCATACTAAGGGCTAACTAACAACATATGAGCCTTCAAAGCCCCAATGGTTTCGATCTGTATTTCATCGTCGTCATCAAGTTGCTTGATCTCATCGATAGTGAACCATCGAGTCTCGATTATCTCTGGAGAATTAATTTCGATGCTGTATGGGTCTTGTCCACTTGAGGCCTGGGCCAGATATGAAATGTCCACCTTTTGTTGGAAGGGATCCACAACAACCGCAGGGCCACCAATGAGGTCGACTTGTAGGCCTATCTCTTCACGGACCTCACGCCGGGCCGCATTATCGACTTGTTCACGACGCTTGACAATTCCGCCGGGCAAACCCCAACCAGGACGATAGTAATGGTGCACTAACAGCATGCGACCGTCATCACGCGTGACTAAACAAAGAGCGCCAACCGTAAAGGTTGGAGAAATCAACCTATGGGCCTTGCGCCTTAGATAATAAGGAAGGCATCGATACACCCAAAGGAAAATGCGATGGATGGATCCTTGCATTCTTCCAGCCTATGACTCCTTGAGCCTTTGGGGTTTGATCAATGAAATCAATTGCTCAAAGAGTTCTTGTGTGGCCGCTGCAACAGGTGCGCGCCTTACCTCGTGTTCAACGACAACGAGTTCTCGACCACCACTATCGCCGACAACAGCACCTGCTTCTTGGCAAATCAACATTGCGCCCAGGTAGTCCCACGGTCCATGGATGCCATTGCTTGTATCGAAATATGCATCTAGACGACCACATGCAACCGCACACATATCAAGAGCAGCTGCGCCAAGAACGCGAAACTGCATCCAGCCCAAGTGTCGATCTGGCATGCCAGACATTCCAACCATTGCGTGGTCGAATTCACTGCATGAGCTAGATGAAATTGCCACTCCGTTAACTTGGGCCCCGCCCCCTCGGAGCGCCTCAAATCGCTCGCCTGTGGCTTGGTTGACAACAAAGGCAGCTCTTGGACCACTGTCATCGAGGGCACACAGGCTTGTGGCATACCAAGGGATGCCACAACTGGCATTGGTTGAGCCATCTATTGGGTCAACCACCACCGTAAGTCCCAGCTTTGGATCAAGAGGTTCGTGTAAGCCTGACTCTTCACTCAAGACACCTACCCCACTTTTGATCAAGACCTCGAGCGCCGCTTTATCTGCCACAAGATCAATGGCGTATTGACTTGGCCGATCGGTCATGGGTCGCCAATCCTTTACTGTCGAGATGGCGCCATGCACAGCTTCGCTCGTCTCTTTTAAGAGCCTCAAGATCTCGTTATCGTCCACAACCCGACCGTAGCTGCTCACAACGAGCTACCCTGCCAACGTGGCAATCATTGACGTACCGGGCTTCATCTCAGACCTGAAGGATCACGCCGTAGATCATGGATTTCATATCCACGATGAAAGACACTTCGTTGAGACATATTCACTTCGTCAAGCCTGGGAAGTTGATTTCCACCCAGAAGAAGGCTGTGGAGGCCCACTCGATCTACATCTTTCACTCGAAGTTGACCCACGAGTGTTTCTTGCCTTTGAAGATGCGATCATGGAACTTGAGCCAGACGATGTACCGGCCGACGAATACTTCTTTCCTTTAGTGTTCAATTGGGCGCTTCCACCACTGCCGGCGAGCCCAGATCTGTTGGTCCTTGCAACAGAACTTGCCGGCGTGGGTGGCCCAGATCTGCCTATTGAGGTTTCGGCAATCGATTCATTTGGAGCAGTAAATGCCCCAGAGCGCAGCTTGACCGTAGTAGCACGCAGGCTGATATCTCTTGCACAACTGGTACAAAATCAAGAAGAGCTCTGTGAAACACTTGACCGGTGCTTGGCGGTCAGTCGCTACTTGCTTGAGAAGGCACCTCAGTGGTTGGGAGACACAGACTTCGACGCCGGTCTTTAATCAAAACTCCCAGCCAGTCGAGAACGCATGAAGGACGCAATTTCTTCATTGGCATACGCTGCCCATGCAACGTCTGCATGGGGATCGAGGGGATATGTAAGCGGTCCAGAGGGCAGTGCCTCGACGATCACGCCCGCCGCACGCGCAATGACAAGAGCAGCCAGATCATATGGATGGGCGGCCATTGTATTTGGCGCAAGTAGCGGTCGAGGGTCCAATACTGCCGAGTCAGAACCTGCGGCAAGACTCATGAGCAGACCGCCGGTACACAGCCAAGGGTCTTCGTAAACCTCAAGGCCCTCAAGCAATTTGTCCTCCCAAGCACCGATCTTGGCCTTAGCCCCAGGGCCATAGCGAGCAATGGTGATGAACGATCTGTCGATGGCGCCACCTTTGCGCGGCGTGAGGACAACGGGGAGCGAAGGGCGCCCCATTCCACTTAAGTCCTCATCTGCAACCTCAAGATTGCCATCGGTACACGCCCAGGCGACCAGACCACGCTCGACCCGATCGATCGGCACCTCTGCTGCTACACCAATTTCTAAATCTTCGAGAGTTGCTGCATGGCGGCCCGCTCCTATCAACACCCATGCACTTCGCTTAGCTGCCAGATATGGTCGGGTACCATCCAACGGGTCCACCAGGTATACCCAAGGACCATTTCCGTCGCCGACTGTTATCTGATCATCGTGGCCCTCGATGATCAGCCTGCCTGGCCAATGGGGACCAACCAGTTCTTCAAAAGCATCAAGAATTGCTGTCTCAGCCCTGTCATCCACACCGAAGACGTCATCGCCACCCTCAGTGCGCAAAACCAGGCGATCAGATTCTGACGTGAGTGGCGGAGTGGTTCTAACTACATCGCGGGCCACCCTTGCAATATCGCAAAGTGCCTGGGCGAGGGGCTCAGGCGAATCTCCAATCTTTAAGGTCACGCCCATTACTAACACTTCCAACTCAAAGATCAGTGCATGCCGTGAAACAGAAAATGGCCTTTAGATTGCTCTCTGGCATGGAGGTTCGCTCTTGCGCTGCTATCGTGCGTTTGGTCATTCCGGGGTAGCTCAATTGGCAGAGCAAACGGCTGTTAACCGTTAGGTTCTCG
>CAYGGL010000056.1:0-13116 GCA_964349215.1 uncultured Acidimicrobiaceae bacterium | reverse complement strand
CGTATAGCCGAATCCGTCGAGATCGTTCCCGCGACCACACGATCGCCCACGGCCTTGGTCACCGGTCTTGATTCGCCCGTGACCATAGACTCGTCGATCTCGGCTGCCCCCTCGACGATGGCACCATCGGCGGGGACGCGAGCGCCAGATCGGACTAACACGACGTCGCCGACGATCAGTGAATCGATGGCCACGGTCTCGATCTCTCCATCGGGGCGAACTCGATCGGCCTCATCAGGTAAAAGCGCCGCCAGAGCGGCGAGCGCATCTTGGGCCTGGCCAAGTGCCTTCATCTCTTGCCAGTGACCCAGCAACATGATTGTCACCAACAGTGAGAGCTCCCACCAGAAATCAAGATCGAAAGCATCGAGCGAGGTGGCCATCGATGCGACATATGCGACCGTGATGGCCATGGCGATCAACAGCATCATCCCTGGAGTGCGGGAGCTAACTTCGCGACGGGCACCATCCAGGAATGGAAACCCACCCCAGAAAAAGATCACCGATCCCAGGGCTGGTCCGACCCACCCCATGCCTGCAAACTCCAGCTCATAGTCGAACCAGTCCATGACCATATGGCTTGTGACAACCACCGGAATCGACAAAGCCAGACAGATCCAAAATCGAATACGGAACATCTCGACGTGATGTCCAGCGTGCTTGCCCTGTCCACCATGACCGGCATGGCTATCGTGAGCTACGTGACCTCCGCCATGACCATGGTGTCCTTCATGGCTGATCATGCAGACACCATACTCATGTGGGGTTATGACCATCAACGGGTGCTGCTGGTTTAAATGTCTTGATGGTGGATATCTGTAGCTTCTACATGGTGTTTGGCTGGGGTATGTACATGTGTGCGATTACGTCCGGAGGTCTTGGCCGCATAGAGAGCATGGTCGGCGCTTTCCAGAGTGTGGTTGGGCAGGACGCCTGCTTGATGAACCGCTATGCCTGCGCTGAAAGTCGTCGAAGGATGTTGTTCACTCCAGCCTTCACGTAATCGTTCCATGGTCTGAGAGGCGTCTGGGCCGCTTCGATGCAAAATGAGTAAGAACTCCTCACCACCATAGCGAGCCAGGTGGTCGTCTTCACGCATTTGGCTTTGAAGATAAGTGGAAAGAAGTTTCAGCACCTCATCGCCATAGCTATGCCCCCAAGAGTCATTGACTATTTTGAAGTGATCAAGATCGATCATGGCGACTGCATCACCCACCTGAAGACGGGCCAATATGGCTGTTGCGTGACGGCGGTTGCCAATGCCAGTGAGTTCGTCGCGCAAGGTTTCATCTATAAGAGTCTGGGTTGTCCATGACCGTTCAAGTGCAAGTCCGGCTTGGGTGGAAAAGGTATGAGCAAGGTCCTGAACAAAAGCGTCATTGGGATTTTCCATGATCAAGAACAACACCCCGATGGTTTCGCCACTGCCCTTTATCGGCACCGCTACAGCACTTGGACAACCAAGCTCGTCGGGCTCGGCGATGATGCTCAACGCGTTGGAAGTTAGAACATGATGCAGAGACGGAATCGTCCATGGTTTTAGGAGGACCTGATGGTGATCCTTTGGCCAGTTGTTTGATCCGGTTCCCAGCAGCGAACCATCGGCTTCTATGAAGGTTACGAGTGCAGCCTTGGCCCCTAGTGGGCCCAGAGCCATTTCGGAAATGTGATCGGGCAGTAAAGACGAATCTTGTTGTTGGGCAAGCGTTTCTGAAACTGCCACCAGAGCGTTCAGATCAGAGAGCCTCTCGTGGTTGATTTGTTCGGCACTTCGTAACCGCCTGCTCACGGTTGCAATTGCCTCTCCTACCAGTAGGCCCATTGGCAGGACTGCTAAAGAGATTGTCATTTCCCCAATCGTCTCACCGCCCCCTGGTCTTTGGGAGAGTGGCCCAACAAAGGCGATGAGGGCTAAAGGCGCCATGTATAGCGAGGTTCCAGGTGGATGAGCGATACCTATCCACATAAAGATCATGATGCACATGGCCCCATAGATATGGGGAATTTCGAGATCAATTGTCCCAGTCATGAAGACCATCGCGAATGCAATAACAGCGAGTGCCAGGTTTGCTCTGGGATTCCAACTATTCCATGGGGCAAATAGCGCAATAGCTGCAATGGGAAACGTAGAACCCATAATCCCTATAAGAACACTCTTGTCGTTGCCGGCAATTTCTGTCCCAATCAGCAAGATCGCGCCAAGAGCCCCGCATCCCAGATACAGGAAGCCGGCCAGTCTGGCAGTCACCTTTGGTGAGAGTGCCTGATCCTTTGGTTCTCCGGCAAGTTTCATCGAATAAGCCATCGCTGCTTATGTATCGGCAGAGAGCGGGTCAGTCTGAGAGCTCGTATGTGTCTAATCTCTTGATCGTGAGAACCGATCGGTTAAGAGCTTTTGTGGTGATCTCATTAGTGACGGCAGTTGGTGGCTTGTTGGCAGGTGGGGGATGCAGGGGATCGTCGCAACCAACTCAGTCGAAAGCAACAACTTCTTTGACGCAAAGAGCGGTTTCGTCTACAACTTCGGTGACACCACCGACTACCTTTCCCGAAAGGCCGGTTGCGGCGACTGATCCAATTGCACTGGCCGGCCAGATCGAAGTCGCCGAGCGAGCGATTCGTGATTCCAATATTTCTGCAGATCAGATTGCTCGTGCAGCTCATAGCCAACAAGTTGCCTACCGAAGCCTGGTTGTGCATCCAGAGTGGGATGCACAAGTCGCTTCTGCGCTACCTGTCGAGTTTCGCTCGGTTATGGAGGCCAATGTCTTTGCAGGTCGAGAATTACGACAGCTGGTTAGCAAACCCAAAGACACTCTGCCTGCATGGCGAATAATCGAGCCAGACCCGATTGACATCTTGCGCAAAGCTTATGAAGCGGGTGAAGCAGAGTTTGGAATCCCGTGGGAATATCTTGCTGCGGTCCATTTGACCGAGACTCGTATGGGACGCATTCGTGGTGTGAGCACAGCAGGGGCTCGGGGACCCATGCAGTTTCTGCCCAGTACTTGGGAGTCTTATGGCAAAGGTGACATAGAAAATACCCACGATGCCATAGCAGCAGCAGCTCGATATTTGGCTGCCAACGGAGCCCCACAGAGAATGGCCGATGCGCTTTATCGGTATAACCCAACCCCTCGATATGTGAACGCTGTTACTTCTTATGCCAAGCAGATGGAGGCTGACGAGAATTCGTTTAAGGCCTATTACCACTGGCAGGTTTATTACATCACGACCCTTGGAGATGCTTGGCTAGAGGTTGGTTACAACCAGTCAGAACCTCGACCCGTCACTCCCGAAGATCTTTAAGGAATTTTTAAGAGACGATATGTTGACTCGGACATAGCATGTGTTCATGACTGACAAGATGGACGATCTTCCCGACAGCGAGGATGAATGGCGCAAACGTCTGAGTCCTGAGCAATTCGAGGTCACAAGACAGTGTGGTACTGAGCCGGCTTTTACAGGTAAGTACTGGGACTACCACGAGGATGGTACCTACCGCTGTGTTTGTTGTGGCGCCGAGTTGTTTGATGCAGGCACAAAGTTTGACTCGGGCACAGGGTGGCCGAGCTTCTGGGCCCCCATGGATGATAAGCGTCTGAAATTAGTGGATGATCACAAGTACGGCATGAAGCGCACTGAGGTTCGTTGCGCCCGCTGCGATGCTCATCTCGGCCACGTCTTTGATGACGGACCCAACCCCTCTGGCTTGCGATATTGCATGAACTCAGCCTCGCTGGATCACGAACCTCGCTTTTAAAGATAAGTAGCGAGACATGACATGACCGGCGGCAGAGAACATGTGGCAATCGGCGCTGCGAGGCTGGCGGTGGCTCTGGTCGGCGAGCCGGCCGTGGAACGCTCGTGGCAGGAGGCATCGGTGCTGCCCGGGTATCGAGTTGGTGGCCTGGCTGTTCACCTGGTGCGATCGATCGAGACGATCAGGCAGTACGCAATCGTCGAACCGCCCCCTTCCCCAACCGCGCTGGTCGATGCTGCCGGCTACTTTGCAGCGGCACTGGGCCAACACGACCCGCTGACCAGTGAGGTCCACGCGAGTGTCCGGGCGCGGGGAGAGAATCGCGTCGAGGCGGGCCACGGCGCGTTGGTGGCCGCGGCAACAGAGGCAATGGCGTGGCTGGATTCGTCCACGCTCGACCTGGATCGGCCTGTCAGCGTGTTGGACGGCATCACCATCCGGCTCGGTGCCTACCTCGACACGCGGCTCGTCGAACTTGTGATTCACAGCGACGACCTCGCCGCCAGCCTGGGAGTCGATACTCCGGCCTTCGCTGACGAAGCGTGGCAGGTCGTCGCAGACGTGCTGGCCGCGGTTGCCCGAGAGCGACTCCCGCGACGCTTCCTTGCACTGGCGTTGGCCCGCCCCGAAAGGCACGGGCCGATCGGGGCGTTCGGCGCCATTTGACTCTAGATGTTAGGCATACTTAACTAATATCGTTAATAAGCCTTCTATATATCTACAGGAATGCCTATCTAGCTCGGGGTCGTGTTCGGCAACCAGTCGTGTCGGCAACCAAAGGAGTTCTGTATGCGCACGTTTCGATTCTTGCTGCTGGCGTTGGTGCCGGTATTCGCGTTCCTAGGAGCGTGCAGTAGTAACGACGATGAGTCAAGCTCGAAGACATCGGACGCGGCGACCGGCGATCTGGCTGGTGAGACGATCGTGTTGTACTCGGGCCGTGACGAGAAGCTTGTGCAGCCCATAATCGACGCTTTCACCGAAGATACGGGAATTAAGGTCGACGTGCGCTACGGCGACTCCGCCGAGATGGGGGCCCAACTCCTCGAGGAGGGCGATGCCACACCTGCCCATGTGTTCTATTCCCAGGAGGTCGGCTCCGTAGGTGTGCTGGCCAACGCCGGTCTGATGGCACCGTTGCCCGACGAGATCATCGAGCGGGTCGACGAGCGGTTCCGGCCCGGTGAGGGTAAAGAATGGGTCGGTGTCACCGGCCGCTCCCGAGTTATCGTGTACAACCCCGACAAGCTCGAGGAGCTCGGACTCGACCTACCCGCGGGTGTCATGGACCTGACCGACAAGCAGTATGCCGGTCAGGTGGCGTTCATCCCGGGCAACGCCGGCTTCCAGGCGTTCATCACGGGCTTTCGGGTGCAGGACGGCGATGACGCCGCCCGCCAGTGGCTCGAAGCAATGCAGGCCAACGACGTGGTCACCACCATCGAGAGCAGCGGCGACCTGCTTGAGGCGGTAAACAACGGCGATGTGGCCATCGGCCTCATCAACCATTACTACTGGGCCCGTCACGAGAACCGCGACAAGCTCGTTGCTAAGCTGATCTTCCCAGCCGGCGACGATCCGGGTGCCCTCGTGAACGCCACGGCAGTTGGCATCACCAAGAAGGCGGCGGACAACGCCGCGGCCTTGGCGTTCGTCGAATACCTGCTTTCCGAGAAAGGCCAGAATACCTTCGTGGCTAAGACGTGGGAGTACCCGCTCGTCGGCGGTATCGCCGATCCTGAGGGGGTGCCGCCGCTCGAATCGCTCGAAGGGCCGGCCCTCGATCTCACTGACCTCGAGTCGCTCGAGGCCACCCAGGCCATGCTCACCCAGCTGGGCCTGCTCAGCTGAGGTTCGGGATTGTTCCACTGAATAAGATCGTCGAACTTGGTGAGCCACCGGCCCCACCCGTCGACACGCGGCCTCCGCCGCGGGGGCGCGCCCCGGTCGTTCTGGTCCTGGGAGCCTTGGTGGCGACCGGCTTGGCGATCTTGCCCCTCGTCTATCTCATCATCCGGGCGAACGAGAAGGGGTGGGATGCGGTCGAGGCGGTCCTGACTCGCCCCCGCACCGTCGAGCTCGTCCTGCGTTCGATTGAGCTGGCGGCGATGGTCACCGTCTTCGCTCTGGTCTTGGGCGTGGGCCTGGCGTGGATGGTCACCCGAACCGACCTCCCGTTTCGTCGGATCGTGCAGGTGGCTGTGGGCCTGCCGCTCGCACTTCCCTCCTACGTGGCCGCCTGGAGCTGGATCGGCTTTCGCCCCGATCTGGCCGGGCGTACTGGCGCGGTGATGGTGCTGACCACCATCACCTACCCCTACGTGTACCTCCCGGTCATGGCGGCGCTGCGCCGCTGTAACCCGGCTCTCGAAGACGCCGCCCGCACGCTCGGTCATGGTGGCTGGTCGACCTTCTTTCGGGTGACCCTTCCACAGATCCGCCCGGCGGCCACCGCGGGAGCGTTGCTCGTCGGCCTTTACGCCCTGTCGGACTTCGGCGGCGTGGCCACCATGCGCTACCAGGTCCTCACCAACGCGATTTACAATTCCTACCGATCGTCGTTCGACCGCACACCTGCAGCGGTGCTCGGCTGCATCCTCGCGCTGCTCACTATCCTCATCGTGATGGTCGAGGGACGGACCCGACGCCGTGGCGGCCTGACAGTCGGGGCGGTTCCGGCCCGGGCGCAGCCCGTCATCCACCTCGGTGCCTGGCGCTGGCCGGCGCTGCTCATCCCAACGAGCGTCGTCGTGGTGAGCCTCGGAGTCCCCGCGTGGGGAATGCGCCGGTGGATCGAACGCGGGTCGTCGCGGGCCGACTGGTCCGAGTTCTGGCAGGCCGCGCTGAACACGCTCCAGGTGGGGGCCCTTGGTGCCCTTGTCGTGGTAATCCTGGCCACGCCCGTCGCATTCCTCTCTGTCCGCCACCCCGGCTGGATCTCCCGAACGGCCGAGCGGGCCGCCTACGCAGGCCACGCTTTACCCGGCGTCGTGGTCGGCCTATCGCTAGTGTTCTTCGGCGTTCGCTACGGGCGCGATTTCTATCAGCGGCTGCCGATGCTCGTGCTCGCCTACCTGGTGCTCTTCCTCTCACTCGGGATTGGCGCCATCCAAAATGCTGTGGCTCAGATCCCTAGGGCGTTGGAGGACATGGCCCGTTCGCTCGGACGGACCAGCTTCGGCGTGTGGCTCAGCGTGACATTGCGCTTAGCTGCCCCTGGCATCGGCGCCGCGGCGACCCTCGTCTTTCTGACGGTGATGAAGGAGCTACCGGCAACGCTCTTTCTGCGCCCCACCACCTTTGACACCCTCGCCACCCGACTGTGGAGCCAGACCAGCTCGCTGTCCTATTCCGCCGCAGCGCCCTACGCCATCGCCATTGTGGTCCTGGCCGCCCTCCCAACCGCGCTCCTCGCCAACCTCGGCGACCGGCGCCCCCGCCGCACATGACCGCCATCGCAGCCGTTGGGCTCCGACGGACCTTCCGACCCTCCGCAGGCGCCGGCCGTGGGACCCCGCCCGTCGTGGCCCTCGACACGGTCGACCTGGCGGTCGAGGACGGGTCGCTAGTAGCTGTCCTGGGCCCCTCTGGATGCGGAAAGACGACGCTGCTGCGGACACTGGCCGGTATGGAGCGACCCGAGGCCGGCTCGGTGCACCTCAGCGGTGAAGTGCTGGATGGCCCCGGCGTGCATGTTCCTCCCGAGCGTCGCTCGATCGGTCTGGTTCCCCAGGAGGGTGCACTCTTTCCTCACCTCGACGTGCAGGGCAACGTCGCCTTCGGATTGCGCCGGCTAGCCCGAGCCGACCGCCGGCGCCGGGTTATCGAGATGCTCGATCTCGTCGGGTTGGTCGACCTGGCGCACCGTCGTCCCCATGAGCTCTCGGGTGGTCAGCAGCAGCGGGTGGCACTCGCGCGCGCTTTGGCTCCGGACCCCAAGGTCGTGCTCCTCGACGAGCCGTTCAGCGCGCTCGACACCGGATTGCGGGCAGCGATCCGTGACGAGGTGGCCGCTCTTCTACGGACGAGTGGGACGACAGCCTTGCTCGTTACCCACGATCAGACGGAAGCCCTGACCATGGCCGATGCCCTTGCGGTGATGCGCGCCGGTCGTATCGTCCAGATGGGTTCACCCGCCGAGATCTATCGGCTTCCGGTCGACGTTTGGACCGCTGGGTTCCTGGGCGACGCAGTGCTGCTGCCTGGTCGCCGCGACGCGCCGGGCGACCCAGACGGTCTCGTCGATTGCGCGCTAGGACGCCTACAGCTGGCCTCCGGGTTTGCACATCACCAGGCTGAAGAGGTCACCGTGTTCTTTCGGCCCGAGCAGGTGCAGCCGGCCCCACCGGGTGGTTCCGGGCGCTCCGCGCTCATGCGAAGTCTGCGCTTCCAGGGGCCTGATGCCATGGTCGGTCTCACCGTTTCTGGTGCCGACTTGACCGCCCGGTGGCCCTCAGGCGACCTCCCCGCGGTCGGCGATGAGGTCAACGTGCAGATACGAGGCGAGGTCCTGGCCTACGCGCCTGTGCTCTGACCACATTGCTTCACATTCCGAGATCACGATGACCGTCAACCTTCTAGTGTCTTGCGATAGACGTTGGTTTCGCGCATTTGGAAACCTAGGCGTTGATAGAGGCGATTAGCGGCCTCTCGTGAAGGTCGTGATGTCAGGTCAACATTTCGAGCACCATGTTGGGCACTATGTTGCAGAGCAGCCTTGGTCAGCGCCTCTCCGACCCCTTTCCCTCTGGCGGATTCGTCGACGACCACGTCTTCGATCAATGCACGCAGTCCTGTTGGTATTCGAAACAGGACCAGAGTGAGGCTTCCAACTATTGCGTTCGTTTCGTCTCGTGCGACCAATAACACAGAGGCCTTTGAATCGACGATCTCGGCCAGCTCGTCTTTGGTGGGAGCAGGCGCAGAACGAGAGAGTTGAGGCACCAGTAGTTCGAAAGCTTTCTCGAGTTCAGGGGTTACTTCGGTAGCGAGTTCAACAGTGATGGACATTATCGACTCCGAGAAATTGATTGTTGGACTTGGGGCCCAACATATTGGGCAGTGGGTCTGATCAGTCGAGCCTCTTGTGCTTGTTCGACAATATGTGCACACCATCCGATTGCTCGTGAACAGGCAAACATAGGGGTGAACAATTCAGATGGTATTCCGCAGCGCTCCATTACCACGCCTGCATAGAACTCGATGTTGGTGCCAATTTGGTGACCTGGTTTCAGCTCGTCAAAAGCCTCAAGAACTTGTCGTTCGACTTCAACTGCTTGTTCTACTCGAGTCCCACCAAGTTCTAAGGCAACTGCTCGCATCAATACGGCACGTGGGTCTTCGTCGCGGTAGAGGCGATGCCCAAAGCCCATGATCTTTTGTCGTTTCTCAATGCGATTTCGAACCCAAGTCTTGATTGAGCAAGTCTTGATTGAGCAAGTCTTGATCGAGTCGTCATCCTCCCTGTAAGTATCGAGTTCGTCGAGCATGTCGAGTACCCGACTTGGTGCTCCGCCGTGCAACGGTCCCGATAGGGCACCAATCGCACCGACGGCTGCTGCTGCGATATCAGCGCCAGTTGATGTGATTGTCCTCGCAGTGAAAGTTGATGCATTGAATCCATGGTCAATTGTGCTGATGAGATATTGCTCAAAGGCTCTTGCAACATCGGGCTCTGTGACTTTGCCACTGAGCATAAATAGGGCATTTGTTGCATGGCTCAGTTTCGGATCTGGTTCGATCGGGTCGAGTCCTTGCATCTGGCGGTACAAGTGAGCAACCAAGGTTGGCATTACCGCGCAAAGCCTTATGCCGTCGTCTTGACGTTCACTCGGATCGATATCAAGACTCGGACGCATTTCCCATACTGAACCTAATGATGAAACGGCTGTACGTAATGCATCAATTGGTCTTGGATTGGTTGCGGCCAATGCCTTAAGTATTGGCGTCAGAGCTTGTGGGATGGAGCGGAACTCAACTTGTTTGTCTGTGAACTCCTCGAGTTGAGACGCATTTGGCAGCTCGCCCGCAACCAGCAAATACCAGACCTCTTCGAGCGAACATTGCTTGGCCAGTTCAACTGCCGAGTAATGGCGGTAGTGGTAGAAGCCACGCTCGCCTTGCACTTCACCGATAGAAGTATTACCAACGATGACCCCATCGAGTCCTGCTTTTGCAGGTTCAGTCACCGGTTGGATCGCCGACTGTCTTGTTTGTATCGAGCCCATTTGTGTCGATGAGCGCCGGCAAAAGGTCATGCGCAGTGAACAGCTGTGCAGCAGGGCTCGTAAGTGAAAGAGCATCAGCTGCCAACACGATTGCTGCAGCTGTATAGGTAGAACGCTCATATCCAGGAAAGTTACGTTCTTCTGGATAGGTGATGCCTGTGAAGTAAGACCCGTCTTCATCACGAAGCCGCTGTGTCGATTTGAACAGTTCTAGCGCTCGGGTCTCTTGGCCGGCCGCTAGACATGCAAGAGCGCATTCACAGGTTTCTGCGGCAGTAATCCAGGGGCGGTCACTGACGCAACGGACTCCTTTGCCCTCCATTACGAATGTGTCCCATTTGTCATCGAGACGTGTTTGGCAATCGGCTCTGTTGAGAACGCCGGCAAGTACCGGGTAATACCAGTCCATTGCCCAACGCTCCTTTGGCTCAAAAGCTTCGGGAACATTGACAATCACGTTGGCCAAGTTGGCAGCTGAAAGTTCCCAGTCAGGGCGCTCATGGCCAAGGTGTTCACAAATTGCAATCGCACAACGCAAGCTATGACAGATCGAAGATGAACCTGTTAAAAGTGCAAAGGGCCACGGGGTTCCGTCTGGGTGACGCGCCCAAAGAATTTCGCCACGTGGGGTCTGAAGTTCCAACACGAAGTCGATTGCTCGTTCAACAACTGGCCACATGGTGTCGAGAAAGCCGCTGTCTCTCGTAATCAAGAAGTGGTGCCACACGCCGGCGGCAACGTATGCACAAACATTTGCATCGAACTTGGCGTCCTCGATGCGATCAGCGAGGTAGTACTGATGCCATGACCCATCGAGCAATTGAGTATCAATGAGCCATTGATAGGCCAGCTCTGCTTCGTGGAGTCGGCCGCCCAGATCAAGAGCCATAGCTGCTTCCACATGGTTCCAAGGGTCTGCATGCCCGCCTGGAAACCAGGGAATCATTCCCGAAGACAATTGGACCGAAGCGATTGAATCAACCGTGGCTTTGACTTGTTCGACAGTCAAAATCCCGGGAACCGATGGGACCACGAGGCGCTGGTTATCGTTCATGTGATACTCCCAGATGAGGTTTTCGAGCATATACGACCAGGCTTTTGCCAATAACAGGACTCAATAATTTCTCCAAGATTTTTCCGATCTTGGGCTGGGAAACGATTTCCCAAGTTAGGAGTCGTCGGTACGTTCTAACCAGAAGGTTTGTCTCATTGGTTGGACCAACGGCACATCTGATCCACCAATAAGCACTGTGTAAGGCATGGGCTCGGTGCATGCGTTCTGGTTTGAGACCACCTCGGCTGAGGCATTCACGAAGAGCCCCCAGGCTATAGATGCGAACATGGCCACCCTTAACAAAGGGAGCGTGATACTCATCTGAAAGTGCCCAGCAGATCTTTTCGGGAAGCCACGAAGGAACCGTGACTGCCATGACCCCTCCCGGCTTTAAGACCCGAGCCAATTCTGCTGCTGCAGCCTGATCATCGGAAATGTGCTCCATCACCTCAGAGGCAATTATTCGGTCAAAGCAGTTATCAGGAAATGGAAGCTGTAATGCGTTGCCACCTACTGCGGTTCCACTTGATCCCTCAGGCAGCTCAGCATTGGAACTCATTGCGTCAAAGACTTGATGTACTTCCTTTAGCTCAGCTAGATCGAGATCGAGAGCAACGACTTTGGCTCCGCGCCTTGCTGCTTCAAAGCCATGACGCCCTCCACCACAACCAAGGTCTAACAAGCGTTCACCTGCGCTTAGCTCAAGGTCGTCGTATCGAACGGTCAACATGGTTTAGGTGACCTTGCTTGTTGTCATCTCGATGTTTGTTGCCATATCGATGACCTCGCGATATTGCTCGGCTGTTTTCTCTGCCGTGATTTTCCATGTGTAAAGGCTCAATACTCGTGCACGGCCGGCTGCCCCAAGCGTGTCGCGCCGTGTTGGGTCATCAAACAAATCGAGGATCGTTTCCGCCAGGGCCCCGGCATCTCCTGGAGGCACGAGAGCAGCAGTTGTGCCGTCATTTCCGACGACCTCTGGAAGCGCTCCTCCGGTAGTGGCCACAAGGGGCACTCCTGCAGCCATTGCTTCAACTGCCGGCAATGAGAAGCCTTCATATAGAGATGGAACTACGGCAATTTCTGCCTCGGCGTATAGCTCAACGATGCGTTCATCGCTTACTCCACTTACAAATTTGACCCGACTTTCGATGCCAAGGCGCTCGATGGTGCGTGCCACTGGGCCGCCGGAATTGGGCTTGCCTATGACGACCAGTTCGACGTCATCTCGCTCTGTTGCGATTTTGGCGAGCGCCTCAAGCAGGTGAACGAGACCTTTCATCGGGACATCAGATGAGGAGGTGGTCATGAGTCGCCCAGGAATCCGCTTGATGTCAGGAAGCGGGCGAAATTGTGTTGGGTCGACGCCAACATTTACTACCCGCATGCGGTCAGGGTCGATCTTGTGGCCCTTTACGATGTCGCCCAACGAGGATTCTGAGACCGTGACAATTCGAGGCAATTGTCCGGCCACCTTGGTCTGCATGCGGGTAAAGCCATACCAGCGTCTAAGTGTTGTCCGCCGGAATGGGTTTGTTGCATGAGATATCTCAATCTCACGATCAACGGTGATCGGATGATGGATGGTGGCAAGCACTGGAAATCCCATTTTTTGAATACCCAACAGCCCGGTGCCAAGTGACTGGTTGTCATGGACTATGTCGAAATCGCCCAAGCGATCACGAAGGGCGCGTTTGGCACGAAGGCTGAATGCATAGGGTTCGGGAAAGCCGGCGGTACACATCAAAGCGAACTCGGCTACATCTATACGAGTTTTGAATTCCCAAGGAAGAGGAATACGAAACGGATTGGGTTCTTCGTAAAGCTCCATGCTCGGCAACTTATGCAACGCGACCCGTTCGTCGAGATCGGGATATGGGGGGCCGCTGAAGACCTCAACGTGATGGCCAAGTTCGACTAGAGCCTTGGTCAGATGGCGGGTATAGACGCCTTGTCCTCCACAATGCTTGTTGCCCCGGTAGACGAGATAAGCAATACGAAGAGGGCTGTTTTGAAAGGACATGAACCCTCTACGTTGGTGGCTAAGGTGCCAGTTGGTCAAGCGCGAGGCT
>CAYGGL010000055.1:0-13196 GCA_964349215.1 uncultured Acidimicrobiaceae bacterium | reverse complement strand
CTCGTGCTCCGCTGGTCGGACCCGAGCGAGCTGCGCGATCGCATTCGTCAGGTGGCAGCGCTTGACCGAGAGGACGTGATGGTTCGACTTGTCCTAGACGAAGCTCATTCGGGTGACTCCAACAGAGCTACTGCGCGCACGTGGGTGAAGCAGACCATTGCCGCTCTGCCTACGGTGAGTGCATGGGAGCTGAGCCTTCCGACGTCGGGAGCTACGAGCAACATCGATAATGGGCCGAGCTTGCTTGTGAGCGCTCTGGCCGCGGCACTTGAGAGCCGTCGTGTCGGTCAGCTCGTTGGAATAGGACTTCCCTTCGCCCTAGCCGAGAGTTCCGTGGTTTGGGGTCGCCTTGGCGACGCCTTACCGGCGGACGCACGTTCGAGGGTGAATTTCTTGGGCGTCACTGTTCCGGGCCTCTCCCTATCTGAAGACGATAAGGCGCACCTACTTGAGCGAATCCGTGCAGCTTCTGCTGGTTTCACCCACGACCCACTACCCCTCGCGTTGAGTGTGGTGGCCCCTTCGCTAGACGCGCCAACTGCGGCTCAAGCGTGGGCGCGAGCTGCTGGTGAATACGGGACTTGGCTGCTTTCGTTCGAGCTCGATGGAGATTCGCCAGGCTCGCGTTTACGTGCCACGAACGCAGCGGTTCCATCGCTGCACCGGGGGGCTCGAAATGAAAACGAGTGATTCTTCCTTCGCAACATTGCGGTCCCGGCTAGCCATCGCCGACTCACGGTTGAAACGAGTGGCGCTATGGGCACTGGTAGCCGGCATCGTTTGGATCGTCGCAGGCCTGGCCCTGCCGGAGGGCCTTCCCCTCGGGGTTGTGATCCTTGGGCTGGTGTTCGGTTCGCTGCATGGCATGACCGCACTAGGCCTTGTTCTCGTGTATCGGGCGACCCGGGTGGTCAACTTCGCCCAGGCCGAGATCGGGGGTCTCGCGTCGGCAGTGGCGGTCCTCATGGTGACAGGGCACCGCCTTCCCTATCTACTGGCCGTGCCCCTCGGTCTGGCAGCCGCGGCGCTCACCGGACTCGTGGTAGACGCTGTTGTGGTGAAGCGATTTGAGCGATCGCCACGTCTGATTTTCACAGTTGCCACCATTGGCGTCGCTCAGATCGTGGGCGCAGCTCAGCTTGGCCTTCCTTCTCTCTTTGGCAATCTGAGACCGCTTTCGGTTTTCACCACCCCTTTTGAGTTATCCATAACTGTTGGGCCGATCTTGTTCACCGGGGACCACGTGCTTGCCTTGGCCGTAGCACTGATAGCCACGCTGGGCCTGGGCTGGTTCCTTTCCGGCACGGACGCCGGGGTGGCGATCCGTGGGGTATCCGACTCGGTGGAGCGCGCCATGTTGCTGGGTGTTCCCGTACGTTCCCTCTCGCGCCTAACTTGGGTTGTCGCGGCAGTGCTGTCGGGCGTTGGCGTCCTGTTGGCCACCCCAATTAAGGGTGTAAACGTGGGGGTGATCGCTGGGGCGTCCTCGCTACTGCCCGCCTTGACAGCAGCAGTGTTGGGACGAATGCACCATCTGGGACGCACCATGGCAGCGGCGTTGCTTCTCGGAGTTTTCCAACAGGCAATATTTTGGTCCTTTCCCAGAACCACTGTTGTGGATGTAGCACAGATGGTGATCGTGCTTGGAGCGCTGTTGTTGCAGCGCCCCTCTTTCTCGAGGGGAGGACGACTGGATGGTGAGAGTCTCGTGCGGCTCGTGCGACCTGTTCCCGTGGCTATAGGTCAGCTTGTCGAGTTTCGTCTGGCGCGGGTTGGGATGAGCATCGTGGCGGCAGCGCTTGCGCTAATCGTTCCACTCGCGTTGTCGGACGCGAACGTCAGTCTTCTGGCGAACATCGCAATCTACGCGATCGTGGCAGTGGCTCTGGTCATACTGGTCGGATGGTCGGGTCAGGTGAGTTTGGGCCAGTTCGCATTTGTGGGTATAGGTGCGGGGGTGACGGGTGGCCTCATCGTCAATGGAGGCACGGACCTCTTCGTCGCCCTGATCGCGGGAGCGATCATCAGCGCCATAGCGGCGGTCCTAGTTGGACTGCCGGCTCTTCGTATCCCAGGACTCTTCTTGGCTGTCGCCACCTTGGCGTTCGCCGTTCCTGTTTCTTCCTTCCTGCTCAGCTCCACATACTTCCCCAGCCTGACTCCCGCACAGATCCAGCGCCCCGAGTTGCTCGGCGGGCGGGTCTCGCTCGAGTCGGAGTACTCGTTTTACTTGCTATGCCTGGGCATCTTGGTAGTTGTCTTGCTTGGCGCTCGAAACCTGCGGACTAGTCGTACGGGCAGAGTCCTAGTCGCGGTCAACGACAACGAGCGCGCAGCACAGGGTTTTTCGATAAGCCCTGTGCGCACCAAGCTCTTCGCCTTCGGACTAGCAGGGGCCGTCGCAGGTCTTGCCGGAGGGCTGTGGGCAGTCGGCGTTCGTGGGATCGGGTTTGGTGCCTTCAATCCGGAACAGAGCTTGCAGGTCTTCACCATGGTTGTAGTCGGTGGGTTGGGGTCGCTGTCGGGAGCGATACTCGGCGCAATCTACGTACAACTCGCCATGTACTTCCTCGATGGGGCTATGCAGCTATTGGCCACTGGTGCGGGCCTTCTCCTGTTGTTGATGGCCATACCGGGTGGTCTCGGCGAGGTCCTTTACAGACTGCGTGATCGATTCGTTGCTGCGCTGGCAAGAGCACGACAGATCGACTCCCCGGGATTCGTAGCATCCTTTGAGCTTCCCGATGCACTCGTAGACCAACCGGCCTCTGTGGACCTCGTGGGAGCTGAAGGCGAGTCCGTGCGCACCGGCACAGCTGATAATGGTCACGGAGGCGACGACGCACTTCTTTCTTGGGACGCGCTTGACGCTCGTTACGGGCAAGTTCAGATCCTCTTCGGAGTTTCGGGTGAAGTAGCACACGGAGAGATCTTGGGCCTATTGGGTACCAATGGCGCTGGGAAGTCCACCTTGCTTCGGGTTCTCGCCGGCTTGTTGCCCACCTCGGGATCTGTACGACTTCAAGGCCGCGAGGTGTCCGACCTTGACCCACAGGCACGAGTGCGCAGCGGTCTCGTGTTGGTTCCAGGTGGGCGAGGGGTTTTCCACTCACTCACCGTTGACGAGAACCTTCGGGTCGCCGGATGGACCCTTCGCTCCGAGCCGGCTACTCGAGCCAGATTGGTCGATGAGGCACTGGACCTGTTCCCGTCGCTTGGGACTCGGCGTTCCACACTGGCGGGTTCCCTCTCGGGAGGCGAGCAGCAGATGCTTGCGATAGCCCAGGCGATTCTGTGCAGGCCGCAGGTCCTCTTCATAGACGAGCTCTCGTTAGGTCTCTCGCCGGTCGTGGTGGGAGAGCTGCTTGGCGCAGTGCGACGACTGAACGCACAGGGCGTGACTGTGATCATCGTCGAGCAGTCATTGAACGTGGCCACCTCCATTGCGCCGAGGGCTATGTTCCTCGAACGAGGGATTGTTCGCTTCTCGGGTCCGACCGCTGAACTTGCCGATCGCGGCGATCTGGCCCGAGCAGTGTTCCTAGGTTCGGTCAAAGGTTCGCTGAGGAAGCGCCCTGCCACAAAGCGCTCGCCAAAGCCCGCGGCCGATGAGATCCAGCGGCCGGGATTGTCGGTCAAGGGTGTTTCGGTCCACTACGGGGGAGTACACGCGCTTCGGGATGTGTCAATCGAGGTGGCATCGGGTGAGATAGTCGGGGTCATCGGATCGAATGGCGCAGGCAAGACCACCCTGCTCGACGTCTGTTCTGGATACCTGGATTCCTCAGGCGGCACGATCGGGCTTATCGGTAGCGATGTGACTGGCGAGACACCCGAGGACCGTGCCCGCCTCGGGCTGGGACGTGTATTCCAAGACGCCCGCCTCTTTCCCTCTCTTACGGTTCGAGAGACGGTTGCCGTGGCCTTCGAGCGCTTTGTCGACGTTCGGGAGCCAATCGCTGGAATGTTTCGCCTACACGCTGCTGTGAGATCTGAACGCGCGGTCATGAAAGCGGTTGACGAGTTGTTGGAGCGCCTGGATCTGCGCCGATACGAAACATCATTCATCGCAGAGCTATCCACCGGCACGAGGCGCATAGTGGAACTCGCCTGCACGCTCGCGCATAGTCCCAGCGTGTTACTGCTTGACGAGCCGACTTCTGGTCTGGCTCAGCGAGAGAGCGAGGCTCTGGCGGATCTGTTGGTTCAATTGCGCGATGACACGGCGATGACGATGTTGGTCGTAGAGCACGACATTCCTGTGGTCTCAAGCATCTCGGATCGATTGGTGTGCATGCACATGGGTGAGGTGATTGCCCAAGGCGTTCCTTCCAAGGTTCTGGGTGACAAGGCAGTCGTTGCTTCTTATCTTGGCGAGGACGATGCAGCGATCGGACGCTCATCGACTGCCCGGCCCAAGCGACGTCGGCGGGCCGAACCACTTGTGAGCGGAACGGGTAGTGTTCGGGCGCGATGAGCCGCTGCCACGCCGAAAGGTGCTGGGCAGGGCTTTACAAATTGCCATGTTGTTTGCCAGACACAGCTGGGCTCTGTCACGGACTTCCGCCCGTTATCGGGTTCTGCCGGTGCTCGCCAGCGATCTCGGTCCGCCGTTTGTAAAGATTGGCCAGCTGATCGCAGCGAGCCCTGGCTCATTTCCAGTCAAGTTGGTGGAAGCCTTGCGGGGCTTACACGATGACGTGCGGCCACAGCCGTTCTCGGCAACCGAGCGGGTGATGAGCGAGACATGGGGTTCTCAGTGGAGCGAGTTAATTGAACTGTCCGACACGCCCCTGGCGGCTGGATCGGTTGCCCAGGTGCACTCCGGGACGCTTGCGGATGGGACTTCTGTGGCAGTCAAGGTGCAGCGCGGCCATATCACCGAGAACATCGAAGCCGACATACGCCTATTGCGGAGGCTCGCGCGAGTCCTGGTGCGGTTGCGGCCGTCCTTGGAGCCGTTGAAGTTGGTTGAGACTATTGACGATTTCGCCGTGGGATTCGAGCAAGAGCTGGACTTTGTCGCAGAGGTGACGAGCATGGAACGACTACGACCAGTCTTGGCGCGGTGGGGGATTTCGGTGCCACAAGTCCACTCCGAGATGTGCCGCCCGCAGGTTATAGTCATGGAGCTCGTAGATGTGGTCCCGATTCGTGACAGGGACCAGATCTTGGCGCTGGGTGTAGAGCCGGAGGATCTGCTTGTCTCAGTGCTGGGTGCTTTGTTGGAATCGGCGTTCGTCGAGGGCCGATTCCATGCCGATGGGCACGGGGGCAATGTGCTCGTCGGGAAGGATCGCAACTTGGTGATGCTTGACTTCGGCATAGTCGGTGACGTGTTACCCGACGACCGAGCGGCCTGCGCGGGGATGTTGGCGGGAGTATTCCAGCAGGACTTCCAGCGCTTTGCGGAGGGCCTGCTGCGCATGCAGGCCTTCGGCCACACCGATGACGCCGCAGCCGCAGCGGTAGCGAAGGTGGTGGCCGAGCACTTGGGCAGTGGGGATTTCTCGCAGGTCAAGATGGGGCCTTTGCTGCGCGACATGCTCGACATGGCTTCGACTCACGAGCTGCCATTCCCAACCTCGCTCATCTTGTTGCTCAAGCAACTTCTCTACTTCGATGGCCTGGCATCGGTCCTGGCGCCGAACTTCGATCTCTTTCAAGACGCTCGCCAGTTCGTGCCGATGCTGGAGGAGGTTGCCGTTGAACACTCGCGATCTGAGGGAAGATTGTCCGAATGAGCAAACGAAGACAACCCAGCGACGTAGTGATTGATCTCACCAAGACAGATCGTTCACCACGTCGTCGCCTATCCGCCGCCGAGCGCCGTGGCGAGATCCTTGAGGCAGCGCACTCGGTGTTCGTACGCCGCGGTCTCTCGGGTGCGCGCACGCGCGAGATCGCGGCGGTGGCGGGTGTCAACGAGGCACTGCTATATCAGCACTTCTCTTCGAAGGAGGCACTCTTCGAGGCGGCTGTGGTCGTTCCCATGCGCGAGGCGCTTGATGCCGTAGCTGCCGCTCAAGAGACGCTGCCGTCGATGTCTTCAGATCTCGAGGCGGTTCGAGCGTTCACGCGATTCCACGTGAGACAGTTCCTCGAAATCATGGTGGGGGTCGCCCCGGCCATGGGTGTGGCTATGTTCGCCGACCCCGAGGTGGGGTCAGACTTCTTCAGAGAGACATTTCGGCCCATGATCGAACTTCTTGCTCAGATCATCAGTCGGGCCATAGAGAGCGTGGAATCCCCTCCGGCGAGTTCGGAGATGATCGCGACGATGGGTATGGGTGCATGTTTCACGCTTGTGATCGACCATCATTTCAGACGCGTCCCACTCGACCTCGACGCATCGGCTGTACAGATAGCCGATGTGATGATGCTAGGCGTCGCCCCCCGCTGAGTGTCACTCACTATCGCTCACAAAAGAAACATCGTTTCATCTGTGATTTAAATGACCGGAGGGTTACTAGATGAATCTGCTTTTCGTCTTACAGGGGCCTGCGTATGGTGACGAGCGCTCTCACAACGGGTTGCGACTCGCCGGCTCGGCTTCAAAGCGAGACGGTGTCGATGTGAAGGTGTTCTTGATTGGCGACGCCGTTGGATGTGCAGTCTCGGGCCAACACGTACCAGATGGCTACTTCCACCTCGATCGAATGATCGCCTCAGTGGCCCGTCACGGCGGTGAGATCGGATGTTGCAGTACGTGTATGGATGCCCGCGGCATCAACGACGACGTCCTGGTTAGCGAGGCACGTCGCTCCAGCTTGGAAGAGCTGACCGACTGGGTGATCTGGGCCGACAAGACAGTGACGTTCTAGTAGTGACGTTCCAGTAGTTAGGACACGGCGCCAATTCGCTCAGTACGTAGATGGCTCACGTGCTTAGTATGGTTCAGGTGGCCGCGAACGACCGGGCGACACTCTTGGAACGAGGTGCGATGGACATCGAAGATCGACAGGATGCATCGCTCCAAAGGCTTGGGCGCCGGCTCCAGTGGGCAACGATCGCATGGAACACAGGCGAGGTATTCGTAACGGTCGGACTGGGCATTGCCGCGCGCTCGCTTGCACTTGTTGCCTTTGGTCTCGACTCGCTTATCGAGGTGTTCGCTTCCTTGGTAGTCATCTGGCACATGACCCCCGGAGAGAAGGGTCATAACGTCCGCCGAGATAGCCATGCCATGCGCCTGGTGGGTATTGCATTTGGCGTTTTGGCTGCGTACCTGCTGGCTATGGGTATGCGCTCGTTGCTTGTGCAGTCCGATCCGGAGAGCTCACCCTTTGGTATCGCATATCTGGCTGTCACGGCAATTGTCATGTTCAACCTCTCCGCTTGGAAGCGTCGTGTTGGTATAGCGCTAGACAGTGAACCGTTTCGCGCTGAAGCTGCGATGACACTGCTAGACGGATTCCTTGCCCTGAGCATTCTCTCGGCATTGGCCTTGAACATGGCCTTCGAGTGGTGGTGGGCCGATCCGCTTGCAGCGATGCTCGTTGGGCTCGTTGCCGCCCGGGAGGGCCTCGAATCTTGGCGTGAAGCTTCCGAGATCGGAGACCCACGGTGACCACAGCCGTTATCGAGACCCGGCCCGACAACTTCGATCGGGTAGATCGAGTCAAACAAGCCGTCGGCCAGCCGGTTCTGCCCGGCGATGAGATGTTTTGGATTCTTGGTGGCCCGTTGGTTGTTGTGGCCAATGGAAATGAACGCATCACCGTGCCCACCGGCTTCACCACAGATGGAGCATCGGTACCCCGTTGGGCCCAGCGACTTACCGGCTGGGGTCGATGGGAAGAACCACAACGTTGGGGAGGCATCACCCACGACTGGATGTACACCCAGCGCGGCACGACAAAGTCTCATGCAGACAACGTATTTAGAGCAGTGCTCAAAGTCGAGGGTGCAAGCAAGTTCACACGTGAGGTGATGTGGGCGGCAGTGGTAGTAGGCGGCGGCCCCGCCTACCGATCAAACCAAGCAAAGGGCCCGTGGATCTTCGTATGATTGGGCATGACAGAGCAACTTGGTTTGTTCGATGAGAACATTTCTCCGGCGCTCGTCAGGCTTGATCTCCAAAACGCCGACATTGAATATCTGCCTACCTTCTTAAGTTCTCCAAGCAGTGATCGACTGCTCAGCCAACTTGTAGAGACAATCGAGTGGCGACAAGAAATGCTCAAGATGTATGGCAAGCAGGTCCCAGTCCCTCGTCTGAGTGCATGGCATGGCGACTCTGGCACGACGTATTCATACTCGGGTATTCGCATGGAACCGCAGGGTTGGATTCCACCTTTGAGCGAGATCAAAGACTTGGTTCAAGCAGAGACCGGTTGTTCTTTCAATAGCGTGTTGGTCAACTTATACCGAGACGGCACAGATGGGGTCGCATGGCATAGTGACGACGAAGACGAACTCGGTCCCAACCCAGCGATTGCCTCAATTAGTCTTGGAGCCACCCGTAAGTTTCAGCTTCGCAACAGAGCCGACCCAAGTTATAGAGCCGAGCTGCACTTGGAACACGGAAGCCTTCTGGTGATGAGCGGCCAAACACAACAGTGTTGGCATCATCAAATACCAAAGACCACCAAGATCCTTGGGCCTCGTGTAAATCTCACCTTCCGCAACATCTTTTCCGACACTGCCCTAACCACACGGGCCGCCACACGATCCGCAACAAGCTGAGATTTTGGGACAATTGACCACCTGGTCAACTAGTTTGGCGGCCATGACGAAGGCAGCGCTGTGAACGACACTCCATCTGTAAACGATGCACGACCACTGAAACAAGAACAAGAACCGGCGAGTGATGAGGTAACCGAGGTTGCGCCAGGCGTGTTGCGCCTCCAGCTTCCGATCCAAATGCCCGGGCTTGGTCATGTCAACACCTATGCGCTCATAGACAAGCAAGGCGCCGCCCTTGTCGATCCGGGTATGCCTGGTCCGGCCAACTGGAAGGCGCTTTGCCGTCAGCTCCAACAGTGTGAACTGGGTGTCAAAGATGTTCACACGGTGATCATCACTCACTCGCACCCAGACCACTTCGGCGGCGCATCACAACTGGCCAAGGAATCAGGAGCGCAGGTAGTAACGCATGAGTCCTTCAAAACGTTGTGGGCCGACGATAACCATGACCACAGCGATACATCTGATGCCGATGCAGGTAATGAAGAGGTCGATTTCGAGGCACTCAATGCCAAGGGAGCAAGTGGTTCGGCGCCTCAACGCAAACCGTGGGACTCAAGTGCGTGGGGAGGCGCCGAGTACCGACCCCCGGGCATGAAGGGATTGATGTTTCGCTTTGCGCGCCCGCTGCTGAAGCGCCGCATGCAAGCTCCCGAAGCCAATCGCAAGCTTCGCAACGGTGATGTCATCAAGTTGGCAGGACGGGAATGGATAGCGGTTCATACGCCGGGACACACGCTTGACCATCTGTGCTTGTGGGATCCAACCGAGGGAGTGTTTCTTTCAGGCGATCACGTGTTGCCGACGATCACGCCTCACATAGCGGGAATAGGTGAAGGCGCCGACACACTTGCGTTGTTCGTCTCGTCGCTAGATCGAGTCACCGAGATCGAGGGCATCAAGCACGTTCTACCCGCGCACGGTCACCCGTTTGTCGACCTTGCGGGTCGAGCAGGTGAGATTCGCAGTCATCACGATGCACGCATGGAACGTCTACGTGAAGTATCGAGCGAACTCGGCCCGGCCAGCGTGCAGGACTTGACGCAACGCATCTTTCGTCCCGAGCGCTGGGGCTTCATGGCCGAAAGCGAGATCTTCGCCCACATGCGCCACCTCGAACTCACCGGCCAAGCCGATCGCATCGAGGGCAATGGAACCCCACTGTTTGTCATCACAGCCGAGCAACCAAAGAACATCCCCAGCCCCTGACGAAGATCTCGGCTTGGCCGACCTGGCAGTTTTTCTGGCGTTTTGACGAGGGTCGGGAATAGTGTCCTGTTATGTCAATCGCTATCACCGATGATCACAAAGCCCTAGCCGATACCGCCGCCGACTTCCTGGCCAAGCGCGATGCCCGACGGGCAGCACGAGACTTGTTGGAGTCCCAGACCGAACCGATGCCCGCCTTCTGGGATGACCTAGTCAAGTTAGGTTGGCTCGGGCTCCACATTTCAGAGGAGTACGGTGGCTCGGGTTACACGCTCGAAGAACTTGTCGTGGTTGTCGAAGAGATGGGCCGAGTCGTTGCTCCCGGTCCATTTGTGCCCACGGTAATTGCCAGTGCGGTGATCGCTGCGGTTGGCGACGATGCCACCAAGGCCAAGTTCCTTCCCGGACTAACTAACGGAACGCTCAATGGCGGCATCGGCCTTGGTGGGTCGGTAACTATCAAAGGATCTGTCGCCTCAGGTGCCGGCGGCACAATCCTCGGTGGTGGTCTAGCTCATCTTCTGCTTGTTCCAGCCGGCGACGACCTGGCGATCATCGAGGTGGGTTCTGGAGTTCAGATCGAGACGCCTACCAATCTTGACTCGACTCGACGTTCTGCTCGGGCAACGTTTGATGGTGCTGGTGCAACGGTTGTACGTGGTGGGCGCCAGGCACTAGTCGATTTTGCCCGACTGATCCTCTCCGCAGAGGCGGTTGGCCTTGCAAGAGAGTGCACCCAAATGGGGGCGAGCTATGCCAAAGAGCGGATTCAGTTTGGTCGCCCAATCGGAATGTTCCAGGCAGTTAAACACCATTGCGCCAACATGGCCGTGGCAACAGAACTGGCAACCTCGGCAGTTTGGGACGCCGCTCGGGCAGCCGCCACCGGAGGCGACCAGCAGAGCTACACCGCAGCTGTGGCCGCAACCTTGGCTGCTCCGGCTGCAGATCTTTGCGCCAACCTCAACACCCAAGTGCATGGCGGCATCTCGATCACTTGGGAACATGACGCCCATCTCTTCATGCGCCGGGCGACCACGTTGCTCGGTTATCTGACGCCAGGTAAGGCCGGCGCCGACCTGGTCGATCTCACCCGCTCAGGTGTGGTCAGGTCCAAAGACATTGAGCTGCCACCAGAGGCCGAGCCGATTCGCAAAGAGGTCAGGGCATTCGCCGAGGGCATCAAGGGCCTGTCGGCAACCGAGCAGCGAGACAAGTTGATCGAGACCGGCTATGTCATGCCACATTGGCCCAAGCCTCATGGACGTTCCGCCGGCGCAATCGAACAACTCGTTGTCGAGCAAGAGTTCGAAAAGGCGGGCATTCAACGTCCGAACTACGGCATTACCGGCTGGAACATCCTTACTCTCATTCAATACGCCACCGCCGATCAGGTCGAGCGTTGGGTGAGGCCGGCACTGACTCAAGAAGTTATTTGGTGCCAGCTATTTTCTGAGCCCGACGCCGGTTCAGATGCTGCGGGCATTAAAACCAAGGCCACTCGGGTAGATGGTGGGTGGTTGGTCAACGGCCAAAAGGTCTGGACCAGCGGGGCACACGTCGCCGGCATGGGTTTCGCCACCGTGCGGACCAACCCTGATGTTCCCAAACACGATGGAATCACCACGATGGTTATCGACATGCACGCCGAGGGCGTTGAGGTTCGTCCGCTCAAGATGACCATGGGTGCATCAGAGTTCAACGAGGTCTTCTTCAACGACGTATTTGTCCCCGACGACGACGTGGTCGGACCAGTCGATGGCGGCTGGACTGTGGCGCGAGCCACCCTGGGCAACGAGAGCGTGAGCATCGGCGGCGGTCAAGGAGGCATGTCGATGCCGGGCAAGGCGCTTGTTCCATCCTTTGACGCCAACCCCGATCGCCTGACAGGTGGAGCGGCTCGCATCGGACGTTACATCGCCCAACACCACGCCATTGGACTACTCAATCTGCGCAGCGCCAATCGGGCAGTGTCGGGTAGCGAGCCAGGGCCGGAAGGTTCCATTACCAAACTTGTTCTTTCAGAGTTGGGACACGAGACAGCGGCGATTCTCACCGAACTCAATGGTCCCGATGCCGCCTTTATGGACGGCGCCTCCAGCTTGAGCAACATGTTGGTACTAATGCATAGAGCCATGTCTATCGCCGGCGGCACCTCCGAGATCAAACGCTCTCAAATTGGCGAACGCATCCTCGGCCTCCCACGCGACCCACTGATCAAATAATCAAGCTGATCAAATACTCACACTAGGAGCGTAAGCGTTCCAGGCGTTCGATTCGTTCGTCGGTGGGGCCTAGGTAGTGCACGAGTACACCGATAACTCGATCTATGTCGAGAGTATTTGCGGCCAGCATCTCTTCGAGGTCTGCCCAGTCCTTGGTCCGATTGAAGAAAGCCTTGAACACGGCAAGATCTGAACAAGACAAGAAGGGAAGCTCGACTCCCTCGAACAATTCCCAGCGTGTTCGCCGCCCTGCTTGGACATGAAACTCGGTCGTGTTGATGAACAGATCGACCGGGGTCGACTCCCACCACAAACGTTGTTGGCCATCTCGTTGGATCAACTCTTGGTCAGCACTTGACCAAACAATTTCACGAGGCAAAGCGTCGAGCACCTCTCGAGTGTGATCAGCGCTGACGAACACGTTTAGGTCAATGTCGATCGTGCCCCGAGCACGTTGAGTGCACCAGGCCAACGCCAACGCACCTCCGAATGCGTGAGGAATTGCGGCCTCATCAAGCGATCGATTGATCGCCAACATCTTGGTGGCAATTCCACTCAAGTCTTTTGAAGCTTTCGAAATGGCGGGCATTCGATTGTGGACGCATGTCGAGCGGGAAAGTGTGCAGCCAGATCGAGAACCTCAGCCAACTCTCTTCCACGCTCGGCTGGATCAGCGCCCCCGACCGATCTGGTCAGCTCGACACCCACCGTGTAGCCGGCTGATCGTATAACCCGATCAAAGGTTTCAACCGAAGGAATCTTGTTCCCAGTTTCATATGCAATAAGCGTTGAATGCGAAGTGCCCGCGCGCCGGGCCAACTCACGCAGAGACAACCCCGAAAGAACCCTCGCAGTATTAAGAGCAACAGCAGCGTTCATAGCCATATGGTACCCGATCAGATACCATATGGCTATGAAGTCAAAATCGGCAGCAGTTCAAGGCCTTAATCTCAGCTTCTGAACTCAAGGCCTTTGAACTCTCCTGACTTGCGCCAGGCATCGATGTAGTTGAAGAACGCCACCGATCCACCCGGATAGCCGGCAGAGTTGAGCTTCTCACGCCGACCCATGGGC
>CAYGGL010000054.1:3673-13384 GCA_964349215.1 uncultured Acidimicrobiaceae bacterium | reverse complement strand
AACCATTTATTGAACAGGTATTTAAAGAGGCATGGGCTAGGGGAGATCGTGAATCATCTGAGGCTTATGCAGCAGATGGACTCGTTGCAATGGCCCAGGCCACTCGTGGCGAGTCTGGGATCACCAAGGGACTGGCTCGTTCCAAGGGTGAACTTGTATTGCTGGTCAATCTTGAATCTCTTCAACGTGGGTCTTTGGCTGAGGGAGAGATTTGTGAAATTCCCGGAATTGGTCCTGTTTCGTTGTCAGTAGCCCAAGATGTTCTTGGTTCTTGGGCATTGAAGCTTGCTATTACCAATGGAGTAGCTGTTCAAACAGTTGTTCATGGTGGTAGATCTCCCAATGCTGTGCAAAGAACTGCAATTTTGGCAAGAGACAAGGGACGTTGTGTAAGACCAAGTTGTTTTAGAGCTGCTGATGAGATTGATCACATTGCCGAATGGTCAAAGACTCATGAAACCACTTTGGATCAACTAGCCGGTCTTTGTCGCCATGACCACAAACTAAAGACTGATCAGGGTCATAGCTACAGACAAGGACCTCGTGGTTGGCAATGGCACCGCCCAGATGGGGTCATCGAATATCAACTACCGCCTCCCGATAGTGGGTAAAGGGAGATAGTAGGTAGTTCCGGGTAGAGCGGGAGCGGGTTGGTGCGCGGAGCCAGGCGATCAGCCCTGGATAGGGACGACTAGATGGGGACCACTAGATGGGGACGACCCACTCCAAGGCAGTCCCGGACTGATCACCCAGCCGTAGTTCGAATGTACCCCCCAGCTTCTTTGCACGTTCGGCCATGTTGCCAAGGCCTTTTCCACCGGCGCGACCAGTTCCCGAAAAGCCCACTCCATCGTCAACGATGCGCAACACGAGTTCGGTGCCGGCTTCGATGTACACGTCCACCCTCGTGGCGTCAGCGTGTCGGGCAACATTGGAGAGCGCTTCTCGCAATACTGCCAGCAGATGCTCTCCAGCCTCGGGAGAGACCTGCGAGTCGATTGGGCCTGCAAGATGAAGGTGAGGCTCAAAACCCAACGGTCCCGATGCTTCAGTGATTAAGTTCATCGCGCTAGAGCGCAAAGATCCATCGACACCGGCAGATGGTTTGGCTTGCAGGGCAAAGATCGCCGAGCGGATGTCGCGAATGGTTTGATCGAGATCGTCGATCGTGTCTTGAATCCGTTCACTGACAGAGGGTTCGGCCAAACGGGCTGCTGCCTGCAAGGCCATCCCAGAAGCGAACAGTCTCTGGATAACGGTGTCATGAAGATCTCGCGCAATTCGCTCGCGATCCTCAAAGACTGCCACCGCCTGTAGCTGACCTTGCAAGCGCACGTTTTCGATGATCACTCCTGCTACTGCCGCGAGCGCAATGGCCAGCTCTTCATCATCAGCCGTGAACGATTCCGTGCCGATCTTCTCGGTTAGGTAAAGGTTCCCAAACACCTGATCGCGCAACCTGATAGGAACTCCCAGAAAGGATCGCATCGGTGGATGCCCATCGGGAAACCCAAAGCTGTCAGGGTGATCGGAAATGTCAGCCAGACGAAGGGGCTTGGGGTCGACAATCAACAGACCCAACAATCCTCGTCCGGAGGGAAGAACGCCAATCTTTTGCGCCTCTTCAGCTGAGATACCGACCGTGATGAAATCTTCAAGGGTTCGATCAGCGCCGATTACTCCCAAAGCCCCAAAGCGTGCACCGACAAGCTTGCATGCTGCTTCGGTGATGTTGTGAAGAACCGCAGAGTAAGAAAGATCCGAGGCAATAAGCAGGACTGCATCCAATAATCCACGGAAACGATCGTCCACATCGTGCCCTGACATGGGTCGATACTACCTCAACTACGACGGGCCGCCTCCAGAAGGATCCTGCGCTCAGCTCCGGACAGAGCGCGACGCGCTAGCTCAACCGCATCGGGGTTGACCGACACCGACGTAATCCCGAAACGCACGAGACGTTCGGCAAAGCTAGGGTCGTTTGAGGGGGCTTGACCACAAAGCGATGAGGTCACCCCAGCTCGGTTGCAGGCCTCGATGATTCGTTGAATCGCATCGAGCACCGCTGCATCGCTCTCGTCGAAGAGCTCCGCGCATATCTCGGAGTCACGGTCAACACCAAGCATGAGCTGTGTGAGATCATTGGAACCGATCGACACTCCATCAATTCCCATATCCACATATTCGGGAATGCGATAGACAACCGAAGGCACCTCGGCCATCACCCAGCGATGCAGCCCACGACTGGACCCTAGAGCGCTCGCGTCGATGGCTTCCAAGCAAACTTCTAGCTCCCAACGCGTCCGAACAAAGGGGATCATGAGATGCACATTGGGCGCCTGCTCACGTGTTCGCGCCAGTGCTTCCAGCTCCATCGCGAACACCTCGGGGTCTCTCACATAGCGGAAGCAGCCACGGTAGCCGATCATCGGATTCTCTTCGTGGGGCTCGAAGCCGTCGCCGCCCTTCAGCTCGCGAAATTCGTTCGTCCGAAAATCCATCGCCCGATAGATCACCGGTCGAGGAGCAAAAGCGAGCGCTACACGCAACAACGACTCGGTTAATGCCGCGACAAATTGCTCACGCCGGCCCTGTGCCAGCAAGAACCGCGGGTGCTCTCCTCCAAGCGCGTCAGCGATCATGAACTCGGCACGCAAGAGCCCCACGCCATCGACCGCAAGAGCAGCCACCTCCTCGGCACGATCAGCGATGGCCAGGTTGACGTAGAGGCGGGTCGCCAACGTCTCGGCTGAGGGCGCTGACGGTTCGCGCCGAGCGTTGTCACCTGAATTGGCGCTGACGCTCGCCCCGCCCGAGATTACAGGAGCGCTGAGATGACCTGGGTAGACAACGCCACGCGCTCCATGAACGGTGACGACCTCTCCCGTTCGCAATGTCTTCGTTGCTCCCCTGGCCCCCACCACAGCCGGAATCCCAAGCTCGCGACTGACGATCGCAGCGTGACAGGTCATTCCTCCGCTATCGGTGACAAGAGCGGCAGCTCGGCGCATGGTAGGCACCCAATCGGGTGAGGTCATGGGAGCCACCAACACCTCGCCCGATTGCAACATATCTGCCTCATCTATTGACAAGAGCACCCGCACCGGTCCATCAGCCACACCCGGAGAGGCGGGCAAGCCTTGCAAGATGGGTGCAGGAAGAGACGCTTCTGGAGCTACCGCATCTGGTTGGCTAAACCCTGTATCTGATTGACCAAGCTCTGTGCCCAAGGTGGTGATAGGCCGGGACTGAACCAACCACCACCTTCCGTCTACGTCCAGCGCCCACTCCATGTCCTGGGGTGCGCGGTAATGAGCCTCGACCTCAATTCCCATTCGAGCGATGCTGAGTACTTCGTCATCGCTGAGAACTCGCTCGAGAGCCTGAGCAGAATCGAGCATCACGCGCTCGTCATGGCCATCGGCGCCGCGCACGATCTTTAGATCTTTCTTTCCTATATGGACTTGGCGTATATCCGGTCCGGTCTTGTCAACCAGATAGGTGTCAGGCTCGACTTGGCCACCCACCACCACCTCGCCGAGACCAAAAGCAGCCTCGATCATCACAACTTCACGATCGCCCGTCGCAGGATCTGCCGAAAACATGACACCCGAACGTTCGACGTCAACCATTTGCTGGATCACCACGGCAATGGCCGGCTCTGCTACAACATTCTGGCTGGCGCGATAGGCAATGACACGACGACCATAGACCGACGCCCAGCAATCCTTTAGGCGAGCCAACAGCTCTTGTTCGCCGACGACGTTCGTGAACGTCTCGTTCATTCCCGCAAAAGATGTGTCGCCGGCATCTTCCGAGGTAGCCGATGATCGAACAGCGACCGCAACGTCCTTATCCTCGCCCTCGCCCAGCCGGTGGTAGGCATCGATCACCTCTTTGGCCAGCACCTCGGGAATGCTTGCATCACTGATCAGCGCCTGAAGAGCGCTGGAGGCCGAGGCGAGTGCACTTGGATCGGTGGTATCAACTTCAGCAACGATGTCTACGAGCTTCTCTCGAACACCTGCCGCGTCCATTGCTTCGAGATATGCCCCAGCGGTGACAACAAAGCCGGGCGGCACCGGAAAACCGGCACGGACCAACTCGCCGAGGTTGGCGCCCTTTCCTCCAACGGTGCCCACATCGGCCCGACTGATATTTGCGAATGAAACCACTCCGGGAATCGCCTGGAGGCCCGCCGTTGATGATGTCTCCACGCCATGAAGCTACGTCGCCCTTCGATCTGGACATAGGGTAAAAAGACCTCTCGCCCCACCGCCCAAGGCCCTGGCCAACCGTGGGGGGTTCCATCAATGATGGTGACGTAAGCCGACGAGAGGACCTAGGGTTTGGTTGAGGATCTGCCCGCAGATGGACTGACGACAGCCGTTGCTCGGGCTCGCCTTAAAGACGAGGGGCTCAATGTCCTTCCCAGGCCGAAGTCAACTCCGCCGTGGCGCCAGTTACTGGCTCAGATGACACACTTTTTCGCCGCGCTGCTTTGGGTTGCCGGCATCCTGGCGATCGTTGCCGGCATGCCTCAGCTCGGCATCGCCATCTTTGTGGTGGTCATCGTAAATGGCCTGTTTGCGTTCACCCAGGAATATCGCGCAGAGAGAACAGCCGAAGCACTTCGAGATCTCCTACCTCGCCAAGCGGTGGCTCTGCGCGACGGACTCCCCGTGTCTATCGATGCGAGCGAGTTGGTTAGAGGCGATCTGGTCATAGTCCATCCCGGCGATCGAATATCAGCAGACATGTTGGTCGTCGAGGCCCACGGACTGCGCATCGATTGCTCCACCCTTACCGGCGAGTCCGAGCCAATGGAGCAGGAAGTTTCAGACACCATGTGGGCAGGGACCTTCGTGGTCGAAGGCGAGGGGCGAGGGGTCGTGACCCAAACCGGTCAAGCTACACAGCTGGGCGGTATCGCAGCATTGACCAGCGAAGGCACACGACCTCGTAGTCCTCTCGCAAAAGAGCTTGATCGGCTTGTTCGCACGATCACTCTCGTCGCCCTAGGCGTGGGCGTGGGATTCTTCCTCATCGCACTGGCGGTCGGAACACCGCCAAGCGACGGCTTCCTCTTTGCCATCGGCGTTACCGTTGCGCTCGTACCCGAAGGACTCTTACCCACTGTCACGCTCTCCTTGGCGGCGGGCGCCCAACAGATGGCGCTTCGCAATGCATTGGTACGGCGCCTCGAAGCCGTCGAGTCTCTCGGCTCGACTACGTTCATTTGCACCGACAAGACCGGCACCCTCACCATGAACGAGATGGAGGTGGTTGAGGCTTGGACACCTCAAGGAGCTGCGTCTATCAGCGGAGTTGGCTATGAACCCACCGCTACAGTTCAGACTTCGCCAGGAGCTGAGGGATCGCTTCGAGAGCTGGCGATCGCTGGTGTGCACTGCTGCGATGGACGATCGGTGCTCGACAACGGCCGCTGGCGCGCTGAGGGCGACCCAATGGAAGCGGCAATCGACGCATTCGCCTCACGGCTTTCGGTACAAGCCCATGAGCGCCAAGCTCAAGTCGGTCGACGCTTTGCTTTTGACCCACGCAGAAGGCGCATGTCTCGGGTAGTGAGTGATCACCTTGTCGTCAAGGGTGCTCCCGACGCAGTGCTGCCGCGCTGTAATGACGTGCCGGGCGCCGAGGAGGCACTCAACGCGATGGCAGAACGAGGGCTTCGCGTGCTGGCGATAGCGTGGCGAGCGGCGTCGGAGATACGTGAGAATGCGACCGCCGAAGAAGCCGAGAGCGAGCTGACACTTATCGGATTGCTGGGATTGGAAGACCCACCGCGACCAGGCGCGGCCAAAGCAGTCGAGGACTGTCGCCATGCCGGGATCCGACTTGCGATGATCACTGGTGATCACCCCGCCACGGCCCTGGCAATCGGTCGCGAGGTGGGCCTCGTCGTCGATAGTCCCAACTCAGTTGCAAAGGTGATCCTCGGACACGACCTTCCAGAAGACCAGGATCTTCTGGGAGCCCTCCTCGATCGCGATGGAATGATCGTTGCGAGGGTGACGCCCGAGGACAAGCTGCGTATCGCAAACGCGCTGCGCAGCAGAGGTCACGTGGTGGCGATGACTGGTGATGGGGTCAATGATGGCCCAGCCTTACAAGCAGCTGACATAGGCATCGCGATGGGGCGATCGGGCACTGACGTCGCACGAGAAGCAGCGGATCTCGTCTTGCTTGACGATGACTTCGCAACGATATTCGCATCTGTCGAACAAGGCAGGGCGACGTTCGCCAACATTCGCCGATTCCTGACCTATCACCTGACAGACAATGTCGCAGAACTCACTCCTTTTGTTGTCTGGGCTTTATCGGGCGGTCGTTTCCCCCTGGCCATCGGCGTTGTACAGATCCTCTTCCTGGACATTGGAACTGATCTGTTGCCTGCACTCGCGCTGGGAGCAGAACGACCCACCAGTGGTCTTATGCGACGACCACCCCATGGTCGACGACTCCTCGATCGCTCGGTTGCTCGACGTGCATTTGGCGTTCTGGGCCCAACCGAAGCGCTTGTAGAGATGACTGCCTTCGTCGCGTCCCTTTACGCTTCTGGATGGCGGCCCGGAGATGACTTTCCCACCGGAGGCCCTTTGTTAGCCGCTTCGGGAGCAGCCTTTACCGCAGTTGTTCTTGGTCAGTTCGCCAACGCGTTTGCATGTCGCAGCACCACTCGTCCTGCGTGGTCTACCGGACATCCACGCAACAACTTGTTGATCGGAGCAGTCCTTATAGAGCTTGTAATGCTGTTCGGTTTCCTGTTCATAGGCCCAATCGCCTCTGTGCTAGACCACAGTGCCCCAAGCATCGTGGGATGGGTCGTGGCGTCGTTCGCCATACCCGCAGTCTTGATTGCCGATGCAGGATCCAAGATGAGCCGACTAAGACAATTGAACTTGATGAAGGGAATAGTAAATGAGTATCAAATGCATTCTCGTGGGTACTGACGGTTCGGAAAATGCCGCAATGGCATTGCGATGGGCCATAGATTTGGCACTGGCGATAGATGCCGAGGTTGTGGCTGTTCACTCGATGGGGTTGCTGTTGCATCCCAGTCCAGGTGAGTCGGTTCCAAGCTACGGCCGACGTGATGAGATACATGCCCTCTTCGATAATGTCTGGTGTGAACCACTTCGCCAAAGCGGGGTCCGCAACCAGACGATCTTTCTTGAAGACAATCCAGTTTCTGCCATGTTGGCAACGGCCGAGAAGGTCAATGCCGATCTCCTCGTCGTCGGTAGTCGTGGCCACGGTGGCTTCCCCGAGCTTCGCCTAGGTAGCACCAGCCATCAGCTCCTGGAGTACAGCACCCGACCCGTCACCGTCGTGCCCCACGACTGGTCCGGCACCTAACAACGATGGGGCCGGCGTTACTACATGTGACTTCCGGCCCTGTCCTCTACAGGACGCTTCTTTCTACGATCATCCTATGTACAAGACAGTCCTCGTTCCGCTCGACCGATCAGAGCTGGCAGAAGCCGCTTTGTCGCCGGCCGCCACGTTCGCTCGCCGTTTCGGCGCCAAGGTAGACCTCCTCGTCTCTTCACCGGTAGACCTTGATACCGAGGAACACGAGCGATACCTCGAGAAGGTCGCAGTCCGGCTCGACGCGCCAATCGGCAAGCTTGAGGTTCTTGTCGGTGACAGTGCAGCGACAACCATTGTCGATGCGTTGCGCTCCCGTCCGGATGCGTTGTTGTGTATGTCCACCCACGGTCGTAGTGGTCTAAGTCAGGCGGTGTTGGGCAGCATCACCGAGGCCGTCGTTCGTGATGCGGGTGTGCCCGTACTGTTGGTGGGGCCCGAGGTTCCGAAAGATCTCACGCCCAGCTTCGAGGCCATACAGCTATGTTTGGACGGCTCGGAACCGGCCGGCCAACTCATCCCCTTCGCCGCCGAATGGGCAATAGCCCTAGGAGCACAGCTCTGGCTGGTGGAGGCGCAGTCTCCCGACAACCAAATGGCGGCAGGCCAGGACATCGTCGAAAGCGGATATCTGGCCGTCGAAGGCGAGCGACTTCGCAAGCAGGGAATCGATGCCGAATGGGAGGTGCTGCACTCCAAGGATGCAAGCAACGCCCTCGTCCGCTTTCAAGAGCAGCAGCCGGTGTCGCTAATCATGATCGCCACCCACGGACGCACGGGCCTGCGCCGTATGGCATTCGGCAGCGTCGCCATGCAGGTCACCCGACACGCGAAATCTCCCGTCCTGATCTACCACCCGATTACTTGATTGTGAGGGACCCTTTCATACCGGCATCGGCATGGCCCGGCACATCGCACTTCATGGTGTAGACGCCCGGCTCCAGGGCACTGAGGTCTAGCTCTGTTGACTTACCGCCCTCCAGCATCGGCGTTGCAGCCCCATCGACGCTGAGGTTGTGGATCATCGCGCCGTCGTTGCGGACCTCTATCGATCCTCCTGCTGCAACCTCGGAGTTTGCCGGCGAAAGGGCGTACTCAGTCAGACCCACGGTCGCCACGGTGCCCGACCCGCCAGATCCAGCAGATCCACTTGAGTCGCGAGCCTCCTCCACCGCTGTTGCTGCAAGCACGACAGCGAATATCGCGGCCAGGAAGGCAAAGACAGCTACGAACAGACCGCCCATCGCGACGGTCTCAGTGTTGAGCCCAGGTCGCTTGGCCGACGTTGAGGCGTTTGCAGGTACTTCAGTATTAGGCGGTGCTTCAGAGATGCTCACGGGGGGACTCCTTTATTTAGGCCGTGTTTATTTGGGCCGTGCTATTTAACGATCAAGACGCTGACCATGCCGAACATCCCCTGGGGACTTTCTGCATGCGAGAGGATGTGACAGTGGAAAGCCCACAGGCCTGGATTGTCCGCAACGACGATCGCGTCCCACCGCTCTCCGGGAGCGACCGTTATGGTGTCGCAACGGAACGGCTGGGGTAGTGGATACCCATCTCGCGCAAAGATCTCCAAGGTCAGTCCGTGCAGATGGATTGGATGAACCATCTGACCCTCGTTCATGAACCGGAAACGCACTCGCTCGCCGGGCTTGGCTGTATAAGGCGCCGTGGCGGGAAATCCCTTGCCATTGATGGTGAAACCACCCAACACGTCATTGAGTATGTAGAGATAATCCTTGTCATATGAAGGCTCGTCTGAGGGGTTCGCCGGTTCAACGATAAGAGCGCCGAGCAGACCCTTCCCCACTTGTTCTGCCGCGTTGTGGTGGGAGTGGTACATGTGACTGCCAAACGGACTTGGCGTGAACTCATAGGCAAAGGACTCACCGGGCTTGATCGGTGGCTGGGTGACGAATGGGACGCCATCCATGGCGTTGGGAACACGCTGTCCGTGCCAATGGACGGCAGTGCTCTCTTTCATGTCATTGCGAACATTGACTCGAACTGGTTGGCCCTCCACAACACGCAGCGTTGGCCCGGGAACGATGCCGTTGTAGGCCATCGCCTGTTCCACCTTGCCCGGAGTCACCTCCCACTCAACGTTCTGGCAGGTCAACTCAAACACACGAACACCATCGACCATCTTCCAATCGAGCTCGGTCGCCCCAACCCCTTTAGTGATTGGTGACTCGGCGTTCTTTAGAAAGAGGTCAACACCTTCCTTGTGTCCACTGTCCATATCGCCTGCTGACCCATGTCCGGCCATTGGCATTGGTGACGAACCTGACGCAGCGGAAGAACTGCCATCCGTTG
>CAYGGL010000054.1:0-3663 GCA_964349215.1 uncultured Acidimicrobiaceae bacterium | reverse complement strand
GACCCGCCGTTGCCCCCGTCTCTCGGCCATGCGGCAGCGGCTGTCGCCGCAACCATCGCTGCGCCCCCGACTCCTCCTGCGAAGAGCCCAAGGAACGCACGCCTATCTACCCCATCAACTTCTGATTCGCTAACCCCCTCGACCCCTTGCTCGCCCCCCTGCTCGGTCACCACGTTTTAGATCCTGTTGAATGCATGCCCTAATTCTCGGAGGACTCAGGCGCCAGTCACTAGAGTAAGAAGTTGTCAGCGACCATGTCTTTGGTCCCAATCCGCCGTCTCACGGCAATCGATCTCACGGCATCGGGGGCTGAAAGGTCGTCGAAGGAATACCACGTCTTTGCATCGAAGTCGAAGAGCTGACAGGTACGGAAGATCGATCGGATCTCAGACCATGAGAACCGATACTCATGTATGAATGCACCCCAGTCGGTTTTGATGGCATCGTACGCTTGCGCCAACTGATAGAAGGGGATCCGCATGTCGACGTGATGGGGAACGTGGACGAGGATGTGATGGGTCAAGAGTTCGGTCACCTTCGAAGTGCGAACAACCGTTGAACAAAACAGCTGACCGATGGTCGCTGACCATTCGTCTCTCACGTCGAAAAAGGGAATCACTGGGTGGGTGTGATGGATGTAGACAAAGAAGGATATCACGTATGTGAAGACCACGAATGGAACGACAACTGCCGCAAGAACCCCTATGAGGCCACCCGCCATAAGCCATGCCACGTACGAAAGAGTTGCGGCGAAGACCAAGGTTCCCAACTTGGAAGCTACAAAGCTCAGCTGGTCTTTCTTGCGATGGGGCTTGAAGCGCACCATGCCTCGCCACCACACCCTAATCAGGTAGTGGAGCCCGCAAGTCATGAGACTGCGCTCACGACGATAGATAAACCGTTGCCATTGAGATCTCGACACATACTCACTAGGTGTCAGCGGCCGCCATATCCAATCGATCGGACTGAAGCTCGTGAACCCGTGATGCACCTTGTTGTGGCCATAAGACCAGAGCCGATACATGTTCATTGAAGGCAGCATCAAGAGCGTCCCGAGCAGTTCTGACACGACCTTGGAACGAAACAGCGAACCGTGCGCTGCATCGTGTGCCCAGACGAACATGATGGCAACCGCTGCTCCCGCAAGAACACCACCAAGAAGCTGGACAACTGGACTGCGAGAGATGAATACCAACGAGAGCGCTAGAAGATAGAGAGTCAAGTCAAATGCACACCACCCAAGCGCTCTCATGTTGGAACGTCGATAGCACGAAGCCGGAATCGACTGCCGTATGGTGCCAAGTTTGACGAATCGCAACCTCAGGTAGTCGCTCGAAACTGCGCCATGATCCGCATGGCTTGCAGGCAGCGGCGGCAAGGGCGGCGGCGGCTCGGGCACGTCCGGCAATGGCAGCGCAGCCACTACGAGTAGAGCTCAGACTTCACCGAAACGGCCACTGGCGCCGTCTCGGCCAGGTGATGCTCCTTTGGGCAAGCAACCTTCATGTGAAGATCGCACCGCGAGCAAACCCACGAATCGCTGCCACGCTCGGACCACATAGTGTCGCCACATGTCGGGCACCGCCGTTGCCAGATAGCGCAGTCGAAATCGGCCAGACGCTTCGAGCTGAGCGGACACCCCTTGGCGTGACATACAGGCCAGGCCGGATCGGGTTCGATGCAGGCCACTGGACACTTCGGTACACAAAGCCCACAGTCATCGCAGGTATAGGGATCGATGGCAAAGATCCCAAGGAAGCTATCTGTCTTCGCCAGAGCACCGGTGGGACATGCGTATTCGCAACCACCACATCCGATGCACACATCCGCAAGCACTCTGTAACTCACAGATCTTCCTTCCTCGAGATCTTCGCCATCAAAAACTTGAATCGCTGATTAAACCGGGGCCCCCACCTTGGGTTCGACATCCATCGGATGGAACTCAGGCAGGCCCGTCAAACATTCTGCACATGCGAACTCTGGAGCGGCTACTCCCTTGCTGGTGTAGCGCTTTGCATAACCCTGGCCATCCCACTCCCACCAACCATACGGCGCGTCGACCACCCGGCGAAGCTCAACGCCACATGTCGGGCAATTCAATGTAGGTACGCTCATGACTCTTCTCCTTCTCCTTGTCCCGTTCCTTGTCGTGCGGGAACGAGTGCTGCAGCACCGTCAAAGAAGCTCTGCAACGTTTGGTTGTAGCGAAAGAACAAATCGACACCCATCGAATCGTGGCCCTTGACGGCAATGCGATCAGCCAACAAAACCAACGAGCTAAGTGTGTGTTGTCCTGTCGCCATGCCGTTGGTAGCGATGTCTTCAAACATCGCCTGCCAATCAGCGAGATCGCCAACGACCCAACAGTCGAGATGTCTGCCATCACCGGGCTCGAACAAAGCCACCTGTTCACACCCATGTTCTCTAAGGCGAATAGCGACAGAGAACGGTGCACCCTCGCGTTGCATAACCACGCCAAGGTCCATGTCACACCACCCGAGTTCGTTGTATATCTCGGGATGATTGTTCATCTCCTTTGCCAAGGCTTCGAACAGATCAACGGTGTCAACAGGAAACGCCTGGCCATTAGAAGAAGTGGCAGAAGTTGGAGAGGTCGTCATCACGACACCGCCAGCTGAGTACGGTCGATGCCCATCATCTCTAGCGGTATAAGTGTGCGCTCTATGCGATTGATACCTGCACGTTCGCAGCGGGCCAAATAAGACGTGAACATCTTGGCCATCAACTGCTGCAACAACGGGAAGCCTTTTTCTTCGACGTTTGCAGTGCCCCCGGCGAGAAGCACGGCTAGGGCTGTGAAAACCTCGGGCTGCATCGTGAGCTGTGCGATAACTCCCTCGCCAACATCGAGCGCCTCATGGATCTCCTCTGCAACATCAGGATCAGCTTCAACCGCCTGACGTAGATGCAAGGTGCCATAAGCAACATGGCGAGCCTCATCTTGCATCGCCATGCGGAAGATCTTCTTCTCCACATGCGTGGGCGATATCAGCTCGCCTTGGCGGAATATGTCCAAGACGAACCCCTCACCGAGAAGATGAAGGAGTGCAGAAGCCTGAGTGAAGCTTTTGGCCTGGAGAATCGTGCGCAAGAGTTCTTCTGTGCCTTTTCCTGCTTTCAAGAGACCGCCACCGTTTGCCAAAGCACGTTTTCTGAACACTTCGGTATGGCGCATCTCATCCATGATCTGAGTACCCAGGAACATCTTTGCCTCGACGAAGTCATGATTGACTCGCCACAGCCACTTCGCAGGAAGGTCGGCTGCGATCATCTCGACTTCGGTCAACAAGGTACAGAGCTGACACATAGCGTGTTCCACGTCGGGATCAAGCGGTTGCAACTCTGCCCATGGAATCGCAGAGCTTGCAGACCACTGACGAGCCACCGCCTCTTCGTATAGCTCAGCAACATTCTGCGCCCACACGTCGGACTTGGCGTTGAGCAAATAGCCCATATCTGGTACACCCTCGGGTATAGCGGAGCCGCGAGGGGCCATCGTTCGCAACGGAGCCACATCGGGGACCTCGCCATAAGTTCCAACGGCGATATCCATCATCGTCAGACCCCGCGCACTTGGTTTGGCTGTAACTCCCCATTCGGACTTGACGCCACGCAGCCAACTCCAATCCAAGGCCATGCCCA
>CAYGGL010000053.1:0-13554 GCA_964349215.1 uncultured Acidimicrobiaceae bacterium | reverse complement strand
ATTTATATTGTCTACGCCTGAAACAAGTGTAAAAAGATTGCTTTTAAGCAGCATTTCTTGACTAAATCCAAGAATATTCTCAATAGATGGACTCAGATAAGAAATGGTCCCATTCGGACTGACTATGGCAACTATATCGCTTGAGTTCTGGACAAGGGAGCGAAACCGCGCCTCACTATTTGTTAACATCTCGGCCGCCTTGTATTTTAGGCGATCCAGCCTCCTGCCCTTTTCTATTTGATGAATATCCCGAGCAAGAGAAGTGCTTTCAAGTGCAAGTGAAATTTCAGATCCAAGAGTTTCTAGAGAAAGTAGAATATCTTTAGAAAGATTTTCTCTAGCTGAGACTATTAGCGCTCCGCTCAAGCCCCCTTGAGTTCCAAGCGGGATGATTGTCGTACTGACAGCAGTACTTTCAATACCGATCATTGCGCGGCGGCGAATATCAACAGATGCACACTCTGAAACGTGAACTAGATGGCGATCCTTTATACCATTTGCCAGTGGAGTTGGGAGTTCGTCGAGCTTAATGTCAGATCCAATTGCTTCTTCTGACTGTGCGCCAGTAGATGCAGTAATTACCATATGACTCTCGATGCCAATGGCTAGGCTTACCCTAACCTTTTGGGAATTACCAGCAAGACTCATTGCTGCGTCCATTGCCCCCATATAGATATCTTCTTCTGTGGTCGCAGCAACAAGAGCAATGCCGACTTCATAGAGGGCTCGTTCTCTTAAAGTAATATTTTTAGTCTCATATATAAAATTTATAAGTCGGACAATAACTAGTGATGACATAAAAATAGAGGTGAGTGTTACTATTGGTAGGTCAACAGTTAGATCTTGAACTAACTGATAAACGAGGATCGCTGGAGTATTTATTAAGGTGATGCCCACAAGAATTGGCCATCTAAAATTATATGAATCTTTCCCAAATTCAGCGTCTGCTGCAGATGGTCCAGATACGAATTTATTAGAAAATGATTCCCAACTGGGGTGAAGAAGTCCAGATGCCAATGACACAAGAGAAAGCATGGAGAGAGGAACGATGAAGTTTCTATTTTGAAATCCCGCTTGCCTCATGACTGACAAAAGCTCAACGACGAAGATGAGAGCTATTGAGGAAACTACTAAGTAGGAACCTCCCTGGCGCCTTAAAGGATCTATTACCAGCCAGATGCCGGTTGCAACGAGGATCAAGGTCAAGAAGATGTATCCAGAGTTTGCCAATCGGGCAGACAGAGGTTGCATCTCATCACGCACATAAGGAGAAACCAGTACAACCCAAATGATGATCGCCAGGTTTGAGCTGATCAGAAGAGATTCGAGCAGGTTGGCTTTGCGGTTTACTTCGGGTTTGATTTGGATCAGGGCAACAGTTCCACCAATGAGACAGATGTATCCCATGACGAAAAATAGATCCCCGAATGAGGGAAATGGAATCTTGCCTTCAGCGTCAAAACTTGTCTGGATGCCCTGTATCGCTCTGCCTGAGAGAATTAGCGCAGTGCCGGCTGAGTACAGAAACCAGGGCCTATGGAATCTTGCATCTTGTCCGAAAGCGGACTTCGCCATGGCTGCCAATGCAGCCAGGCTGACGAGGAGGCCAATGATGTGGCTGGCAGCATTGCTACCGGCAAGAGATATGGCCGCGGCAATCACGCCAATAGCCACGAAGCGCTTCCAAACTTCTATATCTTCTGTCATATTTCTCCACAGCACTTGTTGGTCAAGCTGATCAAGTCGGCGGTTAAATTCAGATGCTCTGATACATATGACAGAAAAGTCCTCTGACGGGTGCAGTAGAAGTTTAAGAAAGATGTTCAGCTAGCCATCGGGAATGCTACATAGCCATGATGGACAACTCCTGGATTTCCCCGGTTTATTAGCCAAATTGTCATGAAAGCTCTGCCGAAAACGACCCTGCTGGGGCAAGGAATTTTCTCTCCGATCTGACAGGCGTGCTTACGCGCTTTAGGCTCCCCCGACGTGTCTGAGCTACTGCGCGCTTATCTTACCGTGGTCGTCTTCCTTGTTGCCGCAGGCATGCTTGTCGCGGTATCTCTTGGCATGGGTCGGCTACTTCGTCCGAAACGTCCAAGTGCCCAAAAGGGAATGACCTATGAGAGCGGGGTCGACCCAGTGGGTTCGATCTTTGGACAAAGCCAGGTTCGTTACTACATATTTGCCTTGCTCTTTGTCATGTTCGATGTTGAGGCCGTCTTCATTTTTCCTTGGGCTCTCGGTTTGGAAAGCTATGGAGTGTTCGGTCTGATTGAGATGACGATCTTCATTGTCATCCTTGCTCTCGGCCTGCTTTATGCATGGCGAAAAGGGGTTCTTCGGTGGGTTTAGTTGAGAAGGGTCTTATACCTAAGCCCCTTACGCATCTGCTCAATTTGAGCCGTAAGTACTCACTTTGGGTTTACCAGTGGGGCCTGGCTTGTTGTGCAATTGAGATGGGCGCTGCCTTCGGCTCGCCTCGATATGACGTGATGCGTCTTGGAGTAATCCCTTTCCCGGCGGGCCCTCGCCAGGCTGACCTGGTGGTTATTTCAGGAACAGTGACAGACAAAATGGCTCCGGCCATCAGACGACTTTATGAGCAGATGCCCGACCCTAAATACGTGATTTCTATGGGAAGTTGCGCAAACTGCGGAGGCCCCTATTGGGACTCTTACTCAGTTACCAAAGGCGTTGATCAGATCATTCCCGTAGACGTATATGTTCCTGGTTGTCCTCCGAGGCCAGAAGCCTTACTCGAAGGGATAGTGCTGCTCCAACAGCGCATTGGTAACGAAGACATGGCCACTCGCTGGAGAGGTGATCCGATTGTCGTCTCCTGAGGCTCCCGAGATGGCCGAGAATCAAGAGCTCGATCAGGCGCGCCAACACTTGATCGACGTATTGCGATCAGAACTTGGTGATGGGCTTATTGAAACCCATATAAAGCCGGGCCTAGATGTTTGGGTGAGAGTGAGCCCTGAGGCGTGGGTTCGAGCAGCTGAAGTTTGTCGTGACAAGTTACATATGCATTACTTCGGCTTCCTCTCGGCAATCGATTGGTTGCCTTCACCTTTTGGAAAGAGTGAAGATGGCATCTCGAGAACCGGTGAAGAAATCAAAGCAATCAGTGCAGCCAATATTGCCGGAGGCCTTGAACACGGTTATTGCGGGGGAGAGACCCGATTCCAGATCATTGCTCGCTTTCATTCGGTAACTACCCATCTGGGCATTCATCTCAAGATGGATGTACCGGACAATGACCTTTCAGCCCCGTCGCTGGTGCGCGTATTCGCCGGTGCCAATTGGCATGAGCGCGAGGCGCATGAAATGTTCGGCATCACTTTTGCGGGTCATCCAGATATGACAAATCTCTACCTTCCGGGAGATTTTGTCGGACATCCGCTTCGTAAAGATTTCCCATTGCTCGCGCGTGAAGTAAAACCTTGGCCCGGCTTGGTTGACATAGAACCGATGCCCGGTGAGCCTGCAAGCGATGCTGGCGATGGAGACGGTGAAGTGTCTGGAGAAGATCAGTGAATACCCTGACTCAGCGCCAACAACTTGCCTACATCGCCGGCCAAGCAGCCGAGGCTCGCGTAAATGTTGAGCTTGAAACCGAGGGGATGACCCTTAATATCGGACCTCAACATCCCGCCACTCATGGCACTTTGCGAGTGGTTGCGAAGCTTGACGGTGAACAGGTTATATCGGCTACTCCCGTCATGGGCTACATGCACCGCGGCTACGAGAAGCTCACCGAAGTTCGCACCTATCCTCAGGTCACGACGCTGGTTAACCGCATTGACTGGTTGGGGAGTTTTGCCAACGAGGTGCCATTCATTCTTGCTGCCGAACAGCTAATGGAGGTAGAGGCCCCACCCCGTGCTCAGTGGATTCGCACGATCCTCTTTGAGCTTTCACGTATCGCCAACGTAGCCTTGTTCCTCGGCGATATGGGCGTACAACTCGGAGCGATAACGCCTGTTTTTTATGCATTCAGAGACCGTGAGTATGTGCTTAATCTCATTGAGTCAGCTACAGGCGGGCGCTTCCATCCAAACTTCGACCGCATTGGCGGTATCAAAGACGATCTTCCAAAGGGATGGATAGAAGAAACCCGCGGTGTGATGGTAAAAGTCCGCCGATTCTGCGACGAGCTTGAAGATCTCATCTTGGGTAATCCAATCTTTGAAGCTCGCACCCGTGGGGTGGGCATCATCCCTGGTGAGACGGCATTGCACTACGGACTTTCGGGTGCAAACCTTCGTGCGAGTGGAGTCAATTGGGATCTTCGCCGTGACGGAAATACGCCGCTCGCATGGAATAAAATCGATTGGAAAGTTTGGACCCATCCCGATGGCGACTCATTCGCTCGCTATTGGGTGCGCCTTCAAGAAACGCGCGAGGCGTCGTTAATAGTAGAGAAGTTGCTCGATGGTCTTCCGTCTGGGCCGATTATGGCCAAGGTTCCACGCATCATTAAGGTTCCTCAGGGTGAGGCTTGGGTTTCGACCGAAAACCCGCTTGGCGAGATGGGCTACTACGTTGTGAGCAAGGGCGATCTCGGTCCGTTCAGGGTCAAGATACGTTCCGCTTCTTTTAACAACATTTCGATAGTGCCTTGGGTGCTAAAGGGTGTCTACGTGCCTGACATAATCACCATCTTGGCCAGCTTGTATTTCATCCTTGGAGACATTGACCGGTGATGATCGCAGTTGAATTATCAGATTATTGGGTACAAACCGCCATCAAGACCGGCGTCGTTCTTGCTGTTATTCCTACTGCTGCTCTGATACTGGGTTATGTCTTTTTGTTGAAGATGATGAGTCACATGCAAAGTCGCCTGGGTCCGATGGAAGCAGGCCCACACGGTCTGTTGCAGCTTGTGGCTGACGGAGTGAAGTTCATCCAGAAAGAAGACCTCTTCCCAGATCGTGCCGACAGGTTCGTTTTCGCGACCGCTCCTCTGGTGGTTCTGTTCTCGACGTTCATGTTGTACGTGGTTGTACCCGCCGGGCCAAGCCTGATTGTCGAAGACCTCAGCACGGGTGTTTTCTATGCTCTGGCAGTTTCTTCAATCTCGGTACTCGGTGTGCTCATGGCCGGTTGGGCTTCGGCAAACAAGTACTCACTAATGGGCGGCTTGCGTGCTGCTGGTCAGCTGATTGCCTATGAACTGCCGATGGTTCTCGCAGTTGTGGGAGTTGTCATTCAGGCCGGGACACTCAGTCTTCAGGGGATCGTAACTTCACAGGCAAATGGTGAGATCTTTGGTGTCGGCCTCATTGGCAATCCATTTATCTTCACCCAGTTCATTGGTTTCGCGATTTTCCTAATGGCGACTCAAGCCGAGTTGACCCAACCCCCTTTCGACATGCCGGTAGCCGAGAGCGAAATCGTTGGTGGTTACCAGGTTGAATACACCGGGTTTCGATTCCTCATCTTCTTCATTGGTGAGTTCGGCACCGCGTTCGTATTTGCCGGCATAGCAGCAACCCTTTTCTTGGGGGGTTGGTATGTGCCAGGCCTTGATCTAGATGGCGGGTTTCTGTCCAACCTCATAGGCCCTGCCGTGCTATTCGCGAAGATCATGTTTGTTTCGTTCTTGATCTTTTGGGTTCGTTTCACATATCCAAGACTTCGTGAAGATCAGCTTCAGACATTTGCATGGAAGTATCTGATCCCTATCTCGCTTTTGAATATTCTGGCTACTGCTGCGCTGAAGGTGGTGTTCTGATATGCCTCAGGTACCCGGCCTCCTTAAAGGTCTTGGCGTTACTTTCAAGACGATGTTGCAACCAACGGTTACGGTGCAATATCCACATCAGAAAGAAGATCTCGCTCCACGAGCCCGAGGTGTCATTGCTCTAAAAGAAGAGAACTGCACCGCTTGCATGTTGTGCTCTCGTAGCTGTCCCGATTGGTGCATCTATATCGAAGGCCACAAAACCAAAGCTCCCCCTCGTCGTGAAGGTGGCAAGCCCCGCACGGTTCAGTTGGTTGATCGTTTTGATATCGATTACAGCCTTTGTATGTACTGCGGCATCTGCGTAGAGGTGTGCCCATTTGACGCCTTATTTTGGAGTCCCGAATACGAATATTCAGAAGTGCGTATAGCTGATTTGCTCCACGACAAAGACAAGCTTGGCGAATGGATGGAAACCGTTCCTGACTTCGAGTCTTATGAATCGGGTTCGGAACAAAAGGTTAAGAAGGTGCCGCGATAGTGGTTGCTCAAAACATTGCTTTCGCCATCCTTGCGGGTGCATCTGCATTGGCAGCGTTACGAGTTGTAACTACACGTAACGTTGTGCACGCCGCGCTTTACCTTGTGGTCGTTCTGTCAAGTGTGGGTGCTCTTTATGTTCTGTTGGCCGCTGAATTCGTGGCAGCCGTTCAGGTTTTGGTTTATGTCGGGGCAATCGTTGTACTGCTTCTCTTTGGAGTGATGCTCACAAAGGCCACTCTTGGCGAAGATGACAGCCTTGATAACGACCAACGTTGGGCGGGCGCAATAACGGCAATCTTTTTGCTTGGAACGCTCAGCTTCGTATTGGTCGATGCTTTCGGAGACGACAAGCTTCCAACTTTGGAAGGCGTAAGTCGAGCCACCATCGAAGCAGAGCGCGGTACTGGCGCAGTCGGCGATGCAATTTTTTCGACGTTCCTGGTTCCGTTCGAAGTCGTGTCGGTTCTTTTATTGGCTGCGCTGGTTGGCGCCATAGTTCTTGCTCGTAGGGACTGAGGAGTTCGCGATAATGCTGTTAAACCAGTTCTTGCTTTTAGGCGCGGTGCTCTTCTGCATCGGTGTTTATGGGGTGCTTGCTCGACGCAATGCCGTGTTGGTGCTCATGTCAATTGAGCTGATACTCAATGCTGTCAATATAAATCTCCTGGCTTTTGGCGCAATGCACGGTGATAGCGCTGCGGTCGTAAGCCAAGTGTTTGCTCTCTTTGTAATAACGGTTGCAGCTGCTGAAGTTGGCGTAGGGCTTGCCATCGTTTTGCTCATTTACCGTAACCGCACGAGCGTTGACCTTGATCAGGTCGACCTGATGAGGGGCTGATCAATGCTTGAGAACGCTTGGATCATCCCTGCAGTTACCTTCGTATCATTTTGGATCATCCTTTTATTTGGCAAACGGTTGCCAAAGGGTGGATCTGAGATCGGCGTCGGTGCGCTGGCAATTGTTTTCATCCTCTCCTGCGTAGCGGTCTTCCAGTGGGTAGATCGTCCGGCAGATACTGTGGTTCAACCAGCAGGTACAACTCATTCGACTCCTGTTGAAGAAGCGCCTGCCGGCAAAGGGACCACCGAACCTCAAAGTGGACACTCGCTTGGAGACAAAGGATCACAACAAGTACGGGTCGTTCCAGTCGCCACTGAGAAGGAGGCTGAAGCAGGTCATGAAGTAAAGCCGATTCGTTCTGCTGTTGATAAGTCGATGTCCTGGTTCAAGATCGGTCCGCTCGATGTCAGGGCAGGCATTCACATTGACGGTCTTGCAGTCACGATGCTTTTTGTCGTCACGTTGATTTCGCTTCTCGTGCACATCTTTGCCACCAACTACATGCACGGTGACGTGCGCTTTACTCACTTCTTTGCATCCCTCTCATTGTTCACCACCGGAATGTTGGTTCTCGTCGTGTCCTCCACGACGTTGCAGATGCTCTTTGGTTGGGAACTCATGGGTCTGTGTAGCTTCATGCTGATTGGCCATTGGTGGGAGAAAAAGGAGAATTCCAGTGCCGCCATGAAGGCTTTTTTCACCACCCGCACGGGTGATATCGGTCTTCTGGTCGGAATCAGCATCCTTTTCTTTGCTGCAGGAAACACCTTTGACATAGCTGCGATCAACGCTGCTGCATTGGGCGGTGAAATAGGTGATACGGCATTGAAGGTGGGGGCTGCAGCATTGCTGTTAGCAGTAATTGGTAAGTCTGCTCAGTTCCCTCTTCACACCTGGCTACCCGACGCTATGGCAGGGCCCACCCCTGTGTCGGCGCTTATTCATGCAGCCACCATGGTTGTTGCCGGTGTTTATCTGGTTGCACGAATGTATGGCGTGTTCTGGGAAGGGTTTGACATCTCAGCTGGTGGTTCCAATCCAATTGCAATAGTCGGAGCCATCACAGTTGTTATTGCTGCGCTTCTTGCGTTTGTTCAAAACGACATCAAGAAAGTTCTTGCTTATTCAACGGTCAGCCAGCTTGGCTACATGGTGATGGCGCTTGGTGTAGGCGCATGGACCGCGGCATTGTTCCACCTTTTCACCCATGCATTCTTCAAGGCTCTGCTCTTCTTGGGGTCGGGTTCGGTCAGCCACGCGGTCCACAGCTTCGACATGCGCAAAGATATGGGCGGTCTGCGCAAATATATGCCCACTACTTTTGCCACTTTCATGATCGGGTCTATCGCCCTAGCCGGTGTGCCGCCTCTTGCAGGCTTTTGGTCCAAGGACGAAATACTTCTCGGTGCCGCCGAGAACGGTTATGAGACCTTTATGTATGTGGGCCTTGTAGGAGCGTTCATGACCGCTGCCTACATGACCCGTTGTGTCTATCTAACTTTCTTCGGCGAATACCGTGGTCATGGTCATCCACACGAATCTCCCAAGGCCATTACAGTTCCCCTCATCGTTCTGGCCGTGTTCTCCGTCGGCGCTGGTTTTCTAAATGCTCCATTTGTTGATGACGGGTGGTTTGGCAAAGTCACTCAGAACGAGACGGGCCTAATGGCGGGTCTTGCTCACCATCCATTCCAAATTGGCGCAGCAGCCATATCGACAGCCGTTGTGCTATTTGCCATTGGCGTCGGGTACATCCTGTTCTTTCTCAAGAAGTTGCCCACTGGGGTTACAAGCCGCAACCCGATTGCGAGAGTGGGGTATCGAATCTTGGACAACAAGTACTATCTCGATCGCCTGTACACCGATTGGGTGGTTGGTTCCATCAAGGGATCAATTGCCAAAGCGGCGTACTGGATCAACCAGCGGGTTCTCGACGGCGTGGTAAACGCTGTCGGTGTGGGCGCAAAACGCCTCGGCCGTTGGGTCTATGACACTATCGACCAGGGCCTGGTAGATGGTGCTGTCAATGGAGCAGGAACAGGAGCGGAGGGTGCAGGTGGCGCTCTTCGTACTATCCAGTCCGGCCGTGTCCAGCAATACGGGATTCTGCTCTTTGGGGCAGCAACCTTATTTGCCTTTGTACTAGCGATTCTGGCCGTCTAGAGAGCTGAGCAGAAAATCATGGAGAATTTCGAAGATATTGCACTTTCAGCCGCAGTGTTTCTGCCTTTGGCAGGGGCTTTGTTGTTGATGGTCATACCTCGTGCAAACGAGGATGCCCACAAGCTGGTTGCATTGTTAACCACGCTGATAACGATGGCCATTGGTGTCTATCTGCTCGCTGAGTTTGACTATGCAGCCAGTGGCGCCACCATGCAGTTCATGGTTGACAAGCCATGGATCGACGTTATTTCCAGCCGCTACATTGTGGGAATCGACGGCATTTCACTTCCGCTGTTGGTGCTGTCGATGTTCATTTGTGTTCTGGTTGTTCTCTATAGCTGGAATCACTTTCCCGAGCCCCGTAACCCAAAGGCATTCCTTGCCCTCATCTTGTTGTTGGAAACGGGAATGAACGGAACATTCGTCGCTCAAGATCTGATCTTGTTCTTCGTGTTCTTCGAAGTTGTTCTCTTGCCCATGTACTTCATGATCGGTGTTTGGGGTGGTGAGAATCGCCAGTACGCATCTATCAAGTTCTTCCTCTATACCCTGTTCGGCTCAGCGCTGATGATCCTCAGCTTCTTAGCTCTGTTCTTCAAGGGAGGTGCTGACAGCTTCGCTATTGCCGATTTGATCGAGTCATCGAGCACTATTGCGCACGGTACCCAGTTGTTGATTTTCGGTGGACTCTTCATGGGCTTTGCAATCAAGGTGCCCATGTTCCCGTTCCATACCTGGCTGCCTGATGCACATACCCAGGCACCAACACAGGGTTCTGTGATCTTGGCAGCCATTTTGTTGAAGCTCGGCACCTACGGCTTCATTCGTGTCGCTATTCCCATCCTTCCAGAAGCAGCCGTTTCATGGGCCCCTTGGATTGGGGGCCTTGCGGTCGTGGGTATCATCTACGGCGCACTGGGTTGTCTTGCTCAGACCGATCTCAAACGCTTGATCGCCTTCTCATCTGTAGCTCACATGGGTTATGTCATGTTAGGAATCGCCACACTTACCGACTTCGGTATCAGCGCAGCGGTTTTCGGCATGGTCGCTCATGGTCTTATTACCGGCATGCTCTTCTTCTTGGCCGGCTCGATAAAAGACCGGTTCCATACCCTTGACATGGCTCGTCTCGGTGGTCTCTTGGTGCAAGCTCCCCGAATGGGTTGGATCCTTGGCTTTTGTGCGATGGCTTCCCTGGGTCTGCCCGGTCTGGCCGGCTTCTGGGGAGAGTTCCCGGCGATCCTTTCGGCATACAACCCAGCTGCGGGCGTGTCTGAAGAGCTATTCCGTTTCTATATGGTCGTCGCAGCCATCGGTACCGTGTTGGCGGCCGGTTATCTCTTGTGGATGTTCCAACGCACTGCCTTTGGTGAACCCTCGGAAGAGTTTGCACATGAAAACATTCCTGACATGAAATGGACCGAGTATGCGGCCTGGGTCCCACTGTTGATTCTCATACTCGTACTTGGCGTTTATCCAAACTTGCTCTTCGGCATGGCCGATGAGGCAGTGCAAAACGTTGTGTCTGCATTGGGAGGCTGATCAGTGGACGTGCTGAGCGGACCTGTGGCTTTTCAAGCTCCGAATCTCGACTATCACGCTTTTGCCCCTGAGCTGGTGCTCACTGGGGTATTGGTTGCCGTCCTAATTGTTGACCTCATCTTTGAGGGCCGAGGACGACGCCTCGTTAGTGGAATAGCCGGCCTCGGTCTGCTCGCAGCAATGATTCCGGTTCTCACCTTGGCAGTCGATGGGGCCGATCGTTCGATGTTCGGTGGTGCCTATGTCGTAGACGACTTTGCCCTTGTGTTTAAGGGTCTGTTTCTTATTGCCGGTTATCTGACCATGTTGTTAAGCAGCGACTATCTGGCTGATGACGACTATTACGAAGGTGAGTATTACTTCCTTCTTTTGTCGTCGGTATTGGGCATGACAATCATGGCGTCGTCTCGAGACCTGCTCAGTATCTTTGTTGCTCTTGAACTGTTGTCCATTCCTGCTTACATGCTCGCAGGATGGAAGAAGCGTGACCTTAAGGGCAACGAAGCGACACTTAAATACTACCTATTGGGTGTATTTGCGACCGGCGTCATGCTCTATGGAATGTCGTTGATCTTTGGAATAACGGGAAAGACCATATTGAGCGACATCGGCATAATGCTGCAAGGCCCAAATGCGAGCTTCCCTCTGGTAAGTGTTGGCATAGTGTTCATCCTGGTTGGGTTTGCCTTCAAGATCTCTGCAGTTCCATTTCACAGCTGGGCGCCTGATACCTATGAAGGGGCCCCGACTCCGATTACGGCGTTTCTTTCGGTCGCATCGAAGACCGGCGGGTTTGTTGCATTGCTTCAACTCGTGTTCATCGGCTTTTTAGGACGTGACGATGTATGGCAGCCCATGTTCTGGGTGCTCGCTGCGCTGACGATGACCGTGGGAAACTTAATTGCTCTGCGCCAGACGAACGTTGTGCGCATGCTCGCTTATTCGTCGGTTGCCCAAGCGGGTTACATGTTGTTACCCTTCGCAGTCGCTGGTGATCTTGTCGATGGCCCTGGTGCAGCGATTGAGGCAGTCACCACTTACCTGCTTATCTATGCCGCCATGAACCTCGGTGCCTTTGCTCTCGTCTTAGCCGTTGCCCGCAAGACTCGATCAGGAGAGATCTCTTCATATGGTGGACTCTTTGAGTATGCGCCAGGGCTAACCGTTCTCATGTCCATCTTCATCTTTGCGTTGGCCGGTATTCCCCCTCTTGGAGGTTGGTACGCGAAGTTGGTCGTCTTCAAGACTTTGCTTGACGCCAATACTTCGTGGGCGATCGCTCTTGGTGTAATCGCCGCCGTTAACTCGGTGATAGCCCTTTATTACTATGCATCGATTGCTCGCGAGATGTGGATGCGCCCAGTTCCAGACGGCGACACAACTCCAGTTCGTGTACCCGCCGGATTGGTCGCGGCCATTTCATTGTGTGCCGTTTCCACTGTGGTTATCGGGATTTACCCTCAGGTGGTAGCTCGTTTTGGCGAACTAGCCACCTTTGGCTTGCTTCCCTGAAATTTGGATACTCCGACCATGAATTCGGAGGCATTTGATGCAATTTTTGAACGGATACATCGCCTTGGCCCTCTTCCTTTTGACGTAGTCGTTGAAGCAGCGCTTTATGGTCCTGGTGGATTCTTCACAAAAGGGGCAGGAGCAGGCCGCGGGGCTGACTTCATAACCAGTCCTGAGGTCGGCCCTCTGTTCGGAGCTGTTGTTGGAAGTTTCCTGGATGAGGCCTGGACCTCACTAGATCGGCCCGATCCCTTCTTCATGGTAGAAGCAGGAGCGGGAAGGGGAGCGCTTGCAACGAGTGTGTTGGCGGCCAAACCCCAATGTCTCAAAGCCTTGCGTTACATATGTGTTGAGCGATCTCAGGCATTGCGAGATCGCATCGAATCAGATCTTCCAGTTGAGCCCGCTTCAAACGTATTTGGTGTAGGAAGTGACGATGATGAGTTATCACCAGTACTTACCGGCAAAGGACCTGACGGAAGGGGTGCTTTTGTCGAGCAGGGGCCAATCGTAACCCTGTTGGACGACCTGCCGCCCGGACCATTCCCTGGTGTTGTGCTGGCGAACGAACTTCTCGATAATCTGGCATTTCTCTTGCTTGAGCGGGTTGGCCCTGGTCCATCGGGATGGGCTGAGGTTCGAGTTGGCTTGTCCGGTGATGAGTCGAGTCTTGTCGAAGTGTTAGTCGATGCCTCAAGCGATCTCTGTACGCAGGCCGAGCATTTTGCACCCGATGCCTCAGTGGGCGCACGGCTGCCGCTCCAAGTTGGCGCACAAGAGTGGCTACATCAGGCATTGAGCACAATCGAGAATGGTCGATTGGTCATCATCGACTATGCAGATCAATCGCCATCACTTGCCGCTCGTCCATGCCAAGAATGGCTTCGTACATATCGTGCTCATGAGCGAGGTGGACACCCTCTTGCTGATTTCGGAAACCAAGACATCACCTGTGAGGTGGCAATCGACCAATTGGCCCGAGTGAGGCCTCCTGATCATGACACCAGCCAAGCCGATTGGCTGAGACTCCGCGGCCTCGACGACCATGTTGTCGCAGCCAAGAAGACTTGGCATGAACGTGCAGCAATAGGCGACCTCGAGGCCATGAAAGCCCGCAGCCGCGTCAACGAAGCAGAGGCCTTAACCGACCCTTCAGGACTAGGAGCTTTCCGAGTCCTCGAGTGGGTTATATGAGTAACACACTCCCTCAGTTCAGCCCATCTGGATGATCTACATACCAAAGTCCTGAAATGATGTCGTT
>CAYGGL010000052.1:0-13699 GCA_964349215.1 uncultured Acidimicrobiaceae bacterium | reverse complement strand
CGGACGTCGCGGTTGGGTTGACGGGTGCGTTCTTGTGCAGCCAGGTTCTCGGTGGACACCTCGCGAGCCAGGGACACGGTGTCATCGTGAACATCTCCAGCGAGTACGGCATGCTTGGTCCGGACCAGCGGCTTTATCACCGTCCCGGGATTCCGGAACACGAGCAATCGGCAAAGCCGATCAGCTACTCGGTTGTGAAGGCGGGCATTGACGGAATGACCCGCTGGCTTGCCACATACTGGGCACAGGTGGGCGTCCGGGTCAATACCCTGACCGTTGGCGGCGTCGAGAACGGTCAACCTGAGGACTTCGTTGCTCGGGCAGCGTCTCGCGTTCCACTTGGTCGAATGGCTCGGCCTGATGACTACGAAGGTGCGGTGATCTTCCTGTTGTCCGATGCCTCATCGTTTATGACCGGCGCCAATCTGGTTGTCGATGGAGGCAAGAGCACGTGGTGAACGCGCTGACCTCATCGGCCTCTCGCCTCGGCGACCTGCTAGCGGAGTCCGTGGATGACGCCAAGGCTCGTGAAGTCCGACGTCTGGCAGATGTCGCGGGAGACCGTGTTGATCGTCTCGTCCTCGTCGGTGCCGGAGGACTCGGACGCCGGACACTCGCCGGCCTTCGGGAAAAAGGCATAGAACCGCTCGCTTTCGCGGACAACAACGAAGCTTGTTGGGGGTCGGTGGTTGACGGGCTCAAGGTGTTGTCTCCTGAAGAGGCAGCGTCGCGCTACGGCCGAGAAGCGACCTTTGTCGTCACGATCTGGGGTGCCGGGAGCCCGCATCGCTTTGAACATTCGCGTGCCCAGTTGCATGCACTCGGGGCGGAGGTGGTGGCGCCGGTTGCCTGGCTCGGGTGGCGTCATCCCGACAGACTCCTTCCTCACTACGCCATGAATCTCCCCTCCCGATTGATTGCCCAGGCATCGGCGGTGACCGAAGCATTCGGTCTTCTCGAAGACGAAGCCTCCCGGGCCGAGTTCGTGGCCCAGGTCCAGTGGCGTCTGAGCGGTGACGCCGGCTGCCTTCCGCATCCGGTCGCCGGGACCCAGTATTTGGTGGACGATGTGTACACGCTCATGGGCGACGAGGTCGTCCTTGACTGCGGGGCCTACGACGGCGACACGCTGATGGCCTGGTTGGCCGTTCGTGGGCCGAGCTTCGATCGCTACATCGCGATGGAGCCTGACCCGGTGAGCCGGGTGAAGCTCGACTCCCTGCTGGCAACACTTCCCGTTGCGGTCGCCGAGAAGGTGACGGTGTTGCCGTATGCCGCCGCCGCTCACGCCGGCACGGCCGTCTTCTCGGCGACGGGCACGGCGTCCTCGTCCTTGGGGAAATCGGACGAGGGGTTGACGGTTGCCTGTGCTCGCATTGACGATGTGGTGACCGAGGTTGCCGGCAAAGCTCCGACGTTCGTCAAGATGGACATCGAAGGAGCAGAGCTCGCCGCACTTGCGGGAGCGAAGAGCCTGCTGCGAGAGGACCGACCCCTCTTGGCCCTTTCTGCTTATCACCATCAGGATCACCTGTGGCGGGTCTTGTTGGCCGTAGCGGCCATACAGCCCGACTACCGGTTCTTTCTTCGACCGCACAACGAGGAGGGATGGGACCTTGTCCTCTACGCCGTTCCGCCGACTCGGCTCCTGGCATGATCCGTACGCAACGACCTTGCCCAACGTGTGACGGGGCTTTGGCCGAGCACATCCACCGCCTGAGGCTGCGGACGCCCGTTGGGCACCCTCTCGACGACGGTTACGATGTGGTTTCCTGCACGTCCTGTGGCACCGGGTTTGCCGACGTCAACCCGGCGCAGCGTTACTACGACACCTACTACGCGAATCAGGCGAAGTACGCGGGCGAGGCATCCGCGGGGGCCATGACGAGCGGCGCAGCCGAACCGGCCTGGAAGGCGGCCCGCCTGCACGAAGCTGCTTTGGTCATTGCCTCGCTGCTGGAGGACCGACGATCGAGAGTGCTGGACATCGGTTGCGCCAACGGGACTCTGCTCGGAGCGCTTCGCGGTCTGGGATTCCTCGATCTTCGAGGTGTTGATCCGTCGGCCGACTCGGCGGCCATTGCCCGACAACACCATCGGGTCCAAGTCGATGTGGGGACATTTTCCGATCTTCCCCCCGATCTTGGAACCTACGACTGCGTTTGTGCAACGGGCGTGCTGGAACATGTTCTGGACATCGAGGAGGCACTGACAACGGTCATCGGCCTCCTTCGCCCGGGAGGGATCATCTATGTCGATGTTCCCGATGCGTCCCGTTACCTCGAGCCCTACATCGCTCCCTTTGAGGACTTCAGCACCGAGCACGTCAATCATTTTTCGCCGCTGACGCTCAGCATGCTCGGCGATCGCTTCGGTCTCTCGACGCTTCGCAGCGAGCGGTTCATCACCGAGCTCGCGCCCGGCGTCCCGTGTGCGGCAATACGTCTGGTTTGGCAACAGCGACCGGACGACCGTGGTGACACGGCGGATGCGGTGATTCGAGATGAGGAGTTGGTGGCTTCGCTCCAAGGGTTCACCCGACGTTCTCGCAAGGAGTTCGTCGAGATCGAGCGCCTCCTCGATGCCGAACTGGCCGATCAAGAGGGTTTCGCGATCTGGGGTATGGGTGAATTCGCCTTCAAGCTTCTCGCTACCGACCCGCTGGTGCGCCGCACGGCCGTGGCCCTGGTCGACGGTAATCCGGCGCGTTGGGGCATGTCGGTTGGAGGCGTTCGAGTGGGCTCTCCTCAGGAGCTCGTCACCCTCCGCGCGGGCATTCCGTTGATCATCGGCTCGCGCCTGAGCGCCACCTCGATTCGCACGGCGATCGACGAGATCGGTTTCGCCAACCAGGTGTTGTCCGTATAGCGATTGTCGTCGATCGTTTACTCACGTTGTGATCCGCCGAACCGACGGGAGAGCCATCATGTTTGCCTCAGATGGACTTCCCCAAGGCCGGCTTCTCTCGTCGCGTGGCAGTGCGCGATGAAAGTCGTCATCCTGGCCGGCGGGCTTGGCACACGCTTGGCCGAAGAAACCCATGTTCGTCCGAAACCCATGGTCGAGGTCGGCGGGATGCCGATCCTTTGGCACATCATGAAGATCTACTCGGCACAGGGTTTCTTTGACTTTGTCATCTGCTGTGGTTACAAGGGCTATTTGATAAAGGAGTGGTTTGCCAACTATCTCCTGCACACCTCCGACGTCACGTTCGACGTGAAGAATCAACAGATGGAGGTTCATCAGAGCAATACCGAGCCATGGCGAGTGACTTTGGTCGATACCGGCGAGTCAACAGCGACCGGCGGACGTGTCAAACGAGTTGCCGATTATCTCGAAGGCCAGTTCTGCCTTACCTACGGTGATGCGGTCGCTGATATCGATCTCGGTGCGCTTGTCTCGTTCCACACCCGGAGCGGAAACCGGGCAACGCTGACCGCAGTACAGCCGCCTGGTCGTTTTGGCGCACTCTCCCTTGACGATGAGAGAGTTCTGCGGTTTCAAGAGAAACCGGCTGGAGATGGTGGCTGGGTCAACGGCGGCTTCTTTGTACTTTCGACTGAGGTGTTGGACCTGATTAATGACGACGATTGCATCTGGGAGCAGGAGCCGCTTGAAAATTTGAGTGCGACGGGTCAGCTTGGCGCGTATCGCCATCATGGATTCTGGCAGCCCATGGACACGCTCCGGGACAAACACCGACTTGACGAACTTTGGACAACCGGTGAAGCGCCCTGGCGCATGTGGTGATCGGAACGCGTATGGAATCTCCCGACTTGTTCGGCAATGTGTACCGGGGTCGAACGGTCCTGGTCACAGGCCACACCGGTTTCAAAGGCTCATGGTTGAGCCTGTGGCTGCAGAGACTCGGAGCCCGAGTCGTAGGATTTTCGCTGGATCCTCCGACGAACCCCAGCCTCTTCGTGCAGGCAGCGGTTGGCGATGGCATGGTCACGGTTCATGGTGACGTGCGAGATCCTGCGGCGCTCCTCGCAACGATACAGAGTTATGAGCCATCGGTAGTGTTCCATCTCGCTGCGCAGTCGTTGGTTCTTGAAGGCTATGAACATCCTAGTGATACGTTCGCCACGAATGTCATGGGCACCGTCAATGTCCTGGAGGCCATTCGCCTGAACTCGTGCGTACACGCCTGCGTGGTCGTCACGACTGACAAATGCTACTCCCCCATTACTGAGCCTCGAGGTCTCCATGAGATGGACCGTCTGGGTGGAGTTGATCCGTACAGCGCCAGCAAGGCCGCAACTGAACTGGTGGTCGAAGCGTTTCGCTCCTCCTTCTTCTGGCCCACCGGTGAGGTCGGTCTGGCCTCCGCAAGAGCAGGCAACGTCATCGGAGGCGGCGATTGGGGACACAGCAGACTGATTCCCGACTGCGTCCGTTCAATCAGGGCAAAGAAGCCTCTCGACGTGCGAGCCCCATCGGCGATTCGCCCGTGGCAGCATGTGCTTGAACCGCTGGCCGGTTACCTATGGCTGGCTGCGTTGCTTCTGGACGATCCTGAACGTGTTGCACAGGCATGGAACTTCGGACCGCCCGAGGACCAGGAGATGTCCGTTCTCGAAATGGTGCACTTGTTTCGGGCTGCATGGGTTGCAGTGCGAGCTGCTGAGTCCTTGCCTCCTGTGAATATTGTGCATCGAACGATGCACGAAACAGCCGAGCTGCGTCTCGACACCACCAAGGCCATGCGGGAATTGGGGTGGGCTCCCGTGTTGGATGCGGAGAGGACCATAGAGATGGTGGCCTCCTGGTATGGGCATTGGGCGAGTCTGGACGATTTCGACGCGCGAAGGGAGACCCTCAGGCAGATTGTCGAGTACGAGATTCGAGCAGCGCAACAGGGTGTGGATTGGGTCCAGCGTGTCGTCGGACAAGGTGTTCGTCTATGAGCGACAAGGGTGATCAATTGCGTCAGATACGACGAGAGATCCTGGAGCGCACGGCTGACTACGTGCGTCTCATGCAAGCGGACCAACCTCCGTTTCAGGCTGGGACAACCCCGGTGCACTACGCGGGTCGAGTGTTCGGTGAGCAGGAGGTGGTCAACCTCGTTGACGCGAGCCTTGACTTTTGGCTGACAGCGGGCCCGAACGCGAAGCGCCTGGAAGGTCGATTGGCCAACTACCTCGGTGTCCAACACTGCCTCTTGGTGAACTCCGGGTCATCGGCGAACCTCCTGGCCTTCACAGCATTGACGAGTCCCCAGCTCGGTGATCGACGAATCTTGCGAGGTGATGAAGTCATCACGGTTGCCGCCGGCTTTCCGACGACGGTTGCGCCGATCGTCCAATACGGCGCTGTTCCGGTCTTCGTCGATGTCACAGGTGACACGGCGAACATCGATGTGAGTCTCCTGGAGGAAGCGTTTAGTCCTAGCACCAAAGCCGTGATGCTGGCGCATACTCTGGGCAATCCCTTTGATGTGGATCAGGTGCTTGCATTCTGTGAGCGTCACGAGCTCTGGTTGATCGAGGACAACTGCGATGCACTGGGAGCCACGTATCGACTGAAAGCAGACGATGGCTCGTCGCCACGTCGGACGGGCACCTTCGGGCATCTCTCCACAAGCAGCTTCTACCCGCCACATCACATCACCACTGGTGAGGGCGGGGCGGTCTTCACTAATGACCCGAAGTTGGCCGCAATCGTTGAGTCGCTTCGTGACTGGGGTCGGGACTGCTACTGCGCGTCCGGTCGGGACAACACATGCGGCAAGCGCTTCGACCAGTCGTTCGGCGACCTGCCCCATGGCTACGACCACAAGTATGTGTACTCACACTTTGGGTACAACCTGAAGATGACCGATCTCCAGGCCGCCATTGGGCTTGCTCAAATCGATCGCCTCCCGGAATTTGTGGAAGCTCGGAGGCGCCACGCGGCGGTGCTGGCGACCCGCCTTAAACCCTTTGAGGACCTCGTTCAATTGCCTGTTGCGACGCCGTGGAGCGAACCAAGCTGGTTCGGCTTTCTCCTGGTCGTCCGAGCCGAAGCCCCTTTCACCCGACGCGAATTGGTCCAGCACCTGGAGGCCGCTCGGGTACAGACCCGCATGCTCTTCGCCGGCAATCTGATTCGTCACCCGTGTTTTGACGACATGCGCGAGTCGGGCACGGGCTATCGGGTTGTGGGAGCACTTCCGAATACCGAGGTGCTCATGGATCAAGGGTTATGGATCGGCGTCTACCCCGGCCTTTCTCCCGCAAAGCTCGAATACATGGCTCAGACGCTGGAGTCGTTTCTCTCCTCACGCCGGCCGAGACTCCCGTTCGCTCTCAACGCTTAACATCGAGAAGTTGCTCGCAAGACGCGGAAAAATTGGCCGCCCCAGGTCCTATGCTGAGCCAGATGAATTGGGCGGAGTGGGGAATCGAAACTGGCTATTGGGATGCGCTAGGGCAATGGCGTGAGCCTTCGAAGACTTCACTCGATTCCATTGCAGCCTCAATGGGAGCAGATGCGGACCAAAACCATCCCCCGCCAGGCCCGCCAATATGGTTCGTCGAAGCCGGACATAGCGCATTCCTTCAGTCGCCCTGCGATCTCATCCTCGAAGACGGCACGACCTTGAGCAATCTTGAGGCACTCCCCCCAGATGCGCCGCTTGGCTATCACGAATTGTGCCCACTTGATGGTGGCCAAGCCACTCGTCTGGTGATCAGTCCCCACCGCTGCCACCACCATCACGAACGAGAATGGGGATGGTCAATTCAGCTCTATGCCACCCGCTCACGACAGAGTTGGGGAATCGGGGATCTTGCAGATCTCACAACTCTTGGCCGTTGGGCGACAAGTGTGGGGGCTGATCTAATGGCTATCAATCCCTTACATGCCGGTAGTCCGACAAACCCTCAACAGCCCAGTCCTTATTACCCATCTAGTCGTCGCTATCGAAACCCGCTCTATCTGCACGTCGAAAACGTTCCGGGGGCATCCGCCTTGGGCGACGAGCTAACGGTGGCCATAAAGGCGGGGCATGATCTCAATCACCTGAGACAGATTGATCGTGACCAAGTGTGGACGCTTAAACGTGATGCCCTCATGAAATGCTTCGCACAGAACGAAGCCAATCATCCCGATTTCAATCTCTACCTTGACCAAGAGGGCAAGTCTCTGACCCAATACACAACGTATTGCGCAATAGCTGAAATCCATGGAAATGACTGGCGCAATTGGCCCAGTGCACTTCGTCATCCTGATGGCGATGCCGTTGTCCACCTCAAAGATGAACTCGCCGAATCTGTCCGGTTCCATTGCTGGCTTCAATGGCAATTAGAGGTTCAATTAGCAAACGCATCCAACGCGATACCACTAATGGGTGATCTCGCGATCGGAGTAGACCCAGGAGGGGCCGATGCCTGGGTCTACCAAGACCTACTCGCCCTTGACATGAACGTGGGAGCGCCGCCTGACGAGTTCAATACTCAAGGACAGAACTGGGGCCTGCCGCCATTTATTCCTCACAAACTACGAGCGGTCGGTTATGAACCCCTGATTGCGACACTTCGATCGGCATTCCGCCACGTAGGGGGTTTACGCATCGATCACGTGATGGGTCTATTTCGTCTCTTTTGGATTCCCTCAGGTGCTGGCGCTTCTGAAGGAACCTTTGTGCGCTACCCAGCCTCTGAATTGCTCGACCTCGTCGCTCTCGAAAGCCATCGTGCCCGAGCCTTTGTGGTTGGTGAAGACCTGGGCACTGTTGAGGATGAAGTGAGAGAAGAACTCACAAGACGCAACATATTGTCCTACCGCTTGTTTTGGTTTGAGTCTGGGCCCATATCTGAATATCCAGAACAGGCACTTGCGGCTATCAGCACTCACGACCTGCCGACAGTTGCCGGACGATGGACGGGCAAAGATCTTGAGGCCCAAAAAGAACTTGGCCTGCACCCAAATGAAGAGGGCGAGCAGGCGATAAGAGACAAACTTGGCGAGCTCGTTAACTGTCCGTCCGACACAGCACCCACCGAAGTTGCGGCCAAGGCCTACGCTGCGCTGGCCGACGCCCCATCCCAAATCTTGGTAGCCACCCTCGACGACGCACTCGGCGTAGTTGAACGTCCAAATATACCAGGCACCGTCGACGAATGGCCTAACTGGTCGCTAGCGCTACCGGTACCAATCGAAGATTTCCACGAACACACCGGAGTTCTGTCTGTCATAGACGCGCTTCGCTCTAAGCGTTAGCACTCAACACCCATTAGCCTCAGGCCCATGGTGATCATCGAACCAATGACTTTGTGGCTGGCTCAGACCAACGCCTGGATTGTAAGCGCTCAGGGTCAAGGCGGTGAGTGTGTATTGATCGACGCACCGCCTGATCCTGAACCACTGATTCAACGCATCAAAGAACTTGATCTGCGACTTGTTGCCCTACTGAGCACGCATGGCCATATCGACCATGTTGGCGGAATAGGGCCAGTCGTTCGGGCACAAGATCACCCAGTGCCGGTACACATTCATGATGACGATCGCCATATGTTGTTAGACCCGGTTGGCGCAGCCGGCAACCTGGGCAACTTCCTAACTGGCATGGATCTCAAGGCGCCCGAAATAATTGAAGGCCTCGATGACGGCACCAAAGTCTCGGGGGCAGGAATGACTTTCACCAGCCTGCATACTCCTGGCCACACGCAGGGCTCGGTCTGTCTACAACTTGAAATCGACGGGGCTCCACCCATTCTCTTCAGCGGTGACCACCTTTTCGCAGGTTCCATTGGACGCACTGATCTGCCAGGTGGATCTTTTGACCAGCTAATGGCTTCTATGGCTGAAAAGATATTTCCACTCGATGACGAGACCCATATTCTTCCGGGACATGGCCCTGCCACAAAGTTGGGCCACGAGCGCATGTATAACCCATTTCTCATAGAACTAGCTCAAGATCTGGGAAACTGACAAGCTGTTCAGTCGTACGACCAAAAACATTTTGTTGAAGTTGTCCCTCAAACGTGCCGATCACGTGGACATGTGCCACTACTATCGGACTACTGCTCCTGTAGCCCAACCGGCAGAGGCACGGTGCTCAAACCACCGCCAGTGTGGGTTCGAATCCCACCGGGAGCACGAATTTTTTGCCCGATGAAACTTCTTGGGCGGCGGGCGAGTCAGACATCCTCGACCGCAACCGAAAGGTCTCTATGCTCGCGTTTACATTTCCAGGTCAAGGTTCACAACGTCCCCAAATGGGACTGCCCTGGGTCGACCATCCGTCGTGGGAACTAGTTGCAGAAGCTTCTGAAATTGCAGGACGCGACATTGCCCAATTGCTGCTCGAGGCCGATGCCGAAGAACTTCGCCAGACCCGCAATGCCCAGCTGACAACTTTTGTGTTGAGCCTTGTGGTTCTCGATGCTGTTGAGCGCGTAGGAGTGACCCCGGCTCTATGTGCGGGACATAGCCTCGGTGAATACACCGCCCTTACCGCTACCGGAGCCATGTCTTTCGAAGATGGAGTTCGAATAGTGGTTGCACGAGGCGAAGCAATGCAAGAAGCCGCCAATGACAACCCGGGCACAATGGCAGCGGTACTAGGCCTCGACGACGAGGCCGCCGATGTGGCATGTCGACGAGCTGATGGCGAAGTATGGGTTGCAAACTTCAATGCTCCTGGCCAAGTCGTCATCGCCGGCTCCAATGAGGGGGTACAGGCTGCCGGCGCTGCCGCCAAGGAGCTCGGGGCAAAGAAGGTAATGCCGCTACCAGTTGGGGGCGCATTTCATACTCCCTTGATGGCCCCCGCCAGAGACGAGCTGCGCAAAGCAATTGCTCAGGCAACGATTCGTGACCCCGACATCGCAGTTGTTGCAAACATCGATGCACGTTTGCATTCCGACGCCGAAGAGTGGGCGGGCTTATTGTCTGCTCAGCTGTGTAGTCCAGTTCGGTGGCGCCAATCAGTTCAACTGCTTGTCGACGAGGGAGTTACTGAATTTGTCGAGCTTGGGCCAGGCACAGTGCTCAGCGGCATGATTAAGCGAATTGCCCCAGAGGCCAAGATCTCAAACGTCGGCGTGCCTGATGACATCGACAAGTTGCTCTCATCTATTGCAACATCGCCCACAGGCGTAAGCACCTCCGTACAAGATGGCGAACATCTTTATATGACCGAACGCCTGGTCGTCAGTCCATCGGCAGGCATCTTCGAACCGGCCGAACGTTGGCGCACCCAACAAGATGAGGCTCATATTGAGGTTGGCGAGTTATTAGGTACGGTTAGCGGAAATGAAGTCCGCTCGAGGTTCTCTGGAGTCATCATGGGTCTGATAGCAATGGATGGCGAACGCGTCACTGCCAGTCAACCCATCGCCTGGCTGCGTACGGCATGAACGGAATTTGCCTAACCGGTCTTGGTACTGCCCTTCCCGAAAAGATCGTGACCAATGCTGATCTTGAAGCACGTCTCGATACCAGCGACTCTTGGATAAGTGAACGAACTGGAATAAATGAACGGCACATCGGCGGCACCGCTGGAAGCCTTGGAACTCAAGCGGGTGCGGCGGCGATGGCCGATGCCGGTGTCGAGCCAGACAGCATTGATCTTTTAATACTCGCCACAACTACCCCTGATCAGCTCATGCCCTCCACTTCTTGCACAATTCAGAATGAGTTGGGTTTATCTTGTGGATCTTTCGACCTCAATGCTGCATGCTCTGGCTTTGTTTATTCCATTGTGAGTGCAGCGGGAATCATCGCCCTAGGCGCAAAGCGGGCTCTGGTCATTGGTAGCGAAGCACTGAGCGGCGTTACTGACCAGGAAGATCGCAATACTGCAATCCTTTTTGGTGATGGTGCCGGAGCTGTCGTGCTTGAAGCCACCGATCAAGAATCAAATGCATTGCTGGGGTGGGATCTTGGTGCCGATGGCAGCACTAGGAACCTCTTGTATACGGACCACGGTGGCTACATACAAATGGATGGCAAGGAAGTATTTCGCAAAGCTGTGCGAATACTCGAAGAGTCAACTCTCAAGACTCTTACAAATGCCGGTCTCACCGTTGATGACATTGATCTTTTCGTTCCCCACCAGGCCAATATTCGCATCATCAGCGCTGCAGCGAACCGACTTGGTATTCCTATGGAACGCGTAGCGGTAAATCTCGATCGAGTGGGCAATACATCTTCAGCCTCAATACCTCTTGCCTTAAATGATGCAAGGTCAGAAAATCGCCTGCACGATGGCGATAAGGTCCTTGTCGCTGGTTTCGGAGCGGGCATGACCTGGGCCAGCGCCGTTCTAAAGTGGGGACGATGAGCGAAACAACTGATAGCAACTCGCCCGCCGGCGATCAACCCCGAGTGGTCCTCATAACCGGTGGAAATCGAGGCATTGGGCTCGCGTGCGCCCGAGCATTTGTGGCTCTTGGCGATCGAGTGGCAGTTACCTATCGTTCAAAGCCCCCAACCGATGACGGGGGTGATTTCATGGCGATTCGTTGCGATGTCACCTCATCGCAAGATGTTGATGCTGCATTCAACGAGATCGAACAACGCTGGGGTCGAGTCGATGTCGTCGTAGCGAATGCCGGCATAACCCAAGATTCCCTCACGATGCGCATGAGTGAGGAATCTTTTACCGAGGTGCTCGATACGAATCTGACCGGCGCTTTTCGAACTGCCAAGCGAGCAATCGGGCCGATGGTCAAGGCACGATCGGGGCGACTGATATTCATATCGTCAGTAGTTGGGCTTTCCGGCTCTGCAGGCCAGGCCAACTATGCCGCTTCCAAGGCCGGCCTTGTGGGTCTTGCTCGATCATTCGCGAGAGAGCTGGCTTCACGCAATATCACTTCAAATGTCGTGGCTCCCGGGCCTGTAGAAACCGACATGACCGCTGCTTTAAGTGAAGCCCGACAGAAAGAGCTTGCAGCCGCTGTCCCGATTGGCCGCTTTGCAAGTGTCGATGAGATAGCAGCTGGCGTAGTCTTTCTGGCATCGGCCCAAGCAGGGGCCATCACAGGTGCAGTATTGCCAGTTGATGGCGGTCTTGGAATGGGCCACTAGATCTACCTAACCAACGTCGACCTCATAAGTCGACACAAACACAATCAAGACAAACACAATCAAGGAGAAGCAAGGACATGGCCGAGGACAACTTCGAGATCTTCAAGAAATGTGCAGTCGAGGTGCTTGCAGTTGAACCAGAGAAAGTTACTCTTGAGGCACGCTTTGGTGACGACCTCGATGCAGACAGTCTTGACCTGGTGGAACTCGTGATGGCACTTGAAGAAGCTTTTGATGTCGAGGTTCCCGAAGATGAGCTCGAGGGCATCGAAACGGTAGGCCAGGCCTACCAACTGATCACCTCAAAGTTGCCGTGAACGGAAGGCGAGTAGCAGTCACTGGCATTGGCATAGTCGCCAAGTGCGGAACGGGCGCGGGCGCCTTTTGGGATGGCCTGTTGTCTCCCGCTCCCATAGGGCCACGCCACGTTGAGACCTTCGACCCATCTCCATGGTTTGGTCCTAAAGAAGCCAGGCGTACCGACCGTTTTGCTCAGTTCGCAGTAGCTGCTGCCGACATGGCGCTTGAAGACGCAGGGACCCTCACTGCAGACCTCGACCGCTCAGGTGTGTTCATCGCCACGGGCGTTGGGGGTCTTCATACGCTTGAAGATCAAATAGTTATTCGTCATGAAAAAGGCCCTGGGAGGGTCACCCCTTTCTTGGTTCCGCTCATGATGTGTAATGCAGGGGCGGCCGCCGTCTCTATGCGCTATGGATGGCGCGGGCCTTGCGAAACAACTGTTACCGCATGTGCAGCAAGTACTCACGCCATTGGAAACGCAGCTCGACTGATAGCGATGGGTATATGTGACGCAATGTTAAGTGGGGGTTCTGAAGCAGCGATTACGCCAACTGGCGTCGCCGGGTTTACCAATATGACTGCCTTGTCATCTTCGGGCGTCTCACGACCATTCGATGTTGACCGTGATGGATTTGTCATGGCCGAAGCTGCTGGAGTTCTCGTCCTTGAAGAAATGGAAATGGCCCTTGCACGAGGCGCTCGCATTTACGGGGAAGTCTCCGGCGCTGCCAGCACTGCTGACGCTTATCACATCACCGCTCCTTCTCCCGATGGCTCGGGAGCCGTACGCTGTATGGAACTTGCGCTGGCCGATGCCGGTATCAGCGCAAGCGAAATTGGCCAGATCAACGCTCATGGCACCTCGACTCCGCTCAATGACGCAGCCGAAGCGGGTGCTATAACCAAGGTGTTCGGAGCTTCCGGTCCTCCGGTGGTTTCCACCAAGGGAGTCACTGGTCATGCCTTAGGTGCCGCCGGCGCTCTGGAAGCTGCCGCCCTGTTGTTGTCCTTTGAGCGCAAACTCATTCCGCCAACAGCAGGCCTGCAAAATCTTGACCCTGAGATCACTCTCGACGTGGTGGTAGACGCTCCTCGCCCTTGGGAACCCAGGCCGTCACTATCAAACAGCTTCGGCTTCGGCGGCCACAATGGCTGCCTAGTCCTCTCCCCCGTTAACTGAAACCCCAAGTCCCAAGTCCAAATAAACTGAGCCCCGCAAATATCTGCGGGGCTCAGTTTATTAATTTGGGTTCGAGTATCTACGAGTCTTTTCTATAAGTCCCAATCACCGCAACCCGCCGACCAGATTTTCCATCTGGGTTTTCGACACGCACAAAGATGATTGCACCGTTTTTCGTAGCAAATACCTGCT
>CAYGGL010000051.1:0-13824 GCA_964349215.1 uncultured Acidimicrobiaceae bacterium | reverse complement strand
CAGCTCAGGTAGATGGTGCCATCTTGGTGGTGTCGGCTGCCGATGGCCCCATGCCTCAGACTCGTGAGCACGTATTGTTGGCACGTCAGGTTGGTGTTCCATACATCGTCGTTGCTCTTAATAAGGCCGACATGGTTGATGATGAAGAACTTCTCGACCTAGTTGAGCTCGAAGTTCGCGAACTGCTGAATGAGTATGAGTTCCCTGGTGACGACACCCCAATTGTTCGGGTATCTGCACTCAAAGCTCTCGAGGGCGACCCTGAGTATGCAGCGAAGATCATCGAACTCATGGACGCAGTTGATTCCTACATTCCTGAGCCAGAGCGCGACCTTGATAAGCCGTTCTTGATGCCTATCGAAGACGTCTTTACCATCACCGGCCGTGGAACTGTTGTGACCGGTAAGGTCGAGCAGGGCATCGTCCATACCGGTGACGAAATCGAAATCGTCGGTATCCGTCCCACACAAAAGACAACCTGTACCGGCGTTGAGATGTTCCGTAAGCTCTTGGATGAGGGTCGTGCAGGCGACAACATCGGTGCCCTTTTGCGTGGAACCAAGAAGGAAGAGGTTGAGCGAGGCCAGGTGTTGTGCAAGCCAGGCTCGATCACACCTCATACCCAATTCGAGGGCCAGGTCTACATTTTGACTCAAGCTGAAGGTGGGCGTCATAAGCCTTTCTTCAATAACTATCGCCCACAGTTCTACTTCCGTACTACTGACATCACCGGACATATCGAGTTGCCTGAGGGCACCGAAATGGTGATGCCGGGTGACAACATGACAATGACTGTTGAATTGATCAACCCAATCGCTATGGATGAGGGCCTTCGTTTCGCCATCCGCGAGGGTGGGCGCACCGTTGGTGCCGGTCGTGTTACAAAGATTCTTAAGTAACTGAGACCGAGGAACTAATGGCACAAAAAATTCGTATCAGGCTTAAGGCCTATGACCACGAGATCATCGATCAGTCAACGAAGAAGATCGTTGAAACTGTGGTGAGGACTCAAGCAACGGTGCGAGGCCCTGTGCCTCTTCCTACTGAGAAGCATCGATATACCGTGATTCGTGGTCCACATAAGGACAAGGATTCGCGGGAGCATTTTGAGATGCGCATTCACAAGCGTCTTTTAGATATTCTCGAACCTTCGGCGAAGACAATCGACTCTCTCCAGCGTCTAGATCTTCCCGCCGGTGTTGATATCGAGATAAAGATTCAACAAGTTTAGTGAGATTCATCTGATCGTCAGTTGCTAGTCAGATGAGTGAGGGCTAGAATGCACTGCCTTCCCATAAGCTGTCTTTAATACAGCTATGAGAACCTGATTTGTAGTTAAGATTTGTAGTTAAGAACCGATGTCCATGTCGGTCCGTAAGGTCATATGACTCAGCGGATACCACATGGCACAACCGAACTGGCGCTCCGCCGGGGGGATCCCCGTGCGGAGCGCTCGCGTGAGCGGCCCCCATAAGGGGTCACACAGAGGGAATGAGCCTCAATGGCGAAGAAAGCGATCGTAGGTGAAAAGGTGGGCATGACCCAGGTCTGGGATGACCAGGATCGTGTCGTGCCCGTGACTGTCCTACGGGTCCAACCTTGTCGGGTGGTCCAAGTCAAAAATGTTGAACGTGACGGCTATGCGGCCTTGCAGGTTACCTATGGGTCAAAGAAGGAAAAGGCGTTGATTAAGCCCGAGATTGGGCATTTCGCCAAGGCTTCGGTTGATCCAGGTACCCGGCTGGTTGAGTTGAGGCTTGAGGATGTGAGCGACTTTGAGGTCGGTCAGGTTCTTGATGCCGCGCTATTAGAGGCGGGTGAGAAGATCGACGTCACTGCCATCAGCAAGGGTAAGGGTTTTGCCGGTGGCATGAAGCGTCACAACTTCAAGGGCCTGCCGGCATCTCACGGAGCGCATAGAGTTCACCGTGCTCCTGGGGCAATTGGCGCTTGTGCCACTCCTGCACGAGTGTTCAAGGGAACACGTATGGCCGGTCGCATGGGTGCAGAAAGGGTAACAACGCTCAATCTTGAGGTTGTTACAGCAGACGCTGAACGAGAGATCATCTTGGTCAGAGGTTCTATTCCCGGCCCACGTGGCGGAATGGTCATTGTACGTAATGCAGTGAAGGGTGGCGACTGATGTCTTTGACCCTGACCATTAAGGACACAGCAGGGGCCGATGCCGGAACGGTCAATCTTGATCCCGCAATCTTTGGTGTCCAGCCAAATGTTCCTGTAATGCACCAGGTAGTAGTTGCCCAATTGGCAGCTGCACGTTCTGGTACTCAGTCAACCAAGACTCGTTCTGAGGTTGCAGGTGGCGGGGCCAAACCATGGCGCCAAAAGGGTACTGGTCGTGCTCGTCAAGGTTCTATACGTTCACCTCAATGGGTTGGTGGCGGTGTTGCTCTTGGACCTAAACCCAGGTCTTATGCTCAGCGGACTCCGAAGAAGATGGTACGACTGGCTCTTTGGTCAGCTCTTTCTGACCGAGCTATGTCTGGAAAGATTGTCGTTGTTTCCTCTTGGGGATTTGAAAGTCCAAAGACCAAAGATGCAAAAGCAGCTCTTGACGCTCTTGGACTCACTGGCAAGATCCTCTTGGTGCTCGGCCGTGGAGATGAAGCGGCTTACAAGAGTTTCCGTAATCTTTCCGACGTCCACATCATCACCGAAGGCCAACTCAATGCCTATGACGTGTTGGTGAGTGACTGGGTTGTGTTCACGCCCGATACTTTGCCTGGAGAATCCTGATGCTTCCTCAAGATGTGATTCTTGCCCCAGTAGTCAGTGAAAAATCCTATGGACTTGCTGAGGCAGGTGCTTATACCTTCAAAGTTCATCCTGATGCCAACAAGATCGAAATTCGCCAGGCTATAGAGGCGCTTTTTGAGGTCAAGGTTCTCAAAGTGAACACGCTTAACCGTAAAGGTAAGCGCCGTAGGAATCGTCGAAGCCCAACACTTGGGCAACGTCCTTCTACTAAACGTGCCGTCGTCACCCTCGCAGCGGGTGACCGAATTGATTTCTTCCAGAGCTGAGTCGGAGACACGATGCCTCTTCGTAAACGAAACCCAACGAGCCCCGGTCGTCGGTTCCAGACCGTCTCAGATTTCTCAGAAATCACCAAGACCCGGCCAGAAAAGACACTGCTTGAGCCGAAGCCCCGTACGGGCGGACGCAATAGCTACGGGCGAAAGACTTCTCGTCACCGTGGTGGAGGTCATAAACAGCAGTATCGAATCATCGACTTCAAGCGCAATAAAGACGGCGTTCCAGCCAAGGTTGCTTCTATTGAGTATGACCCGAATCGCAACTGCCGTATAGCGCTTTTACATTTCTATGACGGTGAGAAGCGTTATATCCTTGCCCCCGCAAAGGTCAAGGTCGGTGACGTTATCCAAAATGGTCAAGGTGCCGACATTCGTCCTGGTAATGCCTTGCCAATGCGCTATATCCCTGTGGGTACCACAGTTCACAATGTTGAACTGAAAGCTGGTGCTGGTGGAAAGATGGCTCGTAGTGCAGGAACCAGCGTGCAACTGGTTGCAAAAGAAGGCGACTTTGCAACGCTGCGACTTCCCAGTACTGAAATGCGCCGGGTCCCTATCGACTGTCGGGCAACAGTGGGCGAAGTAGGTAATGCCGAGGCCGAATTGATTTCTATCGGTAAGGCAGGACGTAACCGCTGGAAAGGTGTTCGTCCTCAGACTCGCGGTGTTGCCATGAATCCGGTAGACCATCCACTTGGTGGTGGCGAAGGCAAGACTTCTGGTGGTCGTCACCCCGTTTCACCGTGGGGTAAGCCCGAAGGCCGCACTCGGCCCAAACGTAAAGAATCCGACAAGCTCATCGTGCGCCGCCGCCGTACTCGCGGCGCGCGACGTTAAGGGAAGGGAAGGCCAATGCCTCGCAGCCTCAAAAAGGGCCCCTTCGTTGACGACCATCTTCTAAAGAAGGTCGACGCGTTGAATACCTCCAATGAGAAGCGTGTGATCAAGACATGGTCACGTCGTTCAACAATCATCCCCGAGATGGTTGGTCACACGATTGCAGTTCACGATGGGCGCAAGCATGTGCCTGTCTATGTAACCGAATCAATGGTCGGCCATAAGCTCGGTGAGTTCGCCCCAACTCGTACGTTCCGCTTTCATGCCGGACAAGAGCGTGGGGGTAGACGGTGACCGGTCCTAAGACCAACGAGCGTCCGGGCACGCGAGCTGTTGTTCGTTACGTTCCGATCTCTGCTTATAAAGCCCGTGCAGTCCTTGATTTGATTCGAGGCAAGGATGTTCGCGCTGCTGAAGAGATTCTTCGCTTTTGTGAGCGCGATGCGGCGATAGTCATCGGCAAGGCTCTCCATGCAGCTATGGCCAATGCGGAACACAACGACAGCCAAGATCCTGAAGAGCTATTCGTTTCGGCATGTTTCGCAGACGAAGGAAAGACTGCTCGACGATTCAGGCCCCGAGCTCGCGGACGTGCTTCACGTATTCGCAAGCGCAGTTGCCACATCACAGTTGTAGTTAGCCGCATGTCTGAGCAAGATCTTGAAAAGCGCCGCATCAAAGAAGAAGCACGTCCAGGTAGTCGCGCAGCTCGCCGTGCGGGTCAAGAGGCCGCTGAGACTCGAAAGCGCCGCATCCGCGCAAGTCGCGAGGCACAAAGGGCCGAGGCCCATGAAGGCCATGATCATGACCACGATCACGCTGAACATGATGAGACTGACCAAGATGAGCTTCAAGCTCAGAGTACTGCCGTGACTGAAGAAGCGACCGTAACTGAAGAAGCGACCGAAACTGAAGAGGTCACATCGAATGAGGTCGAAGAAGTCGTCGAACAAGATGCCGACGGCAAGCAAGACAGCCCGGCTGAGACTCAAAGTGACACCAAAGACGAGGAGAACTAATGGGCCAAAAAGTTAATCCCTACGGTTTTCGACTTGGTATCACAACCGATTGGAAGTCTCGCTGGTTTAGCGATCGTGACTACACCCAGTACCTGATCGAAGACTGGAAGATTCGTGACGACCTCATGACCCAGCTTCCTCATGCAGCAATCAGCCGCATTGAAGTTGAGCGCACACGTGATCGTTTACGTATCGATGTACACACCGCCCGTCCGGGAATTGTTATTGGACGACGCGGTAGCGAGGCGGACCGCATTCGTAGCCGCCTTACCAAAATCACAGGTAACGCCAAGGTTCAGCTGAACATCCAAGAGATAAAGCAGCCTGAGCTCGATGCAGTCCTCATTGCTCAAGGAGTCGCTGATCAGCTGGTTGGAAGAGTTAACTTCCGCAGAGCGATGAAGCGTGCCGTTCAGAATGCACAAAAAGCCGGAGTGCTTGGTATCCGAGTTCAGTGTTCGGGGCGCTTAAACGGGGCCGAAATGAGTCGAACTGAGTGGTATCGCGAGGGCCGTGTTCCGTTGCATACCCTCAGGGCCGACATTGACTACGGCTTTCGTGAGGCCCGCACAACCTATGGACGTATTGGTGTAAAGGTCTGGCTCTACAAGGGCGACATTTTGCCTTACAAGACTTCTAGCGACGACAAGGCAATTCGCGAGGCTGCAATGGCTGTTGGCGAACCTTCGGGAGCAGCTCGTCCTCGTAAGGTCATATCGGCCGGCGGCGCCAAGCGCATGTCCGATGATGCCGAGCCGATAGACGCCACCTTGTTGGTTAACGAAGGAACTGACGTTTTGGATGCCGAGCCAATCTTGAAAGAAGCAGATCCAGAACTTGAACGTTTGTTGGCCGAAGAAGAAGAGATCGAACGTATGACTCGTGAACATCATGAAACTCCTCACTTCCGCCCTGGAGAGGACTGACCCATGTTGATGCCACGTAAGGTAAAACACCGCAAGCAACACCGTGGTCGCATGACCGGTAATGCAAAAGGTGGAACCACGATTTCCTTTGGTGAGTTCGCCATTCAAGCTCTTGAGCCTGGGTGGATAACCGCTCGCCAAATTGAGGCCGCTCGTATTGCCATGACTCGTCATGTAAAGCGAGGCGGAAAGGTTTGGATCAATATCTTCCCAGATAAGCCAGTAACCCAAAAGCCTGCTGAGACTCGCATGGGTTCTGGTAAGGGCAATCCTGAGCACTGGGTAGCAGTCGTCAAACCAGGAAGAGTTCTTTTCGAACTTTCAGGTGTTTCAGAAGAGCTTGCTCGTGCCGCTATGGAACGAGCTATCCAAAAGCTTCCAATCAAGGCACGTTTCATTACTCGTGCAGCGAGTGGAGACATTTAAATGGCTAACACAAAAGATCTCCGAAGCCTGACTGACCAAGATCTAATTTCAAGGCTTGAAGAGAACCGTAAAGAACTTTTTAATTTGAGATTTCGTCACGCCACTGGACAGCTCGAGAACACATCTCGGCTGGGTTGGCTGCGTCGAGATATTGCCCGTCTGACCACTTTGTTGCGAGAGCGCGAAATTGCTGCCGCCGAGGCCCTGGAGGCCAATGCCAATGGCTGATATTGAAACAAACTCTGATGAGGTCAGTCGCGCTACCCGCAAAGTGCGCGAAGGCCTGGTCGATTCGACATCTATGAACAAGACGATTGTCATCAAAGTCGTAGACCGTGTACGCCATGCTCGTTATGGCAAGACAGTTCAACGCACCAAGCGTCTTTATGTTCATGACGAACAGAATGAAGCTCGTGTGGGAGATCGTGTGCGTGTTCAAGAGACTCGTCCGCTTTCGAAACTCAAGCGTTGGCGTTTGGTAGAGATCGTGGAGCGTGCTCGATGATTCAACAAGAGTCGCGTTTACGCGTTGCCGACAACTCAGGAGCCAAAGAGGTTCTATGTATCAGGGTTCTTGGTGGAACTCGTCGCCGCTATGCATCAATAGGTGACATATTCGTCGCCACAGTCAAAGACGCCATACCTGGTGCCGGTGTTAAAAAGGGTGACGTTGTCAAATGTGTGGTCGTGCGTGTCAAGAAAGAGAAACGACGCGCAGATGGGTCATATATCCGCTTTGATGAGAACGCAGCAGTCTTGATCAACGATCAGATGCAACCTCGTGGCACACGTATCTTCGGCCCTGTGGGACGCGAACTGCGTGACAAGAAGTTCATGCGCATTGTTTCTCTTGCGCCGGAGGTACTTTGAAATGGCTGGTATGAAGATAAAGAAAGGCGACAAGGTCGTTGTGCTAACGGGTAAAGACCGTGGCAAAGAGGGCCTTGTTTCCCAGGCTCTGCCAGAACTTGGCAAAGTCATCGTAGAAGGGGTCAATGTTGCCAAAAGGCACCAGCGACCAACTAGCGCAACTCAACAGGGTGGAATCATCGACAAGCTGATGCCCCTTGATGCTTCAAACGTTGCTGTAGTCAGCCCTTCTGATGGAAAGCCGACTCGAGTTGGTTACAGATTTGATGACAAAGGCAACAAGATTCGCGTCTGCAAGCGCACTGGAGTTGATCTCTGATGGCTACCGAAACAGCAGTTCGCCCACGTCTCCGACGCAAATACGACGACGAGATTCGCTCATCTCTAATGAGCGAACTCGGCTTGGGCAACGTCATGCAAGTGCCACGGTTTGAAAAGATCGTTGTGAATATGGGCGTAGGTGATGCTGTTGGTCAAGCGTCGCTTCTTGATGGAGCGCTGCGTGATTTGGAACAAATCACTGGCCAAAAGCCCCTTACTACTCGAGCTAAGAAATCTATTGCCGGCTTCAAGCTGCGTGAGGGCCAAGCAATTGGTGCCAAGGTCACTCTTAGAGGAGATCGCATGTGGGAGTTTTTTGACCGACTGGTTTCTCTTGCCATTCCCCGCATTCGAGATTTCCGTGGGCTCCCCGCCAATAGCTTTGACGGGCGAGGCAATTACACATTTGGTGTAAACGAGCAGTTGATCTTTCCCGAGATTGACTATGACAAAGTCGACGTAACTCGGGGTATGGATATCACCATAGTTACCACCGCAAGTACTGATGCCGAGGGCAAAGCGTTGCTTAATGCCTTTGGATTCCCGTTTAAGCGTGAAGGGTAAGTAGGCCATGGCTAAGAAAGCACTTGTTCAAAAGCAACAACAGAAGCCGAAATTTAAGGTTCGGGGCTATACCCGTTGCCAGAGGTGCGGTCGTCCGCGTGCGGTTTTCCGTAAGTTCGGGCTTTGCCGTATTTGTCTACGCGAGATGGTGCATGCAGGCGAAGTGCCCGGCGTGACGAAGGCCAGCTGGTGAGTGGCGTGAAAGGAGAGGTGCTCTAATGACAATGACCGATCCTATTGCTGACATGTTGACTCGCATTAGAAATGGCAATACTGCCTACCATGATGAAGTCTCCATGCCATCTTCAAAGTCGAAAGAGGCCTTGGCGCGAATTCTTGAGCGCGAGGGTTATATAGGCGGGTGGAGTGTCGCCGATGTTCCTAACGGACCTGGCAAGACTCTCACAGTCCAGATGAAGTATTCGCCCGAACGGGTTCGCACGATTTCTGGAATCAAGAGGGTATCTAAGCCAGGACTGAGGGTATATCGCAAGGCTGACGGATTGCCTCGGGTGCTCGGTGGTCTTGGAGTAGCTGTGCTTTCTACGAGTCAAGGAATGATGACCGACCAAGAGGCGCGTAAGCGTCGCATGGGTGGCGAGGTTCTTTTCTATGTCTGGTAATCGAATTATGAGGAGGGTTGAAAGGTGAGTCGTATCGGCCGTGCACCAATTCCTTTGCCCTCTGGTGTTGATGTGACCATTTCTGGGTCACGCATCGTGGTTAAAGGTCCTAAAGGAACTCTTGAGCGCGAGATACCTGCTCCGATCACTGTCCGTCAAGAAGAAACCACCTTGTTGGTCGACCGTCCAAATGACGAGCGGCGAAATCGTGCCTTGCATGGTCTGAGTCGTTCATTAGTCAACAACATGGTGGTTGGCGTAAGTGTCGGATTTACCAAAGAGCTCGACATTGTCGGCGTTGGTTACCGTGCAACTGCGGCGGGTACATCAAAGATCGACTTGGCGCTTGGTTTTAGCCATCCCGTATCGGTTGAAGCGCCTGAGGGCATATCATTTACTGTTCCATCGCCCACAAAAATTGTGGTCGAGGGAATAGACAAACAAGTAGTTGGACAAGTAGCCGCCGACATTCGCAAGATCCGCAAACCAGAGCCGTACAAAGGCAAAGGTGTGCGCTATACCGGTGAATATGTCATGCGCAAGGCCGGGAAAGCAGCTAAGAAATGACCTACTCAGTCAAACAAAAGCATGCAGCACGCCTGCGTCGCCACAGCCGCATTCGCAAGAAGGTTCGTGGCACAGCCGAGCGTCCACGTTTGGCCGTGCATCGTTCAAATCGCCATTTGGTTGCACAGGTCATCAACGACCGTACCGGTACGACCGTTGTGGCAGCGTCAACTCTTGACCCGTCAATCAGAGCGACTGGGGTCAAGACGGGCAACATCGATGCTGCAAAAGCAGTAGGTACCTTGCTTGGCCAAAGGGCCAAGGCCGCAGGGATCTCAGAGGTCGTCTTCGACCGGGGTGGTTACATCTATCACGGTCGAATTGCTGCTGTAGCCGATGCAGCTCGCCAAGCTGGATTGGAGTTCTAATGACAACAAATAATGATGCCCAATTGCATGATGGTCGCCTGATAACGAGGCCTCGTCGAGTTGCCAAGGTTGTAAAGGGTGGTCGACGCTTTCAATTCGCTGCTCTTGTTGTGATGGGTGATGGCGCAGGAAGGGTCGGACTTGGCTATGGCAAGGCCCGAGAAGTTCCCCTGGCGATTCAAAAGGCATCAGAAGATGCAAAGAAAAATATCTTCGATGTTCCCTTGGCCGGATCGACCATAATCCACCCCGTGCTCGGTGAATTTGGCGCAGCTCGGGTATTGCTCAAGCCTGCTGCCCCTGGTACTGGTGTTATCGCCGGTGGCGCTGCTCGCGTCATTCTTGAAGAAGCAGGCGTGCATGATGTGTTGTGCAAGTCGCTTGGTTCATCTAACCACATCAACGTCGCGCGAGCGACAATCGAGGCGCTTGCTTCACTGAAGCGTCCAGATGTGATTGCCAAGCTGCGCGGTAAGAGCCCAGAAGAGGTAACCCCCGCTGGTCTATTACGTGCTTATCAAGGTACATCCGGACGTAATGTTCCTCCTCCAGTTGAGGTCGCGTAATGGCTGGAGCTCTTCGAGTGACTCAAGTACGGTCTTCAATAGGGACCAAACCTAAACACCGTGGAACTCTGCGTGCTTTAGGACTGGGCCGAATTGGAAAGTCAAATGTTTTGCCTGACCGGGCAGAGATAAGGGGCATGATTGCCCGGGTTCCTCACTTGGTCAGCGTTGAGGAAACCGAGGTATCTCCATGAAGATTCATGATCTTCATCCCGCTCCAGGTTCGAACACACGTCGTAGGCGTGTGGGTCGCGGTATTGGCGGCAAGGGTGGAAAGACTGCTGGTCGAGGCACCAAAGGTCAAGGCGCTCGTGACACTGTGCCAATGGGTTTTGAAGGTGGTCAGATGCCCCTTCAGCGCCGCATCCCAAAGCTCAAGGGCTTCAAGAATCCATTCCGTGTCGCTTATATCGGCATAAACCTCGACACTCTCCAAGAACTCGAAGACAAAGACGTTTCTCCCGAGTCTCTTATTGCCCAAGGTCTCGTTCACAAGAATGAGTTGGTAAAAATTCTGGGCCGAGGCACGTTGAGCCGGGCAGTGTCTGTAAAGGCGCATGCGTTTTCTTCTTCCGCTGAACAGGCCATCGTTTCAGCGGGGGGTAGCGTAGAAATCGTGCCTCCACCATTTGGTAATGGTCGTCCGCCGGCAAAGGGCAACGCTCTGACTAACAGATAGATATATCTGTAGATTTGGTCAAGTTGTTGTAACCCCTCAGAGGAGTAGGTCTTGTTATCAACCATCAAGAACATGTTCAAGGTCCCGGACCTGAGGAACAAGATCCTTTTCACGCTTCTGATATTGGCTTTGTATCGCCTCGGTTCTCATGTTCCGACGCCGGGTATTGATTTCAAGGCAGTTCAAGATCTTGAGGAGCAGGCTAAACAAGGTGGTGCTCTTGGGTTCCTGAGTTTGTTCTCAGGTGGAGGATTAACCCGAATGGCCATATTCGGCTTGGGGATCATGCCCTACATCACCTCTTCGATCATCATGCAGGTGATGGGGGTTGTCATTCCAAAGCTGGAGGAGTGGCAACAACAAGGAGCTGCTGGGCAAAAGAAAATTACTCAATGGACGCGCTATCTAACTTGTGTGCTCGCTTTGATACAGGCAACAGGTCTTACTTACTTGTTCCATAACGGCGGCGGCGGTCTATTTGGAAACCAAAGGATCGATCTAATTCCAAATTTCACCATCCCACGCTTGATGCTCATCGTTTTAAGCCTTACCGCCGGCGTTGCTCTATTGATGTGGATGGGTGAACTGATTACGCAACGCGGCATTGGTAATGGCATGTCTTTACTGATCTTTGCATCAGTGGTCAGCAGTATTCCTTATGAGGGCTCTGCTCTGCGAGCTGAAGAGGGAAATCTGATATTTGCAGTGTTGATTGCGGTCGCAATTGCAGTGATGGTTGCGGTAATCGTGATGGAGCAAGGGCAACGTCGTATTCCTGTGCAGTTTGCAAAGAGAGTCGTTGGCCGTCGCATGACTAGTGGACAGAGCAGCTACATACCTCTGAAAGTAAACCAATCAGGTGTTGTTCCCGTCATCTTTGCCAGCTCCGTTCTCTATCTGCCCGTCTTGTTGTCGAACATCTTGCCCACCGGGGGATTCTGGGACAGCATTCGAAAATTCATCAACGACAACATGTTGGCGCCTGACAACTTCATATACATCAGCATCTACGGCTTGATGATTGTGTTCTTTGCTTATTTCTATTCGGCCATCACTTTTGATCCTGTTAAACAAGCAGACAACCTGCGCAAGCAGGGCGGTTTCATCCCTGGTATTCGTCCAGGCCCGCAGACCGAACAGCACTTGCAAAAGATTGTTTCGCGCATCACCCTGCCAGGCGCTTTGTTCATTGCGATAGTTGCCCTTTTGCCTGCATTTATCTTGGCCCTTTGGGGGATCAATCGCTTCGGAGGGTTTGGCGGCATCTCTTTGCTAATTGCAGTTGGCGTTGCGCTTGAGACCATGAAGCAGATTGACAGTCAATTGATGATGCGTAACTACGAGAGCTTTTTGAAGTAACTGTGGTGCAGTTGGCAGGACGCCTTTCGCTTAGAGCGATGGACAAGTTAGTCATTGAGCTGGTTAGCCGATGATCCCAGGAGCCAGGCTCGTCCTACTTGGACGTCAAGGGGCCGGAAAGGGAACTCAGTGCATTCGCTTGTCCCACCACTATGTAATCCCACACATTTCAACCGGCGATATTTTGAGATCAGCTGTTCGTGAGGAAACCGAGTTTGGCCTTAAGGCAAAGGCTTATATGCAAGAGGGCGATCTTCTCCCAGACGATGTGATCGTGGGCATCATTAATGAACGCCTGGAGCGCGACGACACTCGTGCACGGGGTTTCATTCTCGATGGTTTTCCCCGAACAGTGAGTCAGGCAACCATCTTGATGGAGATCACGAAGCCTCGGGGGATCGATTTGGTTATCGATCTTGACGTTCCAACCAAGGTAGTTCTCGACCGTCTTGCGAGCCGCAGGGTTTGCACTGACTGCGGTGCAAACTATTCGCTTGAACGGCCTCCGAAATTTGGTTGGGTATGTGACCAGTGTCGTGGAGATGTGATCCAACGAGATGATGATACGACAGCTGCTATTGAGCGTCGACTCGATATTTATGAGCGAGAGACTGCTCCTCTTACTGCCTGGTTTCGTGAGAGAGGTCTACTTGAGACTGTTGATGGGCTGGGAGAACCTGATGAAGTCAGTGCTCGGTTGTTTGCGGTTGTAGACGAACGCAGGGATCAACGGAGATGATTCATTCGAACGAGGCATCTGATGCGCCGCTCAGCTGACGAAATAGCAAAGATGCGCAAGGCCGGAAAGGTCGTTGCCGAGATGCACGAATGTATCCGGGCAGCCATCAAGCCCGGTGTCACCACTCTTGACCTTGATCGAATCGGTCGTGAAGTACTCGAACGTCGTGGTGCGCGTTCCAACTTTTTGGGCTACCACGGTTTCCCCGCCGTTATTTGTGCATCACCCAATGACATGATTGTCCACGGCATACCAAACGATGTGGTGTTGGTCGAAGGCGACATCATCTCGATTGATTGCGGAGCAATCATTCAGGGTTACCACGGTGATGCAGCATTTACCGTCGGAGTGGGTTCTATCTCTTCTGAAGCCCAAAGGTTGATCGATGTCACAGAGGCCAGCTTGACGGCGGGTATCGCTCAGATGCGTGAGGGAAATCGAATATCGGATATTGGCCAAGCCGTTCAAGAGGTTGCCGAGGCCGCCGGATATTCCGTGGTGAGAGAATATGTGGGCCATGCCATAGGAACTGAGATGCATGAAAAACCCGAAGTTCCCAACTACGGTCCAGGTGGGCGCGGGCCAAAGCTGCGAGCCGGCAACGTTTTTGCTGTTGAGCCAATGATTAATGCAGGCGACAGGGGTACAAGGCTGCTTGACGATGGCTGGGGAGTTGTGACAAGTGATGGTGCACTTTCCGCCCATTTCGAGCACACAATTGCCATTTTGGACAATGGTCCAGAGGTGTTGACTGTGCCATGAAAAAGTCTCTTTTGGAACCAACCGCCATGACCGCTATGCTTTCCCCTTGCCCTGAAAGGGCTGTACCGCGCGCGGTCGGCTCTTTAAATCAGCTCGATTCCTCGAGGAGGTCTCACACTGCCGAAGCCCAAAGAAGATGCGA
>CAYGGL010000050.1:0-13966 GCA_964349215.1 uncultured Acidimicrobiaceae bacterium | reverse complement strand
GTGACATCCAGTGCAGCGTCCGCCATCAAGACGAGCTACACCAACACCGCCAAGATGCGCTCGCAACTTTTCATAAGTAGCGAGAATCCCAGGTTCAACCGATATAGCCAATGAGGATCGTTTAGCTACAACCTCAGCGAGTTCTCCGTCTATGACTGCTTCTTTAGCTTCAATCAATGAGTTAAGGCGTTCAACTTCGGTCAAATGGCTGCCTTTGGTCTCATCGAGTTGGGCCTTGGCCATTGCAACGGGCTCAACTTGTTCCATAGTTGCGAGCAGTTCTTCTTCAAGAGCATTCTGGCGGCGCTTGAGCGCTTCAATCTCAGCCTGCATGGCTTGCAGATCGCGAGGAGAACTAACGGTTCCCGAGTAGAGCGACTTATCAATATCGGTGATTTTGGTTACGACCGAGGCGACCTCATCTTCTTGTCGTCGTTGAGTGCGCTCAAGATCATGCAACGTTTCATCGACTGGTTTGCGCTCTTGTTCTGTGGCAGCAATCGCTTGTAGGTGTTTGTCTCTCTCTGCTCTTTCGGGAATTGAGTCACGCTTGTGGTGCAACTGATCGATTACTAGATCAGTTGCTTGAACCTCTAGAAGAATTTCAAAACCTGACTCAATGGTCACAATCGTCATCCATTTTCTGAGCGCCCGATAATAGGTAAGGGAATTGTGAAAGTAGGTGTTGAACTCGGCGGAGTTGATCCTGGTGGAGTTGATCCTGGAGTTGAACCTGGTGGAGCACCCGGTTGTGTGGTCGTGGTCGAGGTATCAGTTCCCCCAGGAACGGTTGTGGAGCTAGGAGTAGTGGTAGACGGGTCTGGAATCAATCCTTCATCGATTTGGCGCTGTATCTCTTCTAAGTAAAGTCGCAGCTCCACTTCTTCTTTAGTGGGTTCGGTAGCAAGACGAATGTACTTGCCTCCCCCCGCACGCGCTGTCTCAAATACTGCCTTGGCTTTATTGGCCATGGCGGGGCCCATATAGGCCTGCCAGATCCGTGCGGGAAATGTCCCACCAAATACCTGACTGAGACCGGCCACATTGGTCATTGACTCCAACCCGGTTGCAGAACCCATCCATACGGCAGTGGATAACTGGGGCACATAGCCCACGAACCAAACATCACGATTCTTATTGGTTGTGCCAGTCTTTCCGGCAACTTGTCGCCCGTCGGCAAAGCGCGCACGAGATCCAGTTCCTCCTGATACAACCCCCCTAAGGGCTTGGGTAACGAGGCGAGCAGTCTTTTCTGAAATTACCTGTTTGCCCTTTGAGCCACCCTCAAATAGCAACTTTCCATTTCGGTCACGGACCTCTTCGACGTAGTAGGGTTCGTAATACATACCATCAGAAGCAAAGGTGGCATATGCGGCTGCCATGTCAAGGGGCCTGACTTCAATACCTCCCAAGGCCATCGATGGATACTCAGGCAAATCTGTAGTGATGCCCAATTCCTTGGCTGTCGCAGCCACCTTATCGATGCCGACACTAAGTGCCAGCCGGGCGTAGGCGCAGTTAATAGAACGACTAGTAGCAGACCACAGACTCATGATTCCCCCGCCGCCGCCTCTGACATTCCATGGCGTTGATTTAGGAAACTCACGAAGACTGCAAGGGCTTGAGCCGTCAATAGTGTCATTTGGAGAGTGGCCATTTTCTAAAGCAGCAGCGAGTACGAAGGGTTTGAACGCCGAACCGGGCTGGCGCCCTACACCTTGGGTTGCGATGTTGTACTCAAGTTGTTCGAAACCAGGTCCGCCCACCATCGTGCGTACTGCACCGGTACCTGGCTCTACGCTCACAACCGCGGCCGTAAACCTGCCTTTGGTATCGGGCAAAGTCGACCTGACTGCTGCATCGGCGTGTTTTTGCAATGTTGGGTCGAGAGTGGTCTTGATGGTCAAACCACCTTTGAAAATTGCGTTATAGCGCTCGCCTTCGTTGGCACCAAGGCGCTCGTCTCGCATGAGGGTACGGACCACTTCTTCAGTGAAGTAATCGGTTGGACGTTGTTTGGCAACGTGTGTAGTGGTGGGCAGCGGAGCGTCATTGATTTCTTCGGCTTCGGCCTCGTCAATTTGGCCGATTGCCAAAAGGCGGTTGGTAACTTCTTTTCGACGCTCACGAGCTAACTCCGGGTACTTGATTGGGTCGTAACCAACAGGGTTCTGAATCATTCCGGCAAACAGGACAGCTTTTTCGAGGTCAATTTCTTTTACATCGATATCAAAGTAGGTCTCTGCGGCCGCTTGCACCCCATATGAGAAATTTCCCAAATATACAGTGTTCAAATAACGCTCAAGAATTTCATCTTTGCTCAGATCGGCTTCGATGCGACGGGCCAAGAAGGCTTCACGGAACTTGCGATCAAGCGTCTGTTCAGGTGTCAGTATCGTTTGTTTGACAAGTTGTTGGGTGATAGTCGAGCCACCCTGTTGGAGATCACCCGAAGAAACGTTGGAAACCAATGCACGAAGAGCTGATCGAAGGTTTACCCCACCATGGGTGTAGAAATCTTCGTCTTCGATGGCCAAGATTGTGTCAATTAAAACCTGGGGCACTTCGTCGATGGTTATTGGAGTTCTGTTTTGATCATGGAACAAAGTGGCAAGAGTCGAGCCATCAGAACCCAAGAGAATCGAACGCTGTGGAAGTTCATCAACTATGAGAACTGTCGGCTGACTTGCCCCAAGAATCATTCCGATTTGGGGCATGAGAAAAGCAACGCTGACAGCAAGAACGATGCCTGCCAGTGCCACAACTTTTCCAAATCGCCACATCAATGTTCGACCCACAGCATCTCCTACGCTAGGCCCCTAAGGTTAGGAGACCAATTCCAAAGGGGGGCATCATGGCCATAAGCGTAGGAATATTTCCGCCCAATGAGCTACTCATGGGCAATGCAGCGGGACAGGCAGCCTGGCTCGATGAAGTCGACAAGGCAGGGGTAGATCATGTTTGTGTTGGTGATCACGTCAGTTTCATCATCGGAATCGGCTTTGACGGGCTGATTCTTGCCACCAGTTTGTCGGTTCTGCACCCAACGCTTCCTGTGCATACCGGGGTTTACTTATTGGTCCTACGTAACCCGGTAACGGTTGCACGCCAACTCTCCAGTCTTGCCACATTGGCTCCGGGACGACTCGTGTTGGGGGTTGGAATTGGCGGTGAAGATCGCCATGAAGTCGAGATTTGTGGCGTTGACCCATCGACTAGAGGCAAGAGGATGGATGAGAGTTTAACCATCTTGCGTGGTCTGCTCACCGGCTCTCCGGTCAATTTTTCCGGTGACTTCTTTGAGATCAGCAATGCCACAATTTTGCCGCCACCACCTAAACCAATTCCGATCATCGTCGGTGGCCGCTCTGATGCAGCCATTCGTCGAGCCGGCCGCCTCGGCGATGGATGGCTTTCTATATGGAAGACCGCTGAACAGTACAGAAATGCCGTGACCCTTATAGAGAAGTCTGCCGCCGATGCGGGACGAGATGAGATTCCCAATAGGAATGCGCTTCAAGTCTGGTGCGGCTTCGGCTCATCACGAGAAGAGGGACGAGATCTCGTGGCTCCGGCAATGCAGAGTTTCTATCAGGTGCCATTCGAGCGTTTTGAGAAGTACACCCCATACGGCACCCCCGAACAGGTCGCCGAGTTCCTCTCCCCCTTCGTCGACGCAGGATGTTCCACGTTCGACTTCATCACCCAAGCTCCCGACAGCGCCACCGCCCTAAACGGCGTAGCCGAAGTAAAACGCCTCCTCAACCAGTAACCCGACCCGCTCTCTATTCGTCATGAACTTATTTGTAATGAACTTATTTGTAATGAAAGCGAGCCTGCAGAATTACGAGATCATCTCCATCTACCTGATAAACGAGACGATGCTCTTCGTCGATTCTTCGCGACCATGAGCCCGAGAGGAAATGTTTCAAAGGTTCTGGTTTTCCGATTCCGTCAAATGGTTGTCGAGTGCATTCTTCGATAAGCCGGTTAATTCGCCTCACCATTGCTTTGTCAGTGCTTTGCCAATACCGGTAGTCGGCCCACGCATGTGGGGTCCAAACGATTCGCATCAGTCAATGAGCGGATGATCTTTTAGTTTTCCGCTTGACGCTTGTTCCATGCTTTCCATCAATCGACGTGCGTTAGCCGGCACACGAAGGAGGTAAGCCGTTTCGATTAGAGCCTCGTAGTCATCCTTCGACAACAGCACCGCAGCCCCTCGGCGTGAGAGGATCTCAGTTGGAGTGTGGTCGTCATTGACCTTTTCGATCAGCGAAAAAAGGTTTTTGCGGGCCTCAGATGCCGAGATTGCCATCAGGGTATCTCCTCTTTAGAAGTTGTACCACTCATGGTACGTGCTATTTATCCAAATTCCACCTGATCGAGCGCTGTTTGAGGAGCTTGTCCAGTTCGACGGCGATGAACACGATCGTCGAGGCCGCCATGGTGACCCCCAGCTCGGCGGGGCCGAGCGACGCGGTGCCGAACCAATCGTGCAACGGTGGGAGGTAGATGAGCACGAACTGGAGCACCACAGCGACGGCGACCGCAGCGAGCAGTCGCCAGTTGGTGAACAATCCGAGAGAGACCAGGCTTTGGCGTTCGGAACGGACGGCCAGAGCGTGGCCGAGTTGGAGAAAGGCGATAGTCGTGAAAACCATCGTGCGCCACTCCCAGCCCAGCTCCCGCGCCACAACCTGTACTGCGAGGCCGACGGCGGCCATGAGCATACCGACCCACAGAGCGTGCTGCCACAGCCCCCGGGCGAAGATCGACTCGTTCGTCTGCCGAGGTGGGCGGTTCATGACGTCGGATTCGGCGGGCTCCAGCCCGAGTGCGACAGCCGGGAGGCCGTCGGTAACAAGATTGACCCAGAGCAGTTGGACCGGCAGTAGCGGGATGGGTAGGCCGAGCGCGGGTCCAGCAGCCATAAGCCATATCTCTCCGGTGTTGGTCGAGAGGAGATAGCGGACGAAACGACGCAGGTTGTCGTAGATGCAGCGACCTTCGCCGATGGCTTCGACAATGGTGGCGAAGTTATCGTCGGCCAGCACCATGTCTGCCGCTTCCTTGCTCACGTCGGTCCCGGTGATGCCCATGGCCACGCCAATGTCAGCACGACGGAGGGCGGGGGCGTCATTGATGCCGTCGCCAGTCATAGCCACCACGGCTCCCCGTGCCTTCCAGGCGTCGACGATACGTAGCTTCTGCTCTGGGGTTGCGCGAGCGTAAACGGCGATGTTCTCAACCCGCTCGAACAGGGCCTCGTCATCGAGAGCGTCGAGGTCGACACCTGTGATGACCTCACGGTCGCCGCCGAGAATGTCGAGACGCTCCGCGATGGCGGCAGCGGTGCGAGGGTCGTCGCCGGTGATGACCACCGGGATGACGCCTGCGCTATGGCATGCGGCGATGGCCGATCTGACCTCGAGACGGGGTGGGTCGGCGATGGCCGCCAGGCCCACCAGTTGCAGATCGTGCTCGAGAGCTTCGAGGCGCTCGGGCAACGACGGCAGTGTTCGCTCGGCGAAAGCGAGGACTCGATAACCAGCCGAGGTCCAGCTGGTTGCTACGTCGAGAGCCGAATCGACGTCGCTAGCACTGTCGAGATGAGCTGCGAGCGCGTCGAGGGCACCCTTGGCCGCCACCCACACACCGTTGCCGGCTTCTTCACGATGGGCAGTCGTCATGCGGCGCCGCTCCGCGTCGAAAGCGATCTCGGCAATCCGAGGCCGCGGGCGAGACACGTCGAACTCGTCGGTATTGAGTTTGGCGGCCAAGGCCAGAAGTGCTCCTTCGGTTGGGTCGCCGGTCAGGCTCCAAGTCCCGTCGTCGGCCGGGGCGTGAAGCACAGCGTCGTTGCAAGCGCCGGCAATCCGACCAAGGCGACACAAGTAGTCGGTGGGAGTACCGTCGACGACACCTTCGGGTGCATACCCCTCGCCCGTGACAGTGCGTTCGCCGGCGTCGGGCGTCCACACCCACTCGACGAACATCTCGTTCTTGGTGAGCGTGCCGGTCTTGTCGGTGCAGATCACACTGACCGACCCGAGAGCTTCAACGGCTGGGAGCTTGCGGACGATCGCACGTCGCTCGGCCATCCGCCGCGCACCCAGCGCTAGCGCCACGGTGACTACCGCCGGAAGGCCCTCGGGAATGGCTGCGACAGCGAGTGAGACAGCTACAAAGAACATATCCTGCGACGATTCCCCGGAGGCCACGCCGATAGCGAAGACCACCACGCACACGATGCCGGCGGCGGTAGCTATGCGACGGCCGAGATGAGCGAGGCGACGCTGCAAGGGAGTGACGCCGGCATCGTGGGCCTGGAGCAGTCCGGCGATGCGACCCAGCTCGGTGGTCATACCGGTGCTTACGACGATGCCAACTGCACGGCCGTAGGTTATGGCGGTGCCCTTAAAGGCCAGGTTGCGACGCTCCGACAGGGCCTCTGCATGATCCAAGGGGCGAACGTGTTTGGCCACTGGCTCAGACTCACCCGTTAGCGACGCCTCGTTGACTCGCAGTCCGGCACTCTCCACCAAGCGGAGATCGGCGGGCACGAGGTCGCCCGTGGCAAGAACGACGACGTCGCCGGGGACAAGTGAAGAAGTGGCGACCTGGGCCACTCCGCCGTCGCGACGGACCCGCGCCACCTCAGCGGTCATCCGCCGCAACGCAGCCATTGCCTGCTCGGCTTGGTGCTCCTGCACGAACCCGACGGCAGCGTTGACGAGCACGATCGCCGAAATCATCACCGCGTCCTTAGTGTCGCCGATCACTATGGTGATGGTGACAGCAACGATCAGCACCATAGTCATCGTGTTGGCGAACTGGGCGGCAAACAGCGCCACCGTTGAACGGCGGTGAGTCTCTACCAGCTCGTTGGGCCCAACTCTCGCCAGCCGAGCGGCGGCTTCATCCGAACTCAGCCCGACCTCAGGATCGACCGTCAGAGTGGCGGCGACGTCCGCGACATCCATGGCCCACACGCCGCTGACGATCTCATGGTCATTGAGCAGGAAGGTCTCGGCCACGATCGCCAGTGTGGACGAGGGTCGGCATGTTCCAATAGGGCCGACGGTCCCAAACCCTACGTTCGTGCTTATCTGAGGCTCGTGACCACGCAGGAGTTGGTTGAAGCAGTCCCAACGGGATTCGAACCCGTGTCGCCACCTTGAGAGGGTGGTGTCCTAGGCCTCTAGACGATGGGACCAAGAGGTCGACATGGTAGCGCAAGCGACGAGGCACACCGCTTCGAGCCCTGCCATCTCGACCGGGTACTGCAAGCTCGGGGGCGAGGACTCGAACCCCGAATAACTGGACCAGAACCAGTTGTGTTACCGATTACACCACCCCCGAAGGGCTATGACAGGTTAGTCCTCCAGGGAAGCAACCGCACACCGCCCAGGAAGCAAGCCGAAGAAACACCGGGCTCATGACACATCGAGGTTGAACAATCGGCGATAACCAATGATGCGTCCAGCACCCACAGCGATGGTCTCGCGCATAAAGTGATTCAACTCATCAGATAGCGCCTCGCCCTCTCCTTCTGTAGGGGAAACGTGTCCTTTAAGTCCGACTTCCGCGGCAATATGTCTGATGCGCAGTGAGTGATACGGGCTCGACACCAACAAGACCTTCTCAATACCCTCGCCCTTTAAGAAGCGAGCAGAAGCAGCCAGACTCTGCCAAGAACTAACCCCTCCGGCCTCCAACCTAATGGCCGACTCGGGAATCCCGAGTCGTATGAGCTCCCCCGCCGCAACCGATGCTTCGGTAAAACGATCGCCTTGTTTGCGTCCTCCCGTAACCACTACAACAGGAGCAAGGCCTTGGTTATATAGCTCGACAGCATGATCAACCCGCCCCTTCAACACCGACGAGGCTTTTCCGTTGTATTGAGCCGCACCCAACACAACAATTGCTTGTGCTTTTTGGGCGTCGTCTTGACCAGAGGCCATCCAGACCTGAGCGAACGTGACTACCAAATACAAAAACGTCACCAACACAAGAAGGACGATGATCTTAAAGCTGCGTCGCAACACTCCAAATAACAACATTACACAGAGTCAAGCTCTCAGACGCGGCTGCGAGCATCTCGCAGCCTTGCCAGCACCCGTTCTCTACCCATCACTTCCAGCGACTCAAATAATGGGGGTCCGACACTGCGCCCAGACACAGCTACTCGTACCGGAGCTTGTGCGAATTTCAACTTGAGTTCCAAACCTTCCCCTGCCTCGATTAATCGGGCTTTTAGTTCCTCCGCTTCCCAGGGGCAGCTCTCATAGGCCAGAACAACTGCGTCTAGCAATGCGGCTGCATGTGGCTTCATTGCCTTTGCCCATGAGCCCTCGTCGATCGGTGCCTGATCGAGAAAGATGAAATCAACCATCTCTGTGACTTCGCTCAAACGAAACACTCGTTCTTGAACTAGTGGGGCGAGTCGAGCAAAGACATCGGTATCAAAGGATTCTGGTGCCCAAGGAGCAATCGGGGCTTCAAGCCAGGGTTTTGCCCTTGCAATGAACTCTTCGGTCGACAAGGCGCGAATTGCGTCACCGTTGAATGCTCGCAGCTTGGCAACATCAAAGAATGCGGGAGAGTTACCTACGTCAACGAGGCGGAAGTTGGCCAACATCTCTTGGACTGTGAACTTCTCGGCACCATCGGGAGAAGACCAACCGAGCAGCGCCAAATAATTAAGCATCACCTCGGGCAGGTATCCCTCTTCACGATATTGCTCGAGCGCCACAGGGTCCCTGCGCTTTGAAAGTTTCTGTCGCTTCTCGTTCACCAATACAGGAACATGGGCAAAAGTTGGGTGTTCACCGCCGCCAAGCGCATCCCACAACAACAGGTACTTCGGCGTGGTAGGCAGATGTTCTTCACCCCTGATCACATGAGTAATGCCCATATCGAGATCGTCAACCACGTTTGCAAGCACAAACATCGGATCGCCCGATGAGCGCACAATGATCGGGTCATCAATAGTTGCATTTTCGAAGCTCGGGGCGCCCCTAATGACGTCAGGAACTACCGTTGTGCCCTCATCAGGGGTTTTAAACCGCAATGCTCGACCTTCACCTGGGCCAATGCTTCTTTCGCGACAGAAACCGTCATAGCCCGGGGGGCCCTTTCGAGCTGCAGCGCGTGCATCTATTGCTTCACGAGGGCAATCACACCAATACCCAAGTCCCCCAGCTTCAAGCTTGGCAGCGGCTTCAAGATAAAGCTCGCGCCGTTCTGACTGGCGATACAACTCGTCCCAGTCAAGACCTATCCAGCGCATTGACTCGAAGATTCCCTCTACCCACTCCTCCCTATTGCGAGCGGAGTCAGTGTCTTCGATGCGCAAGATAAACTCTCCGCCGGATTGGCGAGCAACCAACCAGTTGTAAAGAGCGGTACGCACACCTCCGACATGAAGAAATCCGGTTGGCGAAGGTGCAAAACGAGTTCGAGGAGCCACACAACGAGGGTAGCTGACCTACTAGCCCCTGGAGTTACTAGCCGTCGCTACAAATATGTTTGATGATCTCGCCAAGCTGTTTCTCGGCTTTATCGTGAGCGAGCTGACATGTGCCGGCATTATGGTGACCGCCGCCACCATATTCCAACATCAATTCGCCAACGTTTGTCCGTGAAGTCCGATTGAAGATCGACTTGCCCACTGCCACTACAACGTTCTGACGTTCTCTTCCCCAAATCACATGAGCTGAAATATTGGCATCTGGATACAGGGCATAGAGCATGAATCGATTACCGGCATAGATAACCTCTTCGCCACGCAGGTCAAGAACCACCAAGCTGCCATGGACAGTTGAGCATCGCCGCAACTGTTCGTTGAACATCGGCTCATGTTCCCTATAGATAGCCACCCGTTCGGAAACGTCAGGAATGGCGAGAATCTCCTCGATGCTCATAGTGCGACATGCCTCGATCAGATCCATCATCAACTGATAGTTCGAGATGCGAAAGTCGCGAAATCTACCGAGACCGGTACGTGCATCCATCAGAAAGTTCAAAAGCTCCCACCCGCTTGGGTGTAGAACTTCTTCGAGATCAAATTGTGCAGCGTCGGCTTTATCAACTGCGGCCATCAAGTCGTCGCCGATACTTGGAAAGGCCTTCTTTCCGCCGTAATAGTCATATACAACCCGAGCCGCCGATGGTGCAGAAGAGTCAATGACATAGTTGGTATGGCAATCAGGGTTATTGCGCATCGTCTCGCTGGCATGATGATCAAACACCAGATAGGCCCCAGGCACGTATGGCAAGTTGGTCGTGATGTCCCTATTGGTGATCTCGACCTTTCCATCTTGCATGTCCTTGGGGTGCACAAAGGTGATCTCGTCGATCATCTCTCTGTCGCGCAAAAGTACGGCACAAACCAGGCCGTCGAAATCACTTCGGGTTACCAGCCGGAACCGCTGGTCCAACATAACCATCTAAAAGCCCTCCTTGGGACTCAGCTGCCTTCTTAGTTTCGGCAATAGAGGAGAGGACTTGACTAAATTGCAAAAAAGAACCCCGAATACGGATCTAGCTCAAAAGACCTTTGGCTATTACCACTCGTTGGATTTGGTTCGTTCCTTCGTAAATCTGGGTGATTTTGGCATCTCGCATCATGCGCTCAACTGGGAAGTCTTTGGTATAGCCATTGCCTCCGAACAGCTGAACGGCATTGGTCGTAACCTCCATTGCAACATCTGAGGCAAAGCACTTGGCCATAGCACCCAGTGAACTCAGATCTCCCCGAGGATCGCCCTCGTCAATGGTTGCACAAGCCCTATATACCAAGCCCCTTGCTGCCTCCAGACGCATTGCCATGTCGGCAACCATGAACTGCAGTCCTTGAAACTCAGCTATTGGCTTGCCAAAAGCATGGCGCTGTTTCATATAGGCAAGGCCTTGATCGAGGGCCCCTTGCCCAATACCTAGTGCCTGCGCACCAACCGTTGGACGGCTGCGATCGAGAGTAGCCATGGCGATACGAAAACCCTCGCCTTCTTCGCCAATGCGATTTTCGACCGGAACCCTTACTTCGTCGAAAATCACTTCGCCTGTCGGGCTTCCTTTGATGCCCATTTTGTTCTCAAGCTTTGCGATCTTGACTCCCCAATCACGCTCGACCACAAAAGCCGATATACCTCTATGGCCTGCCGCCGGGTCGGTCTTGGCAAACACCGTATAGAGATCGCTTATGCCGGCATTTGTGATCCAGTGTTTGGTACCGGTGAGGACATAGTGATCACCGTCTCGGACAGCTCGCGTCTTCATGGCAGCAACATCTGAACCGGCGTCGGCCTCAGAAAGGCAATAGCTCGCCTGACTTACACCCGATGCAATTTTTGGGAGATAACGCTGTCTCAAATCATCACTGCCCCAGTAGATAACTGGAATCATGCCCAGCTTCGAAATCAATACGATCAGACTCGAAGATGCACATACTCTGGCGAGTTCTTCAGCCATGATCGCTTGAGTCACATGATCTGCACCCGAGCCACCGTACGCTTCAGGAATACCAAGGCCGGTGAGGCCCATTTCTACACATGCGTTGAAGTTGTCCCACGAGTACTCCCCCAAACGATCTATCTCTGCGGCGTTAGGGGCTATGCGATCTTCACAAAATCGCCGTAAGGATTTTCTGAAGGCATTCTGCTCGTCGGAAAGATTGATGGTTTGGGCTGACATCTATTCCTATTCCTGGCCTTCTTGACTTTCCTGGCCTTCTTGACCTAACAGTTCGCGCCAAATAGCTGGAAAGCTGGCTCGCACCTGGGTTGTGTTCATCCAAAGTGTTGTTTCAGGAACTTGATCGGCAACTGAACACCTGTGGTGATGATGATGGGCAGAACCGGCCAGATGCCTGCGCCTATATTCCACCAAGTCTTCAGGAGCTGCTCCCAGGAAGCCAAACAAAGTGAAGGCAACTTCAAGATCATGAATCACCGGAGCCCGGCCGAACATCGAAGCTCGCTTGAGAGCCACTGCCACACACGCAGCGACTGCATCTTCTCTGGTTTCACCTTCAGTAAGAACCAGCCGATCTTCAAATGATCTTGCCAGCAACAAGGCATAACCTTGGTCGGGACCAGGTCGTCCAAAGCTCGGGCCCACCGGCTGAAACGAACCAAGAGCGCCAGGGCGATCCTTCGTCATAGAACGACGAGCCGGAGGCAACGTAAGACCAACTAGGGCGGGACGATTCTTCTCGGTGGGAACGTAGTCAGGCGCAGCCATCATCTCTCCTCATGTTTCCTATTGTTCTTGCCCGCGTGCAGCAACCCATAGACAACAGAATCTGCGAGGGCCTGCCACGAGGCCTCGATAATATTTTGTGAAACCCCGATGGTCGACCAGGTCTCTTCGCCATCTGTTGAGTCAAGCAAAACTCGAGTAACTGCTGCCGTTCCTCGATTGGTATCAAGCACACGCACCTTAAAGTCGGTCAAATGTAGAGCATCAAGCGCCGGATACTTTGAACCAATTGCTTCACGCAAAGCCGAATCAAGAGCGTTAACCGGTCCGTTTCCTTCGGCCGTTCTAATGACACGCTCGCCGTCAACGACGAGCTTGACCGTTGCCTCAGTCGTAAACTCACCATCTGCACGGTGCTCACTCGTGACTCTGAACGATTCGAGAGTGAAGAAGTTCTGGCTCCAACCTCCGGCTTCGCGCATCAACAACTCAAGTGATCCGTCTGCAACTTCAAAGTGATATCCCCGGTGTTCCAGGTCTTTCAGTTGATCCAAAACGGTCGTCAGGGCTTCGCCTTCGAGGTCGAGGCCCAACTCTGATGCCTTCATCTGCAATGTGGAACGTCCGGCCAATTCGCTGACAACAACACGGGTGCCATTGCCAACGCTTGTGGGCTCAATGTGTTCATAGGCATCACTTGCACGAGCGAGAGCGCTGGTATGCAGCCCTGCCTTGTGAGTAAATGCCGATGTTCCAACATAAGGACGGCGTGGATCTGGGGTGATGTTGACCAACTCGGCAATGTGATTGGAAACCGGAGTTATCAACTCGATGCGCTCACGAGGGATTGTTTCTACCCCCATCTTCAAGGTCAGATTTGGTATGGCCGCGCATAAATCAGCGTTGCCGGTTCGCTCGCCATATCCATTGACACAGCCCTGAACCTGTTTGGCGCCTAGGCGTACGGCGACAAGAGCATTGGCGACACCGCAACCGCCATCATTGTGAAAATGCACGCCGATATCTGCGTAGGTGCTTGGAATCACCTCACTCATGATCTGCTCGACCTCGTGAGGCAAGGTGCCTCCGTTGGTGTCGCACAACACAAGACCCTCAGCACCTGATTCTTCTGCTGCACGCAACACTCGCATGGTGAATTCAGGATTGCGCTTGTAACCATCGAAGAAATGCTCGGCATCAAAGAACACACGAAGATCAGCCTTGCGCAAATACTCGACTGACTCTGCCGCCATGCGCACCGCCTCATCAAGGTCAGTACGCAAAGCCTCGGTAACGTGGTAGTCCCAAGACTTGGCGACGATGCAAACGCTCGAGGTTCCAGCGTTGATCAGATGGCGCAGAGTCTCATCAGTTTCGACTTTCCCCCCAGGACGACGCGTGGAGCCAAACGCAACAAGAGTAGAGCGTGCAAGCTTCAGCTCTGTTGGAGCTCGCTTGAAGAACTCTTCATCTTTTGGATTGGCTCCGGGCCATCCCCCCTCAATAAAGGTGACTCCAAGATGATCGAGTTGTTCTGCCACTCGAAGCTTGTCGTCAACAGTTAATGAGAGTCCTTCTTGTTGTGAACCATCGCGCAAGGTAGTGTCGTAAATGTCCACGGCTTCGAGCATTTCGAGACCACGAGGCAGACCATGGTCGTGCCCGGGCCCATGTGAATGGCCCGGTGTTTGGCCAGGTTTTTTACTACGACCACTCGTCGCTTTAGACGGCCAGCTCGCACCAATCCTTCTAACGATCG
>CAYGGL010000049.1:0-14153 GCA_964349215.1 uncultured Acidimicrobiaceae bacterium | reverse complement strand
ATAATGCACTTATCTGCATCGGGGAACGCTGCCGGGTCGCGATTTGCAGCGGGGAAATTCATCAGCACCTGATCACCCCTGTGCATCTCGATGCCCTGGAAGATGGTGTCCTCCTTGACGATGCGAGCAAGCGTCACGGGTGAGTAGTAGCGCAAGAACTCTTCCACAGCGAAGGGCATCAGTTCGGGCTCGGCCAAGAGACGCTCGCGGTCTTGTGGGTACTTACCAAGGTGATAAATACTCGAGCCGATCGCGCTCCATGTTGTGTCGATGCCCGCAAGCACCAAGAGCAAAAGGGAACCAATCAGGTTGCCATCATTAAGCGGCTCGCCATCGAGTTCGGCCTCGAGCATGAAGCTGATGATGTCGTCTTGTGGGGTCTCTCTGTGCTCGGCAATGCGTTCTTGCAAGTATCCCGACATTTCGAACACCGTTGGCAGAACATTTTCGATGTCACCAAGACCGCCCTCTAGTAGGGCATGAATCCAGCGAGTAAAGATTGGCCCATCAGTTTCTGGGATTCCCAACATTCGCGAAATAACGACAATGGGAATGTGTTGCGCGAAATCAACCGCACCATCACAGGTTCCGTTGTTGATAAACGTGTCAATGCGAGCATTTGCCACTTCGCGAGTCGATTCTTCCCAAGCATTTACCTTCGGCGGCGAAAATGCAGGCAACAAAATACGGCGAAACGCAGTATGAAATGGCGGATCAGAGGTGATTGGAGGCGCTCCATATTGATTCATAGGAATCTTGTCTGGGTCGCCACCCATCTGCTCTAGGAACTTCGGGTTACGAATGGTGATCTGCCGAGATGAAAATGCTTGCGGGTTATATGCAATGGCAGCAATGTCTTCGTAGCGGGTCGGAATATAAAAACCCCCGTACTGATCACTATGTGCCACCGGGCAAGCCTGCGATCGCATCTCATCAAAGATCGGAAATGGATCTTGTGCCACTTCTTGACTCATATGGTCGAAATGATGAAGCCAATCTCGTTCTTTTGCGGGCGTCTCAGCCATGCTTTCCCCTTATTCCTCTATGGTGATTGCGAATTCTGGACAGTTAGCGACAGCTAGATTCGCTTTTTCTTCCAACTCTTTGGGAACAACCCCGTCACCTTTGGCCACTGCGTACCCAAGATCGTCAATTTCAAATAGCTCTTCAGCCACCACTACACAACGGTTATGCCCTTGGCATTTATCTTGATCAACCACAACGCGCATAACTCATTCCTCTCATATTTTGCATATGTCTTTTGATCTTGCGGGTCCGACTCTCGTCAAACTATGACTTTGAGCATACGACACCCATTCATGGTTGAAAGTCAAAAAAACTGAATTGTTTTTCCTGGGAATTAAGAGCTCGTCAGGAACGTCGTGGTTGTCGTATGTATGTTCTGCCGAGTTCATTGCCATTAGCGCCAACCCAAGTCAGAAACGAAGTGGCCGCCGGACTTTCTCCCTCAAAGCTTGCGAGACCCTCGGCCGTTGAACGTAACTCTTCACTGGTGGTGAGCACATCACGAAGTACAAAGCCGATCGCATTGCCCGCCAGCTCGACTGCTGTAATCGGAACATGTGCAATGAGGGCACGCGACCCGACTGCCTTTTTGATCGAACGAACAAGTTCGTCAAATGTGAGGGTGTCGGGTCCCCCCGCATTAACGATCTTTTCCTCTTTGGTTTGGCCGAGGTCTACACATATATTCGCAACATCTTCTACGTGAACCGGCCTCACCAGATATTGACCGTTGCCGGCGACAGCAAATACCGGGACACGGCGCAATAGCCAGGCAACGTTGTTGACGAGAACGTTCCCAGGCCCGAATAACAGAGCCGGGCGCACTATCGCGTGACTGACTCCCGAATCTGCGAGAGCCGCTTCGACTTGAGCTTTGCGTCGAAAATAGGGATAAGGAGAGTCAAGCGAGGGGTGCATAACGCTGATGTGCACTATGCGTTCGACGCCTGCACGGGCAGCGGCTTCGAACAATGCACGTGAGTTGGCTACGGCATCTTCTTGAGCGCCCTTGCCCGATAAACGCACCCAGTACGTGTTGTAAAGGGTCCTTGAACCACGAAGATTCTCAACGAGCGCTTCGGTGTCGTCGAAGTTGTAGGCAAGTGGCGTCACCTCAGAACTCAGAGGATGATCAACATTCGGCCGATTCGTAAGAGTGCGAACCCCTCGGCCCTGGTCCAGTAAACGGCGAGCGATGAATTGGCCAGTGTTGCCAAACGCTCCGGTCACAACGTCAAATCCGCTGGAAATCATTAGCGATGATCCTCTCGTATACGAAGGCCGCCCGAGCCCCATTTGGAACACTGCCGACTAGGGTACTTGACATGTTGCCCCAACTCGGGCTGGTTGTCTTTCTCGTCTTCTTGAACGCCGCCTTCGCGGGCACGGAACTCGCCCTCGTGTCGCTCCGCGAGGGACAGTTGCAAGGGCTGGAGCGCCGTTCGAAGAACGGAAGAGTCCTCGCCCAGCTAGCCCGGAATCCCAACCAGTTCCTGGCCACCATCCAGATCGGCATAACGCTGGCCGGTTTCATGGCGTCGGCTGCCGCCGCCGTCTCCCTTGCCGAACCGCTGAAAGAGCCGCTTTCGTTCCTCGGCAAACCCGCCGAACCGGTCGCAATTGTGGTAGTTACGCTCTTGCTGGCTTATGTGACCCTGGTGTTCGGGGAGCTCGCACCCAAGCGAGTGGCGATGCAACGCGCTGAGCAATGGGGCCTGCTCGCCGCTCGTCCGCTCGCGTTCGTCTCCACGTTGACCCGCCCGATCGTATGGCTGCTGTCGCGTTCCACCGACATCGCCGTGCGTCTTATGGGCGGCGATCCCTACAGGGATCGTGAAGAGGTGACGGAGGAAGAATTGCGTGACATGATCGCCGGCCAGGACAGCTTCACCCCGAGGCAACGGCTGATCATCAACGGCGCCTTCGAGATTGCGGACCGGACGCTGCAAGAGGTCCTGCGTCCCCGACGCGATGTGTTCGTGCTCGATGCCGACGACCCCGGTGAGGTCGCGCTCCCGGCGCTGGCCGCGAGCGGTTACTCGCGAGCGCCCGTGGCTCGAGGCGGTGGCCTCGACGAGGTGACTGGGATGGTTCACCTCCGGGATCTGCTGTCACTCGGTCCCCGTCCGGTTTCCGAGGCGGCCACAGAGATTTGCGCGTTTCCCGAGACTGGCGGTGTTCTGAACACCCTGCACGAAATGCAGAACCGTCGTTGCCAGATCGCGGTGGTAGTGGACGAACACGGCTCCGCGGCCGGGATCGTCACCATGGAGGACCTGATCGAGGAACTCGTCGGCGAGATCTATGACGAGACAGACCGTGACGTCATCGCTGTCAAACACGAACCCGACGGCACGCTCGTGCTCCCCGGCCAGTTTCCTCTCCACGACCTTCCCGACATCGGAATGGGGGAGGTCGTGGGTGGTTCCTACACCACAGTGGCGGGGCTGATACTCGACCAACTGGGCCGGGTACCCGAAGGGCCAGGCGCTCGCGTCGAGATCGAGGGATGGACGCTGGAGGTCAGCGCCGTCGAACGCCATGCCATCACCGAGATCCGCGCCACACCACATCCTTCTGGTCCAAAGGACTGAGGAAACGGCAGGGAGATGGTTCGCTAGACAGAGCGGGCTTTCCGCAGATTTCTGCGCGCGCTATCCACCAATTCGTCACACCCGCTCACTACGGTCATGACGTGGGCCGCCCGAAAATAGTCGACCTATAAGGTCTCGGTTGCGTCCCGGGTCAACGCAGCTTGGGTTCAAGTGCAGTGGCGACCTGGCGGTAGCGGTTGACCGTGATGAGGTGGACGCCGTCGAACACGTTCGAGTCGCGAACGCCCGTGACGAGCTCAACGGCCAGATCGACACCGGCGTCGGGGTTGGTGTCGAGTCGGTCGAGGATGGGGCGGGGAACGGCGAGCTGCGGAACGTCGGCGCTTACCTTGCGGGCCATGCCGGCGGAGGGCAACGCCATGACGCCGGCGTAGATCGCGCCATCGAACTCGATGCCGGACCGCCAGCTGATCATCGCGTCGAGGTCGTAGGAAACCTGGAGGTACCACACGTCGGCGTGGCGCTTCCATGTCGGCACGGCGCCGAGCCCGCATGACACACCGATGCGCATCGGTGTGGTCTGCTCCTCGGCGAAGTCGCGGGCCATGTCGATCATCGATCGCACCGTGAGGTCGTCAGATCGCCGACCGGTCTCGGGTCGGTCGCCGTACACGAAGAGGAACTCCTCCACCCCATAGGCCGCAGCTGTGAGCAGGTCACGGCGAAATCCGAGCAAGTTGCGGTCGCGGGCGTTCACACACGCGACCGCGCGGCATCCCATCTGCGCGACCTCGTGCGCCACTGCGACGCTCGACACCGTTGCGCGGCCGATGTGGTTGTCCGGGATCAGGAAGCGGGTCGCGATCGTGCTGAGGACTCCGATCTGGTGACGGACGCGCATCAGGTCGGGTCTCGTTGCCGGTTCGATCTCGCACACGACCTGAAACGTGTCCACCTTAAAATTCTACTACCGCATCAATGCGGACCGTCTTCCGAGCCGGCCCGCTACTACCTCGCGCCACACCCCGTCGGGCTTGGGACGGTAGCTAGGACGTGTCATACAGGATAGAGTCATAGTATGACGATGCTCAGCTTCCGTGTTGACGACTGTGACGCCGACGAAGCCCAACGGTGGGCCGAAGCACTCGGCATCGGTCGCTCCGAGCTTCTGCGTGAAGCCCTTCGCCGCCACCTCGACCGGTTGGCGTCGGAAGGTGATGCAGACCGTTGGGCTGCCGCGCCGCTCGAGGAGGCCGAGCGAGTTCTGGGCGAGATCGCCGACTGGGGTCCTGCAGAGGACTGGTCGGATTGGGCCGTTGATGCAGCGGGGTGAGATCTGGTTCGCGGCCACACCTGGCGGCGACCGGCCGGTGATGGTCCTGACCCGTGACCCTGTCGCCGATCGCATCGGCTCGGTAGTGGTCGCCGCCCTGACCCGAACGCGACGCGGTGTCGTGTCCGAACTCGCGTTGACGAGGGCTGACGGCGTCCCAACCGACAGCGTGGTCAACTTCGACAACATCCACACGATCACCCGGGAAACGTTCCGCAAGAGAGTGACTGTGCTATCGCCGGCTCGCATTGCCGAAGCGTGCCGGACGCTCCAGGCCGCGACGGGCTGCTGACCCGGCGGCAGGTGACGAGGGCCGGCCGACGCCGGGCTGACCGAGTGCTTCAAGCCCGTCCGGATCCATCGCCAACTATCGCCCGAACGTCCTGTGCGAGGTCGCCGCGCTGCTCGATGACGATGCGATCGAGCCGGAGCCAATCCCGTAAGCGCTGCAGTTCGTCGACCGCGGCCCGAGCGACCTTGGCCTTGTCGACTCCTGCTTCGGAATGCGAGGCAAGAACGAGCAGCGACGACGCCTTACGGTCCGCCTTCAGGTCAAAGCGACCCACGAGACGATCGCCCAGCAGCATCGGGAGCACGTAGTAGCCGAATTTTCGCTTGGGTGGTGGCGTGTAGATCTCGATCTTGTAGTCGAAGTCGAACAGTCGCCTCGTACGAGCTCGCTCCCAGATCAACGAATCGAACGGAGTGAGCAGCGCGGCATCTTCCCGGGTCGGACGTCGAGGTCGTAGACCCTGGAACAAGAAGGCATCGTCCCGCCATCCCTGGACGCGAACTGGCGACAGAGCACCCGCCTCGACGAGTTCATACAAACGCGGCCTCGCGTCGGCGAGCTTGATACGGAAGTAGTCGGCGAAGTCGCCGGCTGTGCCGACTCCAAGAGCGCGACCGGCGATGAGCAACAGCCGTCGTTGCGCCTCATCACGCGTCAGGGTCGGTGCAGCGAGGATGTCGGCGGGGATCACCCGTTCAGGAAGGTCGTACACGCGCTCAAAGTTCGGCCTTCTCCAGCCGACCACATCACCTTTGAGAAACAGCCACTCGAGCGCTTGCCGTCCGAAGCTCCGTCGCCCCCACCACTCCCCGTTCTGACGTCGGGGGTCTTCCAACTCGCTTGCAGTGAGTCCTCCTCGTTCGCTGACCTCTTTCAAGACGGCGTTGACGTAGTCCTTGTGTTCCTTGCTCCAAGCCTCGAGGTGGGCGGTGTACTTCTCGCCACCGCCATACGGGTGCAGCGCGGCCATGCGCCACCGCAAGAGCGGCTGATCAGCCATCGGCAGGAGCGAGGCGGCATGGCCCCAGTACTCGAAGAGGTCTCCTTCCGGTCCATTCATGTCGTGGAACCGATTCACGCCATACGGACCGAGCCGAGCGAACAGCACGAGGAACTGGGCGCGTTCAAACACGTTCACCGTGTCGAGTTGGAGCGTGCCGAGCGCCGTGATGACCTTGAGTAGTCGGGGCCGAGTTACCCGCGCGGTAAGGCGATTGCGACTGAGCCCCTGTGCCTCAATGGCGATCCAGCGCGCCTCGTCGGCGGACAGCTCCGGCATTGATGGCACGACGAGAGGCTAACAGGACCGACCGTTTGGCTTGGGACGAGATGGCAGGGCCGTCGACGAACGAACACCCGCAGGTCTTTCGGCTCCAACAGCAGTCTGGACAAGCCGCGCCTACGTCACGGTCATCGACATCAAACTGTGGGGATCAACAAATCACGTCAGCGCGGAGTCTCCTCAAGCTGGTTCATGGCTGGTCTCGTTCTGTTCGTCGTCCGGCAAGGTGGAGCAAGCGCGTCTGCAACGACGCGCTTGGCGGGAGGGGCGAGTTCGGCGGCGCGAATGTCCCGTGCTGGCGCCCGCCTTCGATCACGTCGGCATGGGTGAGCGCGAACTCGACGGCGTCCAGACCAAGGACCTCGTCGATGCCCAGGGCGCGAGCGAGATCCCATGCGTGCACGGTCAGGTCGAGCACGCGCATGGTGAGGAGCTGTTGGCCTGTGCGATCGCCCAACGGGTGGTGGCCGATCCGGTCGAGCGCGCCCGGTTCACGGAACGCTTCTGACAGCGCAGCAGCGGTAGCCAGGAACGAGGCGACCGGGTCGGGTCCGAGGTGATCGACTGTCCGTGTTTTGTTTACCGTGTCGGCGTCGGCGCCCTGCAACAACATTGTGTAACGCCGATTGCCGCCGACCACGTGATTCACGAGCGCCCGCACATCCCACTCTGAACACGGCGTCGGCTGAACCCAGTCGTCCGCACCGACGAGGCGGACGCGAGTTTCGAATTCGAGGTCTGCACAAGTCAGGGCAGTGAACCCGTCCATCTCTGTCACCTTCCTGTCGCTGAGAAGATCGTCCGACTCGGACCGCCGTGCCAGCGGTTTGATGGTGCGGGTCATGCAGATGCTGTTGGCATTGGCCGTGTAGTCCCCGAACGGCTCGCAGGGCACGAAACCCGCGCTGAGGTAGAGTAATCTCGCGGGCTCGAAGGCAGGCATCGTGCCGGTCTCGAGGCTCAATCGTTCAAAGCCCCGCGCTTCGGCCAGCGCGATGAGTCGACCAAGGAGCGCTCTGCCAGCACCCTGGCCCCGCTCGCCAGCCGCCACATGCATCGACTTGATCTCCGCATGGCGTCCGCCGAGGTCACGCAGAGCTCCAATGCCGACCAGGCCGCTGTTGCGGCGGGCGGCGATGACCGTCACCGACGGATCAGTCAACGCGTCGACAGCCAGCGCGTGCACATGACCCGGAGGCGTGACTTCGCTGCTGAAGGCGAGATGCGTCGCCACAAGCGCAGCGACATCGGGCTCTCGCGGTTGGGCGGCAGCGATCACCACACCCACGCTGCCCCCTTCCGATCGCGCCGCTCGCACCACTAATTCTAAACTATTAAGGACCCTCGCCGAGCAACAGCCCGGTTTCCTGGGTATCGAGAGCGGAGGGGGCGGAACGGGCGTCGTCGAGGTAACTGTGTCCTACTGGCGGACCGAGCGCGATGCCAGCGCGTGGAAGGCCGTCACCGAGCACGCAGCTGCTCAGCGTGTCGGTCGGGATCGGTGGCTCGCGGACTACCGCGTTCGCATTGCGTCCGTAGAGCGTGCGTACGGCCCTCGATGAAGCACGGGTAGACGTGCCGCCGGTGGTCAGGTATGACTAGCCGTGACGTCCCAGATGTGGTGGATCGGGTCGTGGATCATGTAGCGGCTGATGCTGTCGACGGTAAACGAGGCCCCGTCGCTGCGGCGTCCCGGCCGCGACCACTGTTCCGGTGCCAGTCGGCTGAGTCGGAAGGCGAGTGCTTCGGCGACGTCGCCGAGTTGCTCTGCCACACGGCCTGGTTCCTGGCTCTCGTAGTCGTCATCGACGGCGGTGGCGGCCTGGTCCCAGTTCGGGAAGAGCGGGTCGTGCTCGGCGAGCATGAGAGAGATCCTGTCGAGGTAGCGCCGATAGACATCCCGCACATGACACGCGTACTCGAGTGGTGACCAGGTCCACTCGTCAGGGCGGCCGGGTCGGATGGCGCCCGACGCAGTCAACTGCCGCCACCGGGTGCTGTTCTCGCGGATGAACTCAGGCACGTCTCCGGCCACGGTGCCGCTGGCGTCAAAGCCGCAGTCGGAGCATCGCCGGTGAAGAACCCACGTCCAGTCCTTGTCGTCGGGCACGATCACGACTTGGGAGTGAAAGAGTTCAACTGACCCACAACTTTGTAGAGTCTCGGTTGTAGAGTCTCGGTACTTGGTGGAGACGATGGGAATCGAACCCACGACCCCCTGCTTGCAAAGCAGGTGCTCTAGCCAACTGAGCTACGTCCCCGAGTGAAACGGCAAAACCGCCTTGTTATGGACTGGCGAATAGACAAAGCTAGTTGCTCAGGCACAAAACAGGACGACTCGATCCTAGCGTTTAACAAGGATTGACCTGAAAGTAGGAATATTTCATGCCTCCCACCCAAACAAGAGACTCATCCTTGACTGCCGCAATAGCCTCTGTCCAACAACTCAATGAGCGATACCAACAGGTCCGTTCAATGACCGAAGAGCTCGCATCTCCTCTTTCTCCCGAAGACCAAACCGTTCAGTCAATGCCTGACGTAAGTCCAACCAAATGGCATCGGGCCCATACTTCCTGGTTCTTCGAAACCTTCCTTCTTAAAGCTCATCTTCGTGACTACGAAGAGTTCCACCCACAATTCAATTACCTCTTCAATTCGTATTATGAGGCCGTGGGTCCGCGACATGCGCGCCACGAACGGGGGCTCATATCAAGGCCTGGTGCCCACGAAATTGGCTGCTATAGGACCCACGTCGACGATGCGATGGCACGTCTGTTTGATCTTCCACTCAGTTCTGAGGTCATAGGGCTGATTGAGCTTGGTCTCCAACACGAACAACAACATCAAGAGCTGTTGTTGATGGATATCAAACATGTTCTGTGGTCTAACCCGATGCGGCCCTCGTACCGAGAAGTGCTCTTTCAAGCAGGCCTCGCCCTTACACCTGGACCTAGCACGAACCCTTCACCACGTTGGCTCGCACATCCTGGGGGGATCCTCGATATTGGCCAGAACCACCACCCGGAAATATTTAGCTTTGACAACGAAGGGCCATCTCATCGGGTCTTCCTCGAACCCTTCACCATTTGCAGCAATCTTGTTACCAACGCTGAATGGCAAGTTTTCATCGACGAAGGTGGCTATCAAAGGCCCGAGTTATGGACCTCAGATGGCTGGTTAGAAGTACAGAACAATCGCTGGGAAGCCCCGCTCTATTGGCAACGCTGCGATAACGGTTGGCAGACTTTTTCTCTTGCCGGAATGACCCCCGTCGACCCAGACGAACCCGTCATGCATGTGAGTTGGTATGAGGCCGATGCTTACGCGCGATGGCTCGATATGCGTCTTCCCACAGAATCTGAGTGGGAGGCATTGGCAATCGATTCCACCAATCAAGATCAGTGGATGAATTCATTGTGGCAATGGACTGCCAGCCCGTACATTCCGTATCCGGGCTTTCGCCAGGCCCAGGGTGCAGTTGGGGAATACAACGGTAAGTTCATGGTCAATCAACATGTGCTTAGAGGCGGCGCATGCATAACTGCAGCCGGCCACTCTCGGGCAACCTATCGCAACTTCTTTCCCCCTAAGGCTCGCTGGGCCTTTAGCGGTCTACGTCTGGCTCAAAGTCAGTGAACAAAAGACTGGATTCTCAGCCATCAGATATCGACGTCGATGTAAGACTCAAGCCCGACGAGCTGCATTCAGCTCTCGTAGAAGATGTTCGCAAGGGTTTCAGTACGTCTCCTCGTCAACTGCCGCCGGTGTGGTTCTATGACGAGCGCGGAAGCAATCTGTTTGACCAAATCACTCGTCTGCCCGAATACTACCCAACAAATAGCGAGCGAAAAATCTTGGCAGCTAAAGCCGATGAGATCGCCGCTTTGACCAAAGCCGATGTGCTCATAGAGCTGGGTTCGGGAACCTCAGAAAAAACTCGGCTGTTGCTCGACGCAATGTCATCTACGAACAGGCTTTCCACCTTCGCTCCTCTTGACGTCTCAGAAGAAATCCTTCGAAATTCTGCCGAGGCAATTGCTCTCGCATATCCAGGGGTATCGGTTAGAGCCGTTGTCGGCGACTTCCATCATCACCTCGATGCCCTTCCTCGTGGAGGAAGGCGCCTCGTGGCTTTCTTGGGCGGCACTATCGGAAACTTGACGCCAGAGGAACGCTCGCGTTTTCTTTTTGATCTCGATTGTCAGCTGGAGGTTGGTGATTCCCTGTTGCTCGGTACTGATTTAGTCAAGGACTCAAAACGCCTGATTGCTGCCTACAACGACTCGCAGGGAGTAACGGCCGAGTTCAACCTCAATCTCTTGCACGTGCTCAACCGTGAACTAGGTGCAAATTTTGTGGTCGAAAACTTTGAGCACCGTGCTATTTGGAATGAAGAAGAAAGTTGGATCGAGATGCGGTTGCGTTCTCGAACACATCAGCGAGTCACTATCCCTGCTTGCGATCTCGAGGTTGAATTCGCCAAAGGCGAAGAGTTGCTAACTGAAATAAGTGCCAAATTCACTCCCCAACAGGTAACCGAAGAACTCGCTGCAGCCGGGCTCCAACTCACTGCTTCGTGGAGCGACCCAGAAGAAAACTTTCTTCTCACCCTTTCAACGCCATATTGCTAATGCCGCACTCAAATGCCATCGATATTGCAGCCGGCCTTCTCAGCCAATCAACGGCGCCTCTGCTTGAAGGATTCCCCAGTAAATGGATCACGAGCTTTGCCCAAGAACGTGGCTTGAATTCATATCAAGATGGCGCCGGCAATGTCGTCGTTACAAATTTAAAATCGGCTGCGATAGACCCAGGCTCAAGCCAACTGGTTTTGGTTGCCCATCTTGACCACCCTGGTTTCGTTTTCGAAGGAGACGCCCGCGTCACAACTAAGGAACTAACACCTCTCGCTTTTCGAGGCGGGCTTCAAGCCTCATATGCACTGGCGGGTTCGCCGCTTTCGTTATTTCACCAAGACCAAACTGATCCAATCGGAGCCGCCGTTCTGGCCGCTGCAACTGGCGATGAGCATGGCCGCCTTAGTGGAGCAAGTGTCGAAATAACGGAGGGGGAAATTCTTCCTGGCTGTTTTGCCATGTGGGACTTTCCTGAACTCGGCCCAAGTCGCGTGTTGATCGATAACCACAGCATCAGGGCGAGGGCTTGTGACGACCTTTTGGGTGCGGCTGCAATTCTTGCGTGCTTGGATTCAGTTGCTCAGTCAAACGCCGGGGACATATCAGTCTGTGGGCTTTTCACTCGTGCAGAAGAGGTTGGATTTTTTGGAACCCTTGAGGCGATTCGTCTCGGCACAGTACCAACTAATTCAGTTGTCATTTCATTGGAATGTTCTAAAGCCCTTAGTTCTGCCCAACAAGGCGACGGCGTTATTGTCCGAGTCGGAGATCGAATGACCGTCTTTGACCCAAGACTTACGCAAGCATTACGAGTAGCCGCTGACCAGATGGTCACTAGCTCTAAAGACGAGGGCTTTCGCTACCAACGCAAGCTCATGGATGGTGGAGCATGTGAGGCCAGCGCATTTTGTGCGACAGGGTACCAAGCCTCTGGGTTGGCCTTACCGCTTGGCAACTATCACAACGCCAACGATGATGGCCCTGGCCTCGCCGCCGAACACGTAATGATCTCTGACTATTTGGCCGAGGTTGCTTTGCTTACCAATATTGCGCTCGATCCCTCGTTTATTGATCTCGCCACTCGCGGTGCTCCTCCTGCGTGGCTAGACGATCGTATGACCAAGGCCCAAGAAGCCCTTAGCGGTGGGAACAATGCCTGAACTCCCGGAGATGCAGGCACTAGCAGAGCGTCTTGATAGCGCTGTTGCCAATGCGACACTTGAGAAGGTCACGGCTCTTCAGTTCTCTTCTCTAAAGACGGTTACTCCAGAACCCAACGCATTGGTCGGTCTACGAATCAAGGCAATTAGCCGACGAGCCAAGTACCTAATAGCCACCTTTGAACCAACGGGTGGCTCTCTTACAAGCCCACCGAGACTGTTAATCCACCTCTCCCAAGGGGGCCGTGTTGATCTGGAGACACCGGCGAAGTCCACTAAACCAAAGAACGGCGTCGTCCGTCTGACATTCAGCTCTGTCGCAGCCCCCATCGCAATACTGATCAAAGAGTTCGGTCATGAGCGCAAAGCGGCATGGTGGGTATTGGGCCCTGGTGACAATGGCCCGCTAGATCGACTTGGTCCAGAGATTGATTCGGGTGAGGCCATCGAATTTTTACGTGTAAGTAATGACTCCCGCCGTGTTCATACGATCTTGAGAGACCAGCGCAGCGTTGCCGGAATGGGCCGTGGTTACACAAACGATGCTTTACATCGGGCTTGCATTTCGCCCTATGCCACTTTGGCCTCACTTAACTCTGATCAGCGTGAGCGCCTGATCGAGGCAATAAAATTTGTGTTGGAAACCGGACTGGCACATGAGCGCCAACGCAAAGGAGGCTTGCCTCCAAAAGTTGGTGACCATTGGATCGTTCATCATCGAATGGGCGAGCCCTGCCCAACATGTGGCGACACGTTGAAACGGGTGTCGTATGAAAGTTATGAAATAACGTATTGCCCAGCCTGTCAGACCGACGGAAAATTGCTGGCCGACCGTCGAATGTCGAGGTTGCTCCGATGAAGCTAAATCTCCCAGTACAACCCCCGATGGGACCAATGCTTGCCAAGGCTTTGGATGAACTGCCTTTAGAACCGGGAATGATCTACGAACCCAAGTGGGATGGGTTTCGTTGCATCGTCTTTCGAGACTGCGATGCCATTGAGCTCACAAGTAGAGGCGAACGACCGCTAACTCGATACTTCCCCGAACTAGTGGAGGCCTTCCGTGTCAGCCTTCCACAACGCTGCGTAATCGATGGTGAGATCGTAATAGTTGGCACCAAAGGACTGGACTTCGATTCTCTATTGCAACGAATTCATCCAGCCGAGTCACGAGTTACAAGACTCGCAGAAGAAACCCCGGCGTCATTCGTTGCCTTCGACCTCATCGCACTCGACGATAAGGATCTGCGTTCTACTCCTTTTTCTGAACGACGCAAGGGTCTGGTTGCTGCGTTGGAAGGAATTAAGCCACCTGTTTATATAACTCCCGCCACCACCGATCCGAAAGATGCATCTGATTGGTTCGAACGTTTTGAAGGCGCTGGACTCGACGGGGTGATGGCGAAGTCAGCGTCACTCGCCTATTTGCCCGATAAGCGAGTGATGTTCAAAGTGAAACATCAGCGGACTGCTGACTGCGTGGTTGGGGGGTTTCGTTGGCATAAAGAAAGCGGGGTCGGCTCACTTCTACTTGGCCTTTATGACGATGCCGGCGTCTTGCATCACGTTGGAGTCGCCACGTCGTTCAGCGCAAAGAGACGCAAAGAGCTCATAGACGAGCTGGCTCCATTGCGAACCGATGCACTTGAAGGGCACCCTTGGCGTGATTGGGCCGAGGCCGAGAGTTCCAATCCCAATAGTTCCGAACTCAATGGGGGTGAAGCTCAACGACGTCCCGGATCGAATTCACGCTGGAATGCCAAAAAGGATCTTTCCTGGGAACCCCTGCGATGTGAACGTGTCGCCGAAGTTTCATAGGACCATCTTCAAGGAGATCGCTTTCGCCACGCGACTCGCTTGGTTCGATG
>CAYGGL010000048.1:0-14293 GCA_964349215.1 uncultured Acidimicrobiaceae bacterium | reverse complement strand
TATGAGTGCGCCCTTCCGAACGTGGAGCACCAAAGTCGTTAGAGAATCGAGAGAGGCCTTCGATAGGAAAACGTATTGGCCTGATGATCTCAGCATGAGCCGAGGGCCAATTCGCAGGAAACAGAGTTGCACATATTGCCAGCGCTGCGATGACTGCGCGAATGAGGCTAGATCTAGATTGGACTAGTGGTCTGTTGGCAGAAGGCAGGTTGATCTTGGTCATACAGCTTTACAGCCAAGTGCCGTATTAGTTCCGCCCCCAGCTGCGTCAATGGCATACACACAAATCGTGTGAGCTGTGGGGCTTGTGTTTACGGTGAGATCAAATCCGCGGCCTCCTCCCCAGCTTGGGAACAGGCCGGCAAGGTCGCCTCGATAGCTACTTGCAATAAAAGATCCGCCGAAGGTTCCATCGACATACACATGCACACCTATAGGGGAAGGGGTGTCTGGGTCAATAGCCCAACCTCCTAGACGGAGGCCGCTAGCGGTTCTTTGGGCAAAATCGATTGAACCAAAACTGTTGGGATCAACCGAAACTGACTTACACCCAAGGCCGGTGTTGTTTCCTGCCCCAGATGCGTTCAGTGCATACACACAAACGTTATGTGAGCCGGCACCGAGGGGAATTGGAATGCTAAATCCGTGACGCGCACCGTAGTCGGGAAAGAATGTTGCAAGGTCAGGTCGTTCAACCGTAGCCCTACCCGAACCGGCAAACCCGCCGTTTACATAGACATGTATATCAACAGATGAGGTGGTGTCAGGATCAATTGCCCATCCATTTACCGTGATTCCACCGGCTACTCGAGCGATGGCATCGAATGATCCGAAGGGTGTGGGGTTCATGTCTATCGATTTGCAACCAAGCAAAGCATTTCCACCCGAACCTGTGTTTATGGCGTAGGCACAAATGTTGTGGGTGCCAGGGCCGGGGACGATATTGAAAGAGAAGCCATGATTCTTGCCATGATTTGGAAATATCGCGCCAACATCAGGCCTTGAGCCACCAGCTGTAGCGCTTCCTCCAAAGCGTCCATCGACATAGACGTGAACATCGATCGCAGATGCGGTATCTGGGTCAATCGCCCAACCGGTAACGGTTGCAAGATCCACTGAACGCGAGACCAGATCCAAAGAACCAACTGGTGATGTATTTACACCGGGAGCGATCTCTAAATCGGCAGGAGTCTTGGTAAAGAACTGGGTTATGTACATCTTGCCCGAGACATGCACAACCCCCATGCCCACATAGTTGTAGTCACCGAGGATGTTTGCACGATGTCCAGGGGAGTTCATCAGGGCGGTATGCAAACTCTCGACGCTTCCGCCTACTCCGACGTTTTCACCAGCACGTTGCCAACGAGGAACTCGTTGATTGGCTACGACTGCCAAATCTTCGGTATGAAAGATGTTGCCGGCATCACGCATCCGAGCTGAGTGGCTGCGCGAGTAATCGACAAGAGCAGAACTCATCTTGAGTGGTGCCAGCCCAGCTTGAGCTCTGGCATCATTGGCACGATTAAGAAAATCGAACTCATCGGTTGCCTCTGACGCGCTGCTTGATGCTGCAGACCCACTCAGTAGAGGGGCTAAAAGAAAGAGAACAATTAGTAAAACCCGTGGTCGGCGCATCGGCGTCGATCTCCCTTTAACATAGCGAATCACCTGGTCTCCGATGCCTGGAAACCCTCGGCCATATGGGTTTGATCGGCATGAGGGCGCGCAGTCTTAACTGATTCGCAAAGATTCCCTTAGGGCACTAATGCCCTCACTTAGGGATAGGTCACCCGCTATGCACGAAGTTTGGTGCCTGGAGCTATCTCACCAGTTCTTTGACAAGCCAATCGAGAGTTTCGCCATAGTGTGGCAATAGCGAAAGGCCAGAGAGTCGCATCGCAGAGTTATCCAAGACCGAGTTAGCTGGTCTAGGGGCCGGTCTTGGCGGGTTCAGTTCAGAAGTCTTGATTGGACTTACGCGCATGGGGTCGGCCCCGCTTGCTTTTAAGACGGCCTGAGCGAATTCAAACCACGAACAAGCCCCTTGGTTGGTCACGTGAAATAGCCCAGAGCGTCGGTCGATCACCAGTCGGTGTATGGCTCGGGCCAAGTCATTTGCAAACGTTGGGTGTCCAACTTGATCGTCAACGAAGCTCAGCTGATCATGCTCATCTGCAAGACGCAAGATCGTCTTAACCATGTTTGACCCGTAACGTCCGCATACCCATGAGGTTCGTACGATTGTGGCGTCTGGCCCAACGGCTTGTTCGCCTGCAAGTTTGGAATGGCCATATACAGACTGTGGGTTAGGCACATCCCATTCGGTATAGGGAGTCGATTTAGTTCCGTCAAAAACGTAATCAGTAGATATCTGGCAGAGATGCGCGCCAACCAACCGAGCTGCCTCGCTTATAAAACGAGGAGCCAACGCATTGGATAGAAATGCCTTATCGGGGTCGCTTTCACATGCGTCGACGGCAGTCCATGCAGCAGCGTTGATGATCACATCTGGATGGGTAGTCGTGACGGCCTGAAAGACACTGTCACGATTTGTTACATCGATCGTGCTACGACCAGCCGCGACGAGTTCATGATCGCTGAAGACCTCGGACAGCTCGCGGCCAACTTGTCCGCCCGCCCCGGTGATCAGAACTCGCATTAGCGGCTCTTGAGTGGTTCCCACCACCAGCGATTGTCGCGATACCAACCAACGGTTTGCTCAAGCGCCTCTTCGAGTTCTCGCTTTGGCTTCCATCCCAGTGCCTCAACCTTGGATGTATCAATTGAATAACGTCGGTCATGACCCAGACGGTCAGCCACATACTCAACAGATGATTCGTCTGCTCCACAGAGTTCGAGCAAGCGATCAGTTATATGGCGATTAGGAACCTCATTGCCGGCCCCGATGTTGTAGATCTCACCCAGGATTCCATTGCGAAGGACCATGTCGACCCCTGCACAGTTATCTTCAACAAAGCACCAGTCGCGAACGTTCATTCCATCGCCATATAGCGGCACTTTCTTTCCGTCCAACAAATTGGTCACGAAGAGGGGAATGACTTTTTCAGGAAATTGATAAGGTCCAAAGTTATTTGAGGAACGAGTGATGATTACCGGAAGTTCGTATGTGGTGAAGTAACTCAAAGCAATCAGGTCAGACCCTGCTTTTGATGCCGAATAAGGCGAACGTGGGCCGAGGGCGTCAGTTTCCCGAAATGAGCCCTCTTCGATCGATCCGTACACCTCATCAGTTGATATGTGTAGGAATCGTTGTACCTCGATTTTGCGGGCAACGTCACAGACCACATTGGTGCCGTCGCAGTTCGTGTGTACAAACTCATCAGGATTGACGATCGACCGATCAACATGGCTCTCTGCGGCGAAATGAACTACAGCGTCGTGGCCTGCCATAGCATCAGCGACGGCTTGACGATCGCAAATATCACCCTTGACGAATGAATAACGAGAGTTATCTTCGAGATCTTGCAGGTTGTTAAGGTTTCCTGCGTAGGTCAGGGCATCGAAAACCGTTACTTCGTCGTCGCTATTGGAAAGCACCTGGCGAACATAGTTAGAGCCAATAAATCCGGCAGCACCTGTGACAAAAAGCTTCATGAATCAAATTCCTAGGTCCGAAGGCGGTAATGAGGCTGCACCCCAGGGTCGAGTGCATCTCGGCGGGGGTTTGTCTGATCTCTCTGAGAAAGAATAGGTTCCGCTATTCCCCAGTCAGCTTTTACGCCAGGGTCGTCCCACGCCACACCCAATTCATCAGCGGCGTTGTAATAGCTATCTACTAGATAGGTAATGGTCATGTCTGTCAGCGCAGCGAAGCCATGGGCAACACCAGGTGGAATAAAAACTCCAGAGTGATCGCTTTGTTCGCCCGGGGCAGCTCCCAGGTCAAGAGTCAGGGTTGCGCCATCTGTTGGCGAACCGGTGCGTAAGTCATGCAGGACTACCCGAGCGAGTCCAAAGGGGACATACCAATAGTCAGCTTGGTGTAAGTGGTAGTGCAACCCGACTACAGAACCGGCTTGTCGGTCGCCTCTATTGGCCTGGATCATTTCACGACCCAATGGGAACCAAGAGCGCCTGTAGGTCTCAACAAAGAAACCTCGCTCATCGCTGTGCATGGTTGGGACTACGTGATAAACGCCGGCAATTACGGTTGATTCGCTAACAGTTGCCAAGGTGGTTACTCCAGATCGACGCGGGAATGATCGCCTAACATGAGTCGAGTGCCATGAGGCCGGGTTCCTGAACGCATCACTCTAGCCTCTCGACCTATTAACGAGTCTTGTAGGCGCGAAATGTTGTTGATTGTGCTGTGGTCAAGCATGATCGAGTGCTCGATTTCAGAATCGATGAGCTCGCAATCAGATGCGATAGATGTGAACGGCCCTACGTAGCTGTTAATCAGCTTTGTGCGAGGTCCGATTATTGCGGGCCCGCGAACTGTCGAGTTGATGATCTCGGCGCCCACTTCGATGACAACTCGACCATCAAGGCGTGAGGTGGCATCAACCGAACCGGCAATGCTTGGCTCGATGGTCTCGAGTATTAGTCGGTTGCCCTCCAAGAGAGGGTCTAGCTTGCCGGTATCAATCCACCAGCCGTCAACTACTTCATGGCGAACTCGTCTGCCTTGATCAATCAGCCACTGGATGGCATCTGTAATCTCGAGTTCACCACGAGGTGAGGCTTTGATGGCCCTGACGGCTTCGTGAATGGATGGGTCAAAGAGATAAACGCCGACCAAAGCCAAGTCAGAAGGTGGTACCTCGGGCTTTTCGACCAGCCTTATTACTGTCCCTGCTTCGTCGAGTTCGGCGACGCCGAAACGTTCTGGGTCTGGCACGCGGGCCAGCAAAATCTGGGCGGCGGGGGCCTCTTCTTCAGAGTCGAGTTTGGGGGTTCCGGCGCGCTGGACTGCAGCATTAAATCCATCGACGAATTCTTTGACTCCTTGGCGTAAAAGGTTGTCGCCCAGATACATCACAAAGTTGTCTTCTCCGAGGAAGTCCTTGGCAATCAGCACACAGTGGGCAAGACCCAAGGGCTCGTCTTGAGGTATGTATGTGACTTGGAGCCCCCACTTAGATCCGTCACCAACGGCAGCTTTAATTTCATCTGCTGTGGTGCCAACGATGATGCCGACCTCTTTAATGCCCGCCTCGGCCATATCTTCGAGGCCAAAGAACAAGATCGGCTTGTTCGCAACTGGAACCAGCTGCTTGGCACTCGTATGTGTAATGGGGCGAAGACGCGTGCCGGCTCCACCGGAGAGAATAAGGCCTTTCATACTGGATGATTTGTAGCAGCTTTAGACCAGAACCGACACTCAGAATCTAATTCGAGTTATGTGGTTCCCCAGGAACCTCGACTTCGCAACGAATCATCGGGGCGGATGCAAGTCGTTGGTCGAGGGTGAGCAACGTCGCTCCCATGACTTCGGCGAGTGCGACATAAAGAGCGTCGTATCCCCGTAAGTTCGGGTGGAGTTCCCATGCACGGCCAAGCAGAGGACGATGTGACCATCGTTCGCCTGGCCAGAGTCGCAGATCGTCAATGGCTTGACGTGCCGAGGTGGTATCCAAGGCCCCTTTATGGTGATGAGTGCGAATAACTGAGAGAACCTCTGCATCAACCAGATGAGGAGCCCCATGGTCTGCATCAAGAGCCATTCGTTCACGAAGACTTTCCGATTCCGGAGTGTCAGCGACAACTTCGAACAGCACGCTGGCGTCAATTACCAACATGGGGCCACTCGCCTCGAATTTCGTCGAGTGCTTCGAGTACCTCGGAGCGGGCAATAGCTGAGGGACGTCGCCGTGTTCGCTCGAGCCATTCTTCGATTGTTGGCCTACTGGCTAACTTCGTGGCTTCTCGCCGCAAGAGATCAGGAACGCTGAAACCCGCCTCAGCTGCGCGTTGAGCCAGGGCTGCATATACATCGTCGTCTATATCACGGATCTGCACTGTCTTAGGCATAAACGCATTCTATCATGCGTTTTTGCATCTTAGGGCTCCAGTGGGAGGTCATGCAGTGCTTCGATGACGGCAGGGGTGGTCATTACTGCTCCCTTGCGGAGCTGGCTGATTAGCTGGATGCCCATTGTGATGGCTACGAGAGTGGAGCCGGCAAGTAGGCCGAGTTCTACTCGTAGGAATAAGTCATTGCCCAATGCAGCCACAACTACAAAACCCACAACGCCTGACACCCAGCCCAGTACGACTCGACCGTGTCCTGAAAGTGCAATCAAGGCCTGCGCCATAGCTATGCCCATCATGTAAGCCGCACTACCAAGTGCCAAGAGGCCAAGATCTTGGCTCGTGAGGTCGAACTCGGGTCCGAAGAATAAACGTAGAGCCGACGGCCCGGCGATGAAGGCCCCAACAGTGGCAATCACACCGATACCTGCCACGACACGAAGCAGCCTACCGAGGCCATTTCTGAACTCACCAAGTTCGCCGGCAGACGCTAATGCTGACAACTTAGGCAAAAGTGCGGCTTGCACGGCTTGGAATAGAAACAAAGGGATGCGGGCTACGATTACTCCGGCAAGAAATCGTCCAGCGGCGGCTTCTTCTGAAGGTTTGGCCAATAGTTCTACGGTGAGAGGTCCGGCATTCACCAATAATTGAGCGAATAAAGATCCAGCCAGCAGAGTTAAAATCGCAGAGGACAATTCGCTCCATGGAGCCGGAGGTCCCTCTTCGATGAGGCCTTTTTGGCCACGAAGGGCGATGATGATCCCAAGCAGGGGAGTGAGTGCAACAGCTAGGCCAAAGGGGCCAGGTGTCGATACGCCAAAGATCATCAAGAGGATGCAAATAACCAGACGCACCGCTCCTTCTGAACCCATGTAAGTCGCATAGCTCTTGAAACGGTTCAATCCTGAAAGCACGCCTCTTGCGAGATAGACGATGGCGAAACTGACCAGCGAGAGAATAAAGGCAACTACGAGCATTACCTGATCATCTAGAAGGTGCTGGAGAATCACCTGACTTGCGAGAAGCGCGACGACAAGAGGGATGAGAGTCAGTCCAAGACCCAGAAGTACGGCTCGTTTGATAAGTGGTCCACCACCCAAACTTTGCGCGCGCCGATCAGCCAAGGCTCGGCTCGTTTCTTGTTCCAACGGCAGATAGAGCCCAGGACCAACGAGAAATATCAATGCCCAGAGCACAGATAAAGGCGCGTATTGCTCGGTTCCGAGAGCACGAGCGGCAAGAACTAAAAAGGCATAGGTGGTAAAACCATTGACCAACAGTCCGGTTCCGACGGCGAGCGTCCCCTCGGGAAGAGGGTTGCGGTCATTTAAGCTCTCTATAAATGCCGGCTTTTTCAGTGTGGCGCTCCAGGTCTACTCAATGGGTGTCGGGACTCGGATGAGACGAAGCGACGCTAGTGCCGAGCGGCCGAACGGTGAAATCAGACTACTAGTCCCATGCTTAGGCTTTGGGCCTCCTCGGTTAGCATGCACCCAAGCAGCATTCTCGAAATGGAGTTGAAAATGGCCCGTGCGCTCGTAACAGGTATAACAGGACAAGACGGTCAGTATTTGGCCGAGTTTCTAAATCAACAGGGCTATGAGGTCTTTGGTCTGGTCAAGGGTCAGAGCAATACGCGCGCAGACCTAGTCGCCGAAGAGTTCCCATTTATAGAAATGGTCAGCGGAGATCTACAAGATCTAACTTCGCTGGTAAGTGCTCTCGAGTATGTCCAGCCTGATGAGGTCTACAACTTGGGGGCGATATCTTTCGTCGCTTTGTCTTTCAAACAAGCAGAACTCACTGCCAATGTCACTGGCCTTGGTGTGTTGCGCATGCTTGAGGCCATTCGTATCGTCGGAGGACGAGAGAATCCCATGCGCTTTTATCAAGCGTCATCAAGTGAAATGTTTGGCAAAGTTCGAGAGACCCCTCAAAACGAGGTAACACCTTTTTACCCACGCAGTCCTTATGGAGTTGCCAAGGTATTTGGACATGACATAACCGTTAACTACCGTGAGTCCTACGACATGTTTGCCTGCAGCGGCATCTTGTTCAATCACGAAAGTCCTCGTCGTGGCATGGAGTTTGTGACTCGCAAAGTGACCAACGCTGTTGCCCGCATAAAGCTGGGCCTTCAACAAGAACTCATGTTGGGTGATCTGAGTCCTCGTCGAGATTGGGGCTTTGCCGGCGATTATGTAAGAGCAATGTGGTTAATGCTCCAACAGGACCAACCAGAAGATTATGTGGTCGCTACCGGAGAGACCCATGAAGTTCGTGAGTTTGTTCAACTTGCATTTGCAGCTGCCGGAATAGACGACTGGGAACGTTACGTAAAACAAGATGAGCGATTTATGCGTCCGGCAGAGGTCGACTTATTGGTTGGTGACGCATCAAAGGCCCAGGAGAAACTTGGCTGGAAGCCTTCGGTAAGTTTTTCAGAGCTTGTGGCGATGATGGTCGAGCACGATCTGAAATTAGAAAGCGAGAAGCTCCGGCGCTGAGCGGCCTGTCCTGGGGGCCATGATGCTTCGGTACTCTGATGATTTCTGAACTCAAAGATGGTGACGACGATGTTATTGCCGAGGCGCCTGCCGTTGTCGCGGTCGTTGTCACGCACGACGGCGGCCCCTGGTTTGAAGAGTGTCTGACCAGCCTTTCTAACCAGGACTACCCGAACCTGTCGGTGCTGGTAATAGATACAGCCGGCTCGATAGAGGCGTTACCTCGCGTGGGTGAAGTTATGCCGTCCGCGTATGTGCGACGTTTAGAGGCCAACGTAGGTTTTGGCGCGGCAGCCAATGAGGTCATGTCAATGGTTGAAGGGGCGCCATTTCTACTTTTGTGTCACGACGACGTGGCCTTAGAGCCAGATGTGGTTCGGTTGTTGGTAGAAGAGGCCTTTCGTTCGAATGCCGGGGTGGTAGGTCCAAAGCTCGTTTCTTGGGGATCGCCAGATCGACTTTTGCAGGTAGGCCTATCAGCAGATAAGTCAGGAGTTACTTCTTCTCATGTAGATCGAGGCGAACTCGATCAAGAACAACATGACGCAGTGCGCGATGTGTTTGTTGTGCCAGGGGCTTGCACCCTTATAAGAGCCGATCTATTTCACACACTTGGCGGATACGACCCGGCAATAGATTTTCTTGGCGAAGATCTTGACCTCTGTTGGCGTGCCCACATTGCAGGGGCACGAGTCATGGTGGCCCCCGATGCCCGAGTGCAACATCTTGAAGCCCTTGCATCTCGGCGTCCTGTAGACGATCGGCGCCTATTGCAAGCTCGACATCGTTTGAGAACGATGTTGAGTGCCTATGGACCGGTTCATTTGTTACGAGTCTTGCCTCAAGCCCTCCTTTTCACACTTAGTGAAATGTTCTATGCGCTTATTACCGGTCACCCTCGCCACGCGATTGAAGTAGTCGGAGCATGGGGGTGGAACCTTAGGCGCATTGGCGAATTACGCCGCAGGCGTAAACAGATCCAAGCCACTCGTGTTTTGGATGACTCCGAGGTTCGTCGGTTGCAGGTTCGAGGAAGTGCCAGGCTGCTTGGGTTTATGCGTGGAGAACTCGGACCAGCGAGGGCAATCGAAGAAGCTCGCCAAGAGCTAGCCGAGTTGCAGGAGTCTCTGGCCGACAGCAAGTCGAGAGTGGTCCCAATAACAATCGGGGTCACAGTCTTATTGGTGTTCGCAGCCGTGCGTTCTTTGTTGATCGCTCCGCTACCAGAAATTGGGAGCATCGGAGGTTTCGATGTTGGGCCCTTAACTTTGCTGGGCGACTACTTCAGCGGATTGAATTCAGTCGGATTTGATGGTCAGTCTCCCGCCCCAACAGCAACGGTGATTATTGGCCTGTTGGGATTTCTATTTGTAGGGGCGATGGGGGTTCTCCAACACGTTTTGGTTTTGGGAGCAATTCCGCTTGGCCTGATTGGCATCTGGAAGCTCAGTTCGGTATTTGAATCAAAACCTTCAAGAGCATTGATGCTGTTGGTTTATGCGGCCATACCCTTGCCGTGGAATGCGATTGCGCTTGGCCGCTGGGCAGGTCTGGTGCTTTATGCGATAGCCCCGTGGATTGTGCGACAACTTTTGATGACATCCTCAGCTTTGTCGTGGACGACAGGACCTGAGGAGCAAGAGAGTGCAACTGCGAGGGAGGCTCGCGGGCTGCCGTCGAGACCAATCCTCAGCCTTGGTCTCATGTTGGCTGTTGTAATGGCTTTTGTTCCGGCTGCGCTTTTGTTGGTCTGGCTTGTCGCAGTGATCCTTGGTCTTGCTGGTGGAAAAAACAGTCCGGTCCATGACTCTAGAACTTCACCTTCTTTGGCTAACTTGGTCGCAGGATCCAGCGCACTGGCCGTTGTGATACATGCCCCTTGGTTTGTTGGAGCACTCATTTCAGGAAATCAGAGCTGGGATTTTCTTGGAGGGGTTTCACCTCTTGGGCCAAGTGATGCAGGTATTCAGGATTTCTTGAGATTTGCAGATGGACCCAATCAGTCGGCACTGGGTTTTGGATTGTTACTCGCAGCTTCTCTTGTGATCTTCATTGGTAAGCAGTGGCGATTTAATCTCGGCCTCCAGGCTTGGGCAATGATGGTCGGGTCTTGGGTGCTTGCTTTCGTGGGTTCGAGAGACCTACTTCCTGTTCCGCTTCCCGGCTCAGAAGTGACTTTAAGTTTTGGCGGTGTGGGGTTGGCTTTGGCCGTAGGCCTCGGGCTGGCATCTTTTGAAACCGATCTTCATGGAGAGCGCTTTGGTTGGCGTCAGTTGATTCCTCTATTTGCCGCAGGCGGTGTAGCCGTTGGTGTTTTGCCGCTCCTTGGAACTGCTTTCGATGGTCGAGCAGAAGCTCCGAAAGCCGGTCTTGATCGAACACTTCATTTCTTGGATGAAGAGACTCAGGGAGTCGGCAAATTCAATGTGTTGTGGATAGGAGATTCCGAAGCATTGCCAATGGCCGGCAACACATTTATTTCTGATGTTGCATTTGGAGTTTCAGCCGGTGGTTTCCCTGAATTAAGTGACCGCTGGCAGATGCCCACGAGCGAGGCTTCTGATGAAATTGAACTTGCCATCAGTGCTGCTGTGCAGGGTCAGACCGACCGACTGGGCCGAATTGTGGGCCCACTTGGGGTTCGGTATGTCGCGTTGGTAGAAAGGATTGCTCCAGAGAGATTTGGGTCCAAGCGAAATGTGTTGCCGGCCGCACTGACCGCTTCGGTTGCCAGACAACTTGACCTTCGTCTAGTTGAGGTTGACCCCGCCATCGTTCTCTACGAGAACACAGCGTGGCAGCCATCAAAGACTGCTGGTGCTCGTCCATGATGTCGAAACGCCCATTAATAATTGGCTTCTTACTGGTGATAGTGGCAGGTCTGGTAATGGCAGATCGTGAAGTGCCTGTTGCCAAACACTCGGAGCCAGAAATATTGGCGCCTCCCAAGATGTCCCAACTCGACCCCAGTGGCACAAGAGACTCAAGCTGGTATTGCATCGGCGGCACGGGTGGAAGTAGCGGTATTGCAACCATGTCAGTGGTGATCGCAAACATCGGCCAAGTGGCACGTGGCGGAACTATCACCTGGTTTGGGAGTGAAGGAACCCCGGTAGTCAAAACCATCCAGGCCGATGCTTATCGAAGTACGGAATTTCAGTCGCCCGCTGAGATGACTCCATCGTATTTATCAGCAATGGTCGAGCTCGATGGGGGAGACGTTGCAGTAGAACATGTCATTACCGGGCCAAGAGGCAACAGCGCTGCACCATGTGTGTCGGAGCCATCCAAGACTTGGTACTTGGCAAATGGTTCCACTGCACGAGACGCCACACAGGTTCTGATGATCTTCAATCCTTTCCCCACCGAGGCAGTGGTTGACATCACCTTTTCAACAAGCGAAGGAAATGACAGCCCCGTTCCTCTTCAGGGTCTACCTATTCCCGCTCGATCCATGAAGGCTCTCGACTTGTCCGAAAGGCGCAGAGATTTCACTTCTAGTTTCGTCAATGCCCGAACCGGAAGGGTTGTGGTCGAACGCCTTCAGAGTTTCGATGGCTTGGCTGACCGGGTAGGGGCCACCTTGACTCCTGCGGCTCCAGTTGCAACAACGACTTGGTTGTTTCCTCGTGGCTACTACGACGCCTCAACGACTGAGCGATGGCACATATACAATCCGACAAAGCGTGAGGCACAAGTCAGCATAGAAATAACGACTGACGATCAAACGATTTTGCCTGAACCCATTGACTTGGTGATTACGCAAAACTCTCGTACCACTGTCGATTCTGCCGAGCAGGCTCGAGTTCCCCCAGGAGTGGGTTATGCCGTTCAGGTCAACTCGCTCAATGAAGTACCCATTGTTGTAGAACGCGAGGTCATCGGGCGATCTCCTAGCCTTCCTCGAGGATGGTCCTCAGCTCTTGGTTCACCGCAGACCTCGACTATGTGGGTATTTCCCGTAGGAGAGTCTTCAGAGACAGTGCGTGAAAGTTTGGTTGTACAAAACCCGGGAACAAAAGCCGTTACATTTTCGGTATTTACGATCGCCGATGGCGTGAGATCAGAGCTGAGTGCATTCCAAAACCGCGAACTCAAGCCAGGTGGTCGTCTCAATCTGGCACTCTACGATCAAATCCGTCTGGCTAAGTTGCCATTGATAGTTGAGGCATCAGCTCCGGTGGTTGCTGAACGCTCGTTAGATTCAATGACTGCTGTGGGGGCAAGTTGGGTCATGGGAGTTCCAGCTCCGTAATGTGCATCAAAGGCAAGGGAGCCGGCGTTGGAAGCTGAACGTCTGATCATCGTTGTTGGCGTTATCGCAATAGCGGTTGTTGTGGCCTTCGTCGTTCAACGCCGCAGACCCGATCCACCTACCCAAGCTCGCTGGTCTGTCCCATCGCAACTTGATCGATCTGAGTTCCCTCAGCCAGAGACTCAATGGCTGGTGGTGGTCTTTACCTCAAAGACATGTGATGCCTGCGAAGGAACTGTCGAAAAGGCAAAGGTAATGGCTTGCGCAGAGGTTGCGGTTGCAGAAGTGGAGTTCAGCGATCAACCTGACTTGCACAAGCGTTACGACATTGATGCCGTTCCTACAATGGTCATCGCAGACGGACAAGGCATTGTGAGGGCTTCATTTGTCGGCCCACCAGTAGCGAGTGAACTCTGGGCAGCTATGTCAGATCTCAGAGGTCCCTGAAGCTTGTTTGATGAGACGGTGTACCTCGGCCCCATCAATAGTTTCTTTTTCCAATAGTGCGCCGGCCACAAGATCGAGAGCGCCTCGGTGTTCCTTTAATAATTCCCGGCAGCGAATCTCTTGATTTCGCAAAATTTGTTCGACTTCTTCATCTATTACATGTGCAGTCACGTCGCTGTATTCACGACTGGTCATAAAGTCCTCTCCCAAAAAGACCTGATTGTGAGATCCCCATGCCATGGGACCAATGCGTTCGCTCATGCCCCACTCGCGCACCATCTTGCGAGCAAGTTCGGTAGCGCCGACTAGGTCATTATTGGCCCCTGTTGAATAGGTGTCGTAGACGAGTGACTCGGCGATTCGTCCACCAAGTCGCACCACCAACGAGTCTTCTATGTAGTGCTGAGGGTAGAGGTGGCGTTCTTCGGGTAATTGCTGAGTTACACCAAGCGCAATGCCTGTCGGCAAGATCGTTACCTTATGCAAGGGGTCGGCGTGTGGGAGCACGGCGGCACAAACCGCATGGCCCCCCTCGTGATAGGCAACAATTTCTTTCTCGGCTTGAGAAAGCGCCATTGAGTCCCGACGCATTCCCATCAGAATTCGATCACGGGCAGATTCGAAATCAATCATCTCGATCTGATTAGCGTTACGGCGCACCGCAAATAGGGCTGCCTCATTAACCAGGTTGGAAAGGTCTGCTCCGCTCATTCCAGGGGTGCCTCTGGCGACGGTGCGCAGCTCGACATCTGGACCGATGCGTTTATGTTTACAGTGGACCTCAAGTATTGAAAGTCGCTCTTCGATTTCAGGAAGCGGAACGACAACTTGGCGATCGAATCGACCTGGCCGTAACAGGGCTGGGTCCAGAATGTCTGGCCGGTTGGTAGCAGCCATGATGATGACACCTTCGGCAGCTTCAAATCCGTCCATTTCCGAGAGGAGTTGATTGAGTGTTTGCTCACGCTCGTCATGGCCACCGCCAAGTCCAGCGCCGCGTTTTCGACCTATGGAATCAATCTCGTCGATGAAAATTATCGAGCGCCCAAGTTTGCGAGCCGTTTGGAAAAGATCACGGACCCTGCTG